>CAYXSY010000006.1:48119-68855 GCA_964467905.1 uncultured Planctomycetales bacterium | reverse complement strand
TTAAATATAGATTATTTGAGCGTAGCTTCAGTCGATGAGGCTATTAATTTGCGAAAAAACGGGATAAAAACGCCTGTGTTGGTGTTGGGGGCTATACTTAAGAGCGACATAGGGCCTCTATTGAAGTATAATATTACCCCGACGCTTTGTGACAGAGAGATAGCATCGGCAATATCAGCTTTTTGTTGTAGGGCTAAAAAGAAGAAAAAGGTGCATGTAAAAATAGACACCGGTATGGGCAGGATCGGTGTTTTATATGAAGATGCATTCAGTTTTGTAAAGTATATTTGCGGATTAAAGAATATCAGCATTGAAGGGGTTTTTACCCATTTGCCGTGTGCGGATAGCAACCCCGAGTTTACATTTTATCAGTTGGATATATTTGAGCAGCTTATTGAAGGGCTGCGCCAGGCAAAAATAAATATTCCTATGGTGCATGCCGCAAACAGCCTGGGGATTTTGCGCTACCGCCAGAGTCATTTTAATACAATCAGGCCGGGGCTGATTCTTTACGGCCTGTCTTCTTCGGATAAACCTCTAAAGGGTTTTAGGCCGGTACTAAGCTTAAAAACGCGAGCAGTTTTCATAAAGAAGGTTCCTAAGGGATGGGGGATTAGCTACGGCCACACCTATATTACAAACAGGGATACTACGGTTGTTACCCTGCCTATAGGCTATGGTGATGGCTATCCCAGGAATCTATCTAACCTAGCCCCTGTTATCATAAGGGGGAGGCTGCTTAAGGTAAATGGTACTGTTTGTATGGATCAGATGATGGTTGATACCGGAGCTCTTAAAGTTCGTAAGGGGGATGAGGTTGTTTTAATCGGTTCGCAAGGCAAGAGCCGTATTACTACCGAACATCTGGCTAAGCTTTCAGGCACCATTCCCTATGAAATTGTCTGCGGGTTAGGCAGCAGAATACCTCGAGTATATTTAAAATAATCTTTAAGGAAGTTTTCTGATTAAGTATATACTGTAGGATAATGTAATGATATGGCTGAAAGAGGCAGCTAAAAATGGAGGAAAGACTCCTTTTTTACCGAGAGCGATACTTATCGCGTTAATAACATAGTATAGGAATCCCACCATAATTGATATCCCCAATGAATAAAGTCCGGTTGCTCTTTTCTTTATCGTCAGAGCAAAAGGAATTCCCAGAAGCACAATTACTACGCTTGTCAGAGGATAAGTGAATCTTTGGTATAAATCCACTTTAAGATTATTTATTACGGAATTAGCCCCGCTCCTGGAGAGCCTCCAGATATAATTATCGATTTCCGATATGGTCATTAATTCCGAACGTTGCCTTTGTACCAGAAAATCCGATGGTTTCTCCGGTATCGCCACAAGTTCCTCTTCGGCGTAGCGGGGTTCGCCTTTGATTTGGCCGTTATCGGTGAAATCATATGTTATGCTGTGGTAGAATTTCCATATCCCGTCGGTATAAACAGCTTTTTTAGCGACTATTTTATTTATTATATTCTGTTTTTCGTCATGGCCGAGTATTGTAATACCGTACATGGTGTTAGTTGAGAAGTCAAACCTGCTGATAAAAAACAACCTGTTTCTTAAGCCGTACATAGATAGATTATCGATTATATCGGGTTGCTTTTCTTTCCCTTTTTTTGTGCCTTTCTCCATCTCATCCTTTATTTTCTCGGTCACCGCCAAAGAAGAGGGGATGATTTTGTCCCCTATCCAGAACGATACCGCGCTTACCAATAGAGAGAAGACGATTATAGTTCTGGCTATTTGCATTACGCTTAATCCGGATGAGCGCATGGCAATAACTTCATTGTCACGGTTGAGTTTGCCGAACGCGTATAATGTGCTTAAGAGGCAGCATATTGGAGTTACTTGCGCGAATATTATCGGCATGAACGAGGCGTAATATTTCAGCAGCACAATAATAGTTACTTTTTGTTTTAGAATTTCATCAAGGTGGGAAAAAACATCTATAATCACATAAAGGAATGCAAAAGTTAAAAGGCAGCCCAGAAAAATACCGAATACAGATTTAAGAATATAGCGGTCTAGGATGCGCATAGTTTATAAGTAAGAATCCCTCCGATTGAACCGATAATTATATTCGGCAGCCACATAGCAAGAGCAGGGTTAAGCAAGTGTTGAAGGCTTAGCGCTTCGGCTCCGAGAAAGAGGAGGTAATATATCCCGACGATTACAAAGGCAATCCCCAGGTTTATTGATTTCTCCCGCCGCCTTGTTATTATGGCAAGCGGCATGCCTAAGAGTATGAAGACAAGGCATGAGAAGGCGAGGCTTATTTTTTTGTTTATTTCTGTCAAAAGAGGGGCAGGATCTATTTTGTCTTTTTTGACTTCCTCTATTTTTTCCATTAATTCCTTTATGGTCATGTCTTTGGCTTTTTTGCCGATTTTGTCTTTATCCTGCATTTTCGCAAGGTTTAAGGTCATAAAATATGTCTTAAAATTAAGCTTATAGAAGTTGCTTGGATTCTCGGGGTCGGGCTCATCGGATGTTCCGTCAATAAGTTTCATTTTTATGGCATTTTTCTCAGGCACGGCGATAAATTCGCCTCTTTTGGCAACGATGGTACGCGTAGGCTTATCTTCACCCTGCGGCTGATATATACGCACATTATAGAGTTTATTTTGTTCTATCCCGTAAATAAATAATATATAGTTTTCAAATGAATCGATAAAGACCCCGGGCTCAAGCGCGGCAGTCGGGTTTTTTACCCCCACCTCAACAACGGCTTTACGCATAGTGTAATGCGCATAAGGTATTACGCGGTCATTAAATACTACAAGTATCAGGCTTAATATAAGTCCGACGATTATGAGCGGAAGCATAAGGGTAAAAAGGTTAATCCCGCTGGCTTTTATAGCGACTATTTCATTGTCTCCTGAGAGCCTGCCTAATGATAATAGGACCGCAGTTAGAACCGAAATAGGCAGGGTGTAGGTAAGCAAAGACGGGATCATCAGTGCGAATAACTTTAGTACGCTGGTTAAGGCTACACCTTTGTTAATAATTAAATCGGCTATTTTTATCAAGTTGCCGAGTATCATAACAAAGGTAACCACGCCTAATACCAGAAACAGGGGGCCGATAAATTCCTTAAGAAAATAATTACGCAGTATCTTCATATATTTAGCTTGCCAGTGTTAAAACAAATACTATTTTTGCGCCAGAATTTTTAAGGGCTAAAGCCGCTTCTGATGCGGTTGAGCCGCTGGTCAGCACATCGTCTATTAAAAGTACGTTTTTGTTGTTTATTGTTTCTTTTGAAGTTACTTTGAAGCTATCCTTAGCGTTAGACAACCTTTGATCTGAGTTAAGCTCTGTTTGGCTTCTTGTAAGCCTGCTGCGGATTAAGGTTTTACAGTCAATTTCTTTTTTAAAGGCGCTGGATATTTCTCGGCCTAATATTTCTGCTTGGTTAAATTCTCTTTGGCGCATTTTTGTGTTGTGTAGAGGCATCGGAATTATGCAATCAAGATGGTTAATTGGCAAGTCATATTCTTCTATAAATTTCACCATAGGTTTGGCTAAGATTCTGCCAAGATAGTCTTTATTCTTGTATTTAAATTCATGCAGCAGGTTTTTAATCACCCCATCATAGAGGCAGGGGCTAAAGGCTCTGTCGAAATGAAGCGCAGACTTCAGGCATGCCGGGCAGATATTTTTATGAAAATTATTTCTATTGATATGCCTGCCGCATATCCTGCAAAATGGCGGCAGATTACGCGGTATATTCTCCCAGCATTGGATACAGAGGAGTTCCTCTATATTGTCTCTGTTTTTAATGCTATTTTTGCAAGCGAGGCATACTTTAGGATAAACGGCTTCTTTGAGTCCCTGTATAAGCCAGCTCAACATAGGCATATGATAGCAATGAAAGATAGGTTTGTCAAAATAATTGCTTCTGCGCTTATCTTGACATATAATATGACTAGTTTATAATATAAAAACAAAGGAGAGCTTTTTGAAGAAAACTTTATTGTTTCTTTTATTTTTGCTGGGTCTACCGTTTTATTCGCATGCTTCAGACATTGCCGGGGCCGAAACTTTAGGTAAGGGGAAATTTAGCTTAGGATTGGATGGAGAATATGTATTCAAGAGGAAGCTTAAAGCCAAAGGATACCAGGATAATCTGACTTTGAGAGGAGCCGGACCGGGAGGCTCAGATGTATTTTTTAGGATGCAAAGCAATTCAGACAGCCCTGATCTTAATAAGTTTTATCGGCCCATGACAAAGATTAGTTATGGAATTCTTGATAATTTGGATGTTTATGTAAAACTCGGGACCAATAAAGGCAAGATTAATCAGGTGGATAGCGGTGCCGGATTGGAAATAATGCCTGGCTTTGCAACAGTGAATTACGAAATTATAAGTTCCAATACAAGATATAATATAGATACGGCTTTTAATTGGGGCGCAGGGCTTAAAGGAGCTTATCCCGTTGATCTATTGGGAGGCTTTATATTGGGTTGTGACCTGCAATACCTAAGAAGCGAGAGTGATTATTATGCTATGCAGGAAAGAGTATCGTATATCGGCCCGCCTGCGAGTATGGCTTTCAGTTGGATTAGGCGTTGGAGCGGTAGGCTTACTATTCAGGAGTGGCACGCCGCTCCTTATATAGCCAAGAAGTTTGGGAAGTTTACTCCTTATTTAGGCGCTGAATACAGTGATGTAAGAATAAAAGATAAGCCTAAAGGTGATGTAGAGGAGATGTTTATTCCGGCTGCAGGCGGGGATGTTACTGCAATTACCACACAAGGTTATGTTAAAGAATATAAATCTAAAAGTATCGTAGGCGGTTTTATTGGTTTAGATTATAATATTAATAATAACTGGAAATTTAATCTTGAGGGTAGTTTTATAAATGCATACGTTGCTAGCCTTGAGATGGCATATAAATTTTAACAGATGGAAAAACTGAAGAAACAATTATTGGTTTTGTTAGAGAAAGGAGCCTTGAGAAAAGGAAACTTTGTTTTATCGTCAGGTAAAACAAGCAGTTATTATCTTGATGGCAGAATAATCACGCTTACTCCTGAAGGGGCGTACCTTGTCGCAAGCATCCTCCTGGAATTAATAAAAGATAAAAAGGATATCGTTGCTGTCGGCGGGCCTACTTTGGGCGCCGATCCCATTGTAGGCGCGATAGCTTGTTTAAGCCATATCAATAAAATCCCCATTAAGACCTTCATTGTCAGAAAAGCGGCTAAAGAGCATGGCACGCAGCGTCAAATAGAAGGGCCATCTTTGGCTAAGGGCAGCAATGTTATTTTGGTTGATGACGTAGCTACTACAGGCAAGGCCTTGATTGAAGCAAAAGAGGCGCTTGATAAGATGGGCATTATCGCCAAAGATGCATTCGTCATCGTAGACAGGCTTGAGGGTGCTTCAGATAACCTATCTAAAGTAGGGCTCAAACTCAATTCCATATTTACCAAAGACGAATTAGGCGTTTAGTAAAGGATTCTTCCTCTGGTGCAGACAAGAAAAATAATTGTAATCGGAGCAGGGCCTTCGGGCATGATGGCTGCAATCAGGGCTTCTGAATTGGGCTCAAGCGTCTTGCTTCTTGAAAAGAACGATATCTTAGGCAGGAAGTTGCTTTTAAGCGGTAAAGGTAGGTGTAACCTGACTAATGCCTGCGAATTGGATGCTTTTTTATCAAGATTTTCCAACCGCGCAGATTTTTTAAGAGATGCTTTCAAGAAATTCTTTAATACCGATTTGATTTCGTTTTTCGAAAGCAGGGGGCTGAAATTAAAGATCGAGCGCCAGCTGCGGGTTTTCCCTGCTACCGACAGGTCCTCAAGCGTTGTAGATGTCCTGGCAAAAGAATTAAAAAAGAATAAGGTAGATACTCTATATAATAACGTTTTAAAAAGCATTGTTGTAGAGCGTGGACATGTTATGGGGATTCTTACTCAGGCAGGAGAGTTTATTAAAGCAGAGAGAATAATT
The DNA here is from genome assembly GCA_964467905.1 of uncultured Planctomycetales bacterium. Classification (GTDB taxonomy): domain Bacteria; phylum Omnitrophota; class Gorgyraeia; order Gygaellales; family Profunditerraquicolaceae; genus CAYXSY01. The sequence goes on along the minus strand of CAYXSY010000006.1, from coordinate 62,884 downwards.
TTAGCTACAGGAGGGTCGTCCTATCGTTTTACCGGCTCCAGCGGGGAAGGCTTTGATATCGCTAAATCCCTAGGGCATAGCGTTATTCCTTTAAGAGCCGGCTTGGTTCCCCTGGATACGAAATGGAATTATAATAAACTTTTAGAAGGCCTTACGTTAAAGAATATAAGGCTTGACTTTAGCGACGGTAAAAAACATATATATTCGGATATCGGGGAGCTACTTTTTACCGGTAGCGGTATTTCTGGGCCTTTAGTTTTATCCTTGAGCGGCAGGATTGTTGATTGGATGAACAAGGGTGCGCATATTTCTGTTGCAGTAGATTTAAAAGTGGCTTTATCTAAAGATTCACTTGATAAAAGGTTAATGCGTGAATTTACCAGGGCGCCTAAGAAAAATATCAGGAACGTGTTGAAGGAGCTTCTGCCGCTTAGGTTAGTAGATGTATTCTTAGGTATCTTGAATATCCCTAAGCAAAAACAGGTATCCCAGATAACGCATAAAGAAAGATTGGCAATAGTAGATTTATTGAAATCTCTGCGGTTTGATATTAAAAAAGCTCTGCCCCTGGAAGAGGCGATGGTTACGCGCGGAGGTATCCTTTTGAAAGAGATTAACCCGCGGACTATGGAATCCCGTTTGATAAAAGGGTTATATTTTGCAGGGGAGATAATGGATGTTGATGCGGATACTGGAGGGTTTAACCTTCAGGCGGCATTTTCAACCGGATATCTGGCCGGAGAAAGCGCAGCATTGCTGCCTTAATCAAAGAGAGCTGATAGCATGAATATTTATTTAGCCTCCAAATCAAAAGCACGTAAAAAAATATTAACTGATATATTCGGATTAAAGATTAAGGTTATCCCCAGCGGCATAAAGGAGGATGATAAGATAAGAAGTGGTTCTTATTCCTCCTTGGTTAAGAAAAACGCTCTGGGTAAAGCCAGGGAAGCAGCAAAAAAAGTAAAGACAGGCATAATTATAGGAGCAGATACTATCACTGTTCATGGCGGTAAAATCTATGGTAAACCTAAGAATATGCAAGATGCCAGGCGCATGCTTAAGCAGCTGTCAACCGGGCCACAACAGGTTTATACGGGAGTGGCGATTATAAATAAGGGCAATAATAAAGTCGAGGTAGATTGCGAGAAAACAAGCGTTTATATGGATAAGCTTAGCCGGAGGGAAATAAATAATTATTTTCGTTGTGTCTGTCCTCTTGATAAAGCCGGTAGTTTTGATATACAAGGCAAGGGGGCTTTTTTCATAAAACGCATAGACGGTTGTTTCTATAATGTAGTTGGCCTGCCTTTGCGCAAACTTTACCGCATGTTTAAGAAAATGGGCGTGCAGGTTTTGAAGGCTTCGTTTATGTCTTTATGTATTCTTGTTCTTGCATCTTTGTTATCCGGATGTACCACAGAATATAATCTTGTTACTAAGGAGGAGGAGATTTATTTTTATAGCACCGATAGAGAGGTTGCTTTGGGGAGGGCGGTTGTTAAGCAGGTTGAAAAAGAATACAAGGTAATGGATGATCCCGTTTATCAGCGCAGGGTTGAGGATATCGGTAGAAAAATAGTCGCCGTTTGCGACAGAAAAGATATAAATTATTATTTCGGCGTTTTAGACGACGATGAGGTAAATGCCTTTTCTTTACCCGGAGGTTTTATATATATTAATAAGGGCTTGATTGATAAAGTTGCCAATGACGATGAACTAGCAGGGGTAATAGCGCATGAGGTTGCGCATATTGTAGCACGGCACAGCATCAAGAAACTTCAGGCAATGCAAGGCTATAACATTTTGAGCATACTCATAGCAGGGGGTACGCGTTCTCAAGGCGCGGTTGCCGCAGCCGATGAAGCATTTACTCAGGTTATGCTTGGTTATGCAAGAGAGGATGAGCTTCTAGCTGATCAGCTCTCTACGCGTTATTTACGTGCTGCAGGATATAAGCCGGAGGCGATGGTAGAATTTCTTGAAAAGTTAGACCAGGTGAATAAAAGAAGACCGTTGCGGCCTAAGACATATTATAAAACACATCCCTATGTCCCGGATAGAGTCAGGGTGGTTAAGGAAGAGCTGGGAGAGAGGATGACTTTTACCGATTACATCAATATACAAGATAAGAAGCATGAATAAGAAGTTAGCAATAATTATATTAAGTATATTGATTTTTCGTATTTGTTTTGCAGGAGAGAGCAATACTATGAATAATTTTGATAGCCCTTTTGGAGTATTGGAATTTTTGCATTGGGATCATCCTTGGAATAACTATAAATATCATGATGAGGCTTCGCTGAAGAAAGCAGCGCGCCTTATGAAAGAGGCCGGGGTTTCCTGGGTGCGTATTGATTTCTTATGGGGCGACATAGAGCCGCAGCAGGGGGTTTTTAAGTTCGCAAAATACGACCGGATTGTAGAGATAGTCACCGCAGAGGATATAAATATTCTTGGTATTCTGCATTATAGCGCTGATTGGGCATCAAGCTGCGGTGCATGGAATTGTCCACCGAAAGATAACAAACTCTTTGTGAACTATGCTATAAATGTAGCAAGCCGCTACAAAGATAAAGTCAAATTCTGGGAGGTTTGGAACGAGCCGGATTCAGGGACCTACTGGAAGCCGCAGGATGGCCTAAAGTCTTACTGCGTTCTTCTTAAGGATGTATATTATGCGCTTAAGAAGATTGACCCGGGATGCATTGTCTTAAACGGCGGGCTGGCTGAAGGGATAGGCAGCGTTAACCGTCTCTATGATAACGGCGCCAAGGATTATTTCGATATATTAAATATTCATATCTTTCAGAGCCCATTGAATCCGGGGGCTGTTCATGCCGTGACAAGCTATCCAAAAATAGCCTATAAAATAATGAAAAGAAACGGCGATGGCAATAAGAAAATTTGGGTAACCGAAATAGGCTGTCCGGGGATAAAAAGAGGAAGCAACATACCCAACTGGTGGATGGGGGCAAACCCTGACGAGGTGCAACAAGCAGAATGGGTAAGGCAGGTTTATAAGGGGCTTCTTGCGGATAATAACATAGCTAAAGTATTCTGGGCATTTTTCCGTGATTGCCAGGGCCATTGGGATAACGGCGTTGACTATTTTGGGCTCATAAGGTGGGATTATTCCAAGAAACCTTCGTTTAAAGCCTACAGGCAGGTTGTGGACGAATATAAGAAAGGTACTTTGTTTAATGATATCTCCAAAGACAAGTTAAGAGGCACAAAGATAGACTAAAAAACATAATGGTTTGAAAATCGATAAGAGCTGTAGTATAATAAAACATAACGGATATAAACGGGGTCTAGAAAAGGAGTGTATTTTCTAGAGGTTTATTAGGTGGTCGGGCCGCCATCTTGCGTAACTTAGCATGATGGCTTTTATTTTTTAGGAGGATTGAGGATGAATAATTTCTATAATATTTTTAATACGAATGTACTTGAGCTCTTGGCGCCATTTGCGGTATTTGGGATTATATTTCTCCTAGGTTATCTATTGCGCGCGGTATTATTTATCCGCCTTGCAAAATGGGCGCAAAAAACGAAGACTACAATGGATGATATCATCATAGATTCGCTTAAGAAACCGTTTATTATATGGTCGATGATGCTTGGCATCTATATTGCGCTTGAGTTTTCAAGGATACCCGATGAAACAACCCGTATAATAGATAAGGTGCTTTTGGTATTAGGTATATTCTCGGTAACGATGGTTTTGGCGCAGATGTCTTCAGGCCTGATTAAGGTTTATTCGCGTAAAATAGAATCCGCTCTTCCGGTTACATCCCTGACTCAGAACATAAGCCGTATAATTATTTTTGCTATAGGTATTCTGGTTATTCTAAATAGTCTGGGCATCTCTATAGCGCCTATACTTGCTACCTTGGGCGTCGGCGGCTTGGCGGTAGCTTTGGCTCTGCAGGATACTCTTTCAAATCTTTTCTCCGGCTTTCATATTATAGTAGCTAAACAGGTAAGGGTCGGTGATTATATTAAGCTTGATTCCGGAGAAGAGGGGTACGTTACTGATATAACGTGGCGTACCACCAAGATTAAGATGCTTCCTAATAACGTGGTCTTGGTTCCTAATGAGAAATTAACTAAGGCAATTGTCACGAATTATTATCTTCCCGATAAAGAAATGGCTGTTTTGATAGATGTCGGCGTGCATTATGATAGCGACTTGGAAAAAGTGGAAAGGGTTACCTGCGAGGTGGCAAAGGAAGTAATGAAAATTAACTGTGGAGGGGTGGAGGATTTCGAGCCGTTTATAAGATATCACAGCTTTGCTGATTTCAGCATAAATTTTACCGTTATCCTGCGGGCTAAGGAATTTGTCGATCAGTACTTGGTTAAGCATGAGTTTGTAAAGAAACTGCATAAGAGATATGCTAAAGAGGGCATAGTTATCCCCTATCCTATCAGGGCGATTAATTATAATCAGGAGAAGGTAGCTTAGCTTATCTTGGGCAAAAGGGAGGCGTGTATGTGGACTAAGCAAGATTTGCAGAATTTACTTAAGGATAAGATGGGTGATTATTTGTTTATCGTAGTCTCCAACAGGCAGCCTTATGTCCATGTTTTTAAGAAAGGAAAAATAGAATGCCAGCGCGGAGCAGGGGGAGTCATTACAGCGCTCGATCCGGTTATGCAGGCCTGTAACGGCTTATGGGTCGCTTTCGGTAATGGAGATGCCGACCGTAAGGTTACAGATAAGGAGGGTAAAATAAAAGTCCCTCCGGAGAACCCTTCTTATACGCTTAAAAGAGTGTGGCTTACTAAGGAAGAAGAGGATAGGTATTATTACGGTTACTCAAATGAAGCATTATGGCCGCTTTCGCATATGACATTCCAGCGGCCTACTTTTAGAAGCGATGATTGGGAATCATATCAGGCGGTCAATAAGAAATTTGCTCAAGCCGTGGCCGATGAAGTAGGTGATAAAAAGGCTTTTGTCTGGATACAGGATTATCATTTATGCCTGCTTCCCAAATATCTAAAAGAAATGCTTCCTAACCAACTTATTGTCGCACATTTCTGGCATATCCCATGGCCGAATTACGAAACTTTCCGCATCTGCCCGCAGAAAAAGGAGATTTTGGAAGGCTTGCTTTCAAACGATCTCTTGGGGTTTCATATACGTTACCACTGCGATAATTTCTTTGAAGCTATAGACAGGGAGATGGAAAGCAAAATTGACCGGGAGCGTTTTTCGGTTGTGATGGGTGGGCATGAAACATTAATCCGGCCGTATCCTATTAGTGTGGATTTTGAAGGGATAAATGCGAGAGCCGATTCTCGCGAAGTCAAGAATCTGGTTGACGGTTTACGAGAGGAATTCTCTCTTTCGGGCCAGAAAGTACTTTTGGGGCTTGACCGGCTTGATTATACTAAAGGGATACCGGAGAGGATTTTGGCTATAGACCGGCTTTTTGAAAAACATCCGGAGTTAAAAGAAAAAGTAGCTTTTGTGCAGATGGGTGAAATCAGCCGCATACATATACCTCAGTATAAGATTCTCAATGATCAGATTAATGCTTTGGTTGAAGAGACAAACTGGAAACATTCTACCGATGGATGGAACCCGATTATTTTGGTGCGCCGGCACCTTTCTTTTAACGAACTCCTTGCTTTTTATAAGCTTGGGGATATCTGTATTGTAAGTTCTCTTCATGACGGCATGAACCTGGTGGCTAAGGAATTTATCTGCAGCCGTTCAGACAATAAGGGGGCTCTTGTGTTAAGCCAGTTCACGGGGGCTTCAAGGGAGTTGACAGACGCTCTCCTGATTAATCCATATGACCGCGAGCAATTCAGCGATATGATTTATCAGGCCTTGAGTATGAATGCAGAGGAAGAGGCCAAACGCATAACAAAGATGAGGCAGGCGATTCAGAATAATAACATTTTCCGTTGGGCCGGGAAAATTATCTCTGATTTGTTGAAGTTTGAGTTTAAAGAATAGCTTCTTTGTATATGAGAGATATATTAAAGTATTGGGATAGCATTAAGCAACACATAAAAGGCAAGGTTATTTTTTTATTCCTTGATTTTGACGGGACGTTAGTTCCTATCGCTGACACCCCGCAGCAGGTAGTTATGCCTGAAGAAAACAAAAGGCTACTCTGTGATTTGTCGATAAAAGATAATATAAAATTAGCGATTATAAGCGGTAGGAGTCTGCGCGATATTAAAGGCATGGTTGGGCTGAAAGGCCTTATTTATTCCGGTAACCACGGCCTTGAGATAGAGGGGCCGCAGATAAAGCATGAGAATCCGGCTTTCTTGAAATACCGCCCGTTGTTTAAGAAAATATGTAAAGAAATAGGTGGTAATCTTTCAGGCATCAAGGGGGTATTGATTGAAGATAAGGGGCTGACTCTGAGTATCCATTACCGCCTTGTTGATAAAAAAGATGTTACTCTAGTGAAAACCATTGTGCGCGAAAGCCTTATTATGTATACTATAAAAAATAAGATTAAGATTAAGACGGGCAAGAAGGTTTTTGAAATAACCCCTCCGGTCGAGTGGGATAAGGGTAAAATTGTCCTTTGGCTCTTAGCCAGAGAGAAATTTAAGGGTGGCTCTAATAAAATAATCCCGCTTTATATCGGCGATGATACTACAGATGAAGACGCTTTCAGGGTGCTGAAGAACAGAGGCATTAGTGTTGTAGTGGGTAAGAAAAGCTCTTCATCCGCAGAGTATTATTTAAACGACCACAGATCTGTATTAAAACTGCTTTATCTGATAAGAGAGGCAGCAACATGCCAAAATTGATTCAAGCTAAAGAGCCTTTTAGATTTTTTACGCGCTTGCATTTATCAGAGCTTACCGGGCTTAAGGCAAGCACCATAGGCCAGCTCCTGGATATGCTTAAAGAAGTTCCCGGTTCCTGTATTTACCATCATACCCACAGATTTCTACAGCAGCATCAGTATTTATCTCCTGAACCGCCTAATGATTTTGCATATTGGATATCCGAAGTCTTAGGCGAAGACGAATTAGGGGAAATGCTGGCAAGTATTGATACGGTTCAGTATTCCCAGATACGTTTGCTTAGAGAAAAGATAATCCAGACCATAGAAGAGTATTTATCCTCGAACCCCACGGCAAAACTTAAGTTCGCCCGCAAAGGCGAAGAGTTCCATTTTATAAAAACAATGAGTTTTGTTTTACCTACAAAATATGTAGTTTCTGATTTAATGGAATTTACCGACGTCTTGGAGAAGATAACCATTGATTCGATATATTTCCATATTTTTGAATCCAGGTTAAGGCTTGAGAAGCCAACAAACGATTTCTCCTATTGGATAGAAACATCTATAGGCGATAAAGAGCTTGCCGAGCAGATTTCCCGGCTTGATCCCTATACCCGCACTTTAGAGGATTTAAGATTAGCGATAATAAAGCTTGTCAACAGAAGGGCAGGGTCAATAAAATGACGCAAATAGACAACTATGTTCCCATTGTAGGCCAGTCTATTATAGATGAATTGAAATTATTGGGCGAGCGCCTTAGCGACAAGGTGGTTCAGAATATAAACTCTACTTCTGTCGGCGGCGGAGTGGCAGAGATTTTAAGCAGGATGGTGCCGCTTTTAAAAGAGTTGGGGGTGGACGCCAGGTGGGACCTTATTAAAGGCGGAGAGGATTTCTTTAACGTAACAAAGAAGTTCCATAATGTTTTGCACGGCAGGCCGGATCAGATAAGCGGAAGGGATTTTGAGATATTTCTTGAGAATAGCCGCAGGAACATAGAGGAAGTTAATACTTACGGTGATATTGTTTTTGTTCACGATCCGCAGCCGATAGCGTTGATAGATAAGAAGGCAGATAATAAATGGATATGGAGATGCCATATCGATGTTTCTAACCCAGAGCAGAAAGTATGGAGTTTCCTAAAGGATTTTATAGTTAAGTATGATTCTGCGGTATTCTCTGCTCCAAGCTTTTCTCAACGGCTGCCTATACGGCAGTTTTTGATTTCTCCGTCCATAGACCCTTTGAGCGATAAAAACAGAGAGCTAAGCGAAGAGGAGATATCTGCTGTGTTAAAGAAATATAAAATAGAGCAGAACAAACCGATTATCACTCAGGTTTCGCGTTTTGACAGGCTTAAGGATCCGGTAGGAGTTATTGAGGCATATAAGCAGGTTAAGAAATATATAGATTGTCAGCTGATTTTAGCCGGAGGGACAGCTTCCGATGATCCGGAGGGACTTGCTGTTTTGGAGGAAGTCAGGCAGAAAGCAGACGGTGATAGCGATATCCATATTTTACTTCTGCCGCAGAATGATTTGGAAGTAAATGCCCTACAGAGGGCATCTAATGTTATTATGCAGAAATCATTAAAAGAGGGATTTGGCCTAACGGTTGCCGAAGCGCTCTGGAAGGCAAAGCCGGTAGTTGCTTCTAATGTCGGAGGGATACCTTTGCAGATTAAGCATAAATATTCAGGCCTGCTGTGTCATTCTATTGACGGGGCGGCATTTGCTTTAAAGCAGCTTTTAAACAGCCCGGAATACGCTAAGAAGTTAGGAGATAATGGTAGGCAGCATATCAAGAATAATTTCCTGCTTACCAGGCACCTAAGAGATTACATGCTTTTATTTTTGTCTTTGTATCACAATGAAGATATAGTTTATCTTTAAGTAAAAGAGAGGACAGCTTTGAGTTTAGGCGGATGGTTATTTATGGGGTTTTCCTGGCTTATGATATTAGGCCTTTTGGTATTTTGTTTCAGCAGAGTGTTTAGAAAAGGCTTAGGCGGGAAATAGCGCTTTTCATCTGAACCCCGCTGTTTTTCTGCGTAGAATTTATATAGCTAATTAATCGGCGCAAAGCCGTCTTCGGTACCTTCTTTTAAATCATATCCTTTGGAATTATAAAACTGTACCACTCTAAGTAATTCAGTAAAGCTAATCTTCCAGTCTTTATCAGTATCGGCACTATGTGGTTGACAGATACGTTCGCCTGCGCCAGGCGCGTAACCGTCTTCAGACCCTTTCTGGCAGTGGTATTCTCCGGAATTCATTAATTGTATTACTCGCAACAACTCACCGTGGCTTATTTTCCAGTCTTTATTAGTATCGGCGCTATGGCAATAGATATTATCAGGATGGACTTTTATAACCTTATACTCTGAATCTTCGCCGAACCATCCGATATCTTCATGCACCATCAGCCACTGGAAATGATATTCACCGCTAGTCATAGGGGCTACGATTTTTAAGTCAAAAGTTTTGCTTTGATTTTTGTAAATAGTTTCACCTTCATTAAGTTCAACCCGGTCTATGCCCCATGGCGACCCGCCTCCCATATTAAAGTAGCCAAGCCTATAATAGTCTTGCTTGCGCCACGGGGTGTTACCGGTATTACGCATGACTACTGATACATAATAGATTTGACCAGGACGCATTGTTTCCGGGACATCCCTATATTCAACAAAAGCGGCATGATTATCGGGAGGTATAACTTTTATAGGCCGGCTTAGAGTTTCACCAAACCATCCTACACTTTCGTGTACCATCTGCCACGAGAAATTAAGCGTGCCAGTTTTTGTAGGCCTGATTGAGAACTCAAAAATTACTTTATTTCTTATATCATCAGGGTCTTTAGGGTTAGGAGGAAGGATAGTGACGTAGGGATTAAGTTCAACACGATGCAATCCCCAGTCATTATTATCTTGTAGGTTCTGGGAACCGAGTTTATAACCATCTCCTTTGGTCCAGGTAGATTCTCCGATATTTTCTACCTCAACCCAAGCATTATAGGTTTTGCCTTGGGTTAACTCAGAAAATGCTCCCCCTGCAACACAATGGCCATTAATTTTAGCGTCATTACCTATTGCCTCCAGATTAGGCGTAGTTACATTGACAACAAAATTATCCGTTTCTTCTCCAAACCATATGGGTGAGGCTCCAATTTCTTTTACCATGCGCCACTGGAAATTGTATTGGCCTTCATTGATAGGGGATTTAACCTCGAAGGAAAAAGTTTTGATATTGCCCGGTATAACCACATCAGTATCATCAAGCTCGACGCGGTTTATATTCCAGGGCGAACCATCAATTGGATTGTAGAAGCCAAGCTTATAGCCGTCTTGCTTACGCCAGCAGGTATTGCCGGTGTTCTTCATGGACACCGACGCACGGTAAGATTTATTGACATACATATTGGTTCTGACAGACGTGGTGTTTTTAGCAGCGTTATAGATTGGAGCAACTACATTGATATTCACAATTAGGTAGTCCACAAACTTTCCATTCGACATTACCTTAAAAAGGACGTGGTATGTTCCTGTGAGGATAGGTGTCCATTTGAAGATTCTATATTCGAAAGTAGCGCCATAGGGTAGATGGGTTACAGAATAATCAAGTGTTCCAGGAGTGGGACGGTTGGCTGAAACATAGAATTGGATAGGATTGCCAACCGCTACTGTGATATCATCTATAGGATCCAGAATCGGTATATTGTCTATAGGATTATCTCCGTAACAAGCATTACTGCTACAAAGCCCGGATAAACACTCATAGCCGGTTTCACAGTATCCTTGTGTATCTTGTTTTAGATGGGGCAGATGATCATCCCCGCAGTAATAGCGCAGGTTATTAATTACTAATTCTTCGCCGGGGATTTCGCATGGCTCATGCATATCCTGGCAGTAATAATAGCTGGCTATGAAGTCTGCTTCTGTATATTTCTTCTCGGTTCTAAGATTAGAGAGGCAATCCGGATCAGACGGGTCACTATCGCATATCGCCTGAATGTTACTTTCAGTAGGCACGTGGGCTAAATCAGCCGTATATTCATCATCACATTCAGGGCAGTAGGACTTGATAGCGGTAGTTGCTTTTCTCTTCTTATATATAGAAGTAGGGAGTATTTCAAAGCTATCTCCAAAGATCATCTCGCCTACATCGGTAATTAATGGCTCGTAGGTAAGCAGAGAAAAGTGAGGATCAGAATCAACCGGTACCGGGAGGCTATTAAATATTGATTTGTCGTATTCATAGTGTTTGCCGCCTTCGGCTTTTTCTTTTTCATAGTTAGCATACCAGGCTTTGTTTTTATCAATAAAAAAGCTTACCGGATCAAGGTGCTCAAGAAGCCAGTCTTGCACCTCTTGCTTTAGTGTCGCATTACCACGGGTTACCCAAATGCCTTTTAAGTGGCGGTCACCTACCACGATATGGCTTTCAAAGTCTTTGACGTTATCCTTAAAAATATCATCATTTATGAACAGCCATTTCTGGAATTTCCCAGTAGGATTAAGCTCGCTGGACATAAATATAGGAAGGCCGGTAGGCTTCATCTTGGCAAATTCTTCGCCTCCTAATAGCGGAGAGATAGAGATAACTTTTGCCTTCTTATAGAAATCTTGTAATTTTTGTTTTTGATCTAGAGTTAAATCATCAGGGACATGTGGGGTAAAGCCATCTGGCAGTTCGGTGTCAAAGCACCTTAATACCGAGTTTTTAGTTACTACATAACCATAGCAGTGGGTAATAATGTAGACATTGTCATACGTATCAAGATTATCCGGGTTTAATAACCACTGATTAAATTCTTTGGCCAGTTGTTCTGCTCTTCTCAAGACTACATTTGTGGGGGCCTGAAGCCATTCTACATTACATTCTTTACCTTCGGAAATCAGCTGTTCTTTATAAAGTTGAAACGCTAGTTTAAAATCGGGAAACTGCGCTTCTGGATAATCGCCTTTGCCGCCCATAAAAATGACGAGGGTTTTGGAATTACTACTATCACCACCACCGTCACCACTGCCGTCATCACCACCACCGTCACCACTGCCGTCATCACCACCACCGTCACCACTGCCGTCATCACCACCACCGCCATCGTCGCCATCATTGGGCTTAATATTAATCCATATCGTATCTGAAAGGTCACCGAACCACATATATCCAAATAGCGCCATTTTAGAATTGAAATAAGTGCGACCAGCTCTCGTAGGCGTGACATTGAATTCAAAAGTATGAGTTTGTCCTGGCGCAACGGATCCGCTAAGTTCAACCGGGGGTATATCCCAATAATAACCAACGTTGAAGCAACCGAGCTTGAATTTCCGAGAATCTGTATTTGCCCAGGGCTCAGAGCCGGTATTTTTCATGGTTACTGAACAGGCATAAGTTTGGTTGACTATCATTTCTGTGGGGAATGTTTGGGAGATAAACTCGGAATCATACAACTCGCCCTTGGTATCAATAATAGTAGCAATAGACGTCTTAGCCAACGCCGCATCTACGGAAAAGAAAGTCCATAGGCACAAAACTACCCCCACGAAAAACAAGAGCTTATTTTTAAGCAAGTTTTCCTCCATTTAGGCGAGAACTTCTTTAAAGAATCTGACCCTAATCCTCCAACTAAAGGATGCCTGATAAATGGGTTATTTCAAGAGAGAATAAGGGGATTGTGGAAAGGGTTTTCTTTTTTATGGGGAGGATGGTGGGGCGATGCTTCGGTTAGTACCCGCAGCTAACCGCTTCATAAATTTCTGGAGACTGATGCCAGAAATTTATTCGCAGCTGCGGGTATAAATTCGCAGACGCTAGCAATGTCTAAATTAAACAGCTACGGCTTACGTCGCTTTTGGCTCCGTAAGCCGTCTGCTCATTTATGCGGAGGGAGGGAGTTGAACCCTCATGTCTTGCGACACAGGCTTCTGAGACCTGCGTGTCTGCCATTCCACCACCTCCGCGTTTAGAGTTAAGTATATCCCACCACTATCTTTGTGTCAATCCAATTTAGAATTGCAGCTGTTTTAATTCCCTGATATAATATACTTTCTAAAAAAACAGGAGTTTTAATGGAGCATTTTCTGGCGTCTTTTAAGGTTACCGGGCTTGCTGTCCTGCAGATATTTATCCTGGGGGCATTAGGGTATTATTTGGTCAAGAAAGATATCCTGCCGCAGGAGGGATTAAAGTCATTAAGTCGGCTAGTAATTGAGATTATTTTCCCCGCGCTTATTTTTTCGCGTCTGGTTAAGGATTTTAGCTTTGACACTTATTCTGACTGGTGGTTTTTCCCTTTAATCAGCCTTCTTATAACGGCTTCTGGGTTCATCATCGGTAGTCTATTTGTTGGTTTTGTTAAGGGTCCTAAACATAAAACGCAGTTTTTGAGCCTATCTACTTTTCAGAATTCAGGTTACATGCCTCTTGCGATGGTAGCGGCATTGTTGCCGAAGGATCAGGCAGGCTCGGTTTTTATCTATATTTTTCTTTTTCTTCTTGGGTTTGACCTTGTTATGTGGTCAGTAGGAGTGTATATGCTTACCTCAACTTTCACCAAGAAGTTTGAATTAGGCAGCATATTCAGCCCCCCGGTTATAGCAAATTTGGTGAGTTTATTTCTGGTAGCCATAGGATTAAATAAACTTATCCCGGATTTTATAATGACTCCCGCGCGCATGGTAGGGGATTGCACTTTGCCTTTAGCAATGCTCATAGTCGGTGGCAACATTGCCTGTATAAAGTTAGGGGGCGTGGATAAAAAAGCTATTTTTCTTTCACTCTTAGCTAAATTAATTATCTTGCCTTCCTTGGGGTTATTGGTAATCTTAAAACTTAACCTGCCGTATTTACTGGGGTTATTAATTTTGATGCAGCTTGCTATGCCTCCGGCGACTTCGCTATCTGTCGTTGTCCGGCATTATAAAAAAGAGGATTTGCTTATAAGCCAGGGGGTGTTTTTTGGACATCTCGTTAGTATTATTACAATCCCGGTATTCTTAAGTTTGTATTTTGTACTTACCATGTCAAAATAAAGCAGGAAGGACTAAAGATATTGAAACTTATAGCCACCAATCGTAAGGCGTACCGCGACTATGCTGTGTTAGAGACTATAGAGGTCGGCATAGAATTAAGGGGTAGCGAAGTTAAGTCTTTGCGCGCCGGAAAGATTAACTTAGATGATAGCTTTGCGCGTATTGATAATAATGAAGTTATACTGTATAATGTTAATATAAGTCCTTACGAGCAAGCCAGTTACTTGAATGTTGAGCCGGACAGGCAGCGCAAACTTCTGTTGCACAAAAAGCAGATAGAAAGGCTTGGAGGACTTGTTTCGCAAAAGGGCGTGACACTGGCCCCTCTAAAATTTTATTTTAATGACAGGGGTTTCGTGAAAATAGAACTTGCTCTTTGTAAAGGCAAAAAACTCTACGATAAGCGCGAAGATATCAAGCGCCGTGAGACCGACAGGTTTATGCGTAGAGTGATTAAGAATAGAAGGAAGTAGACGACGATACGTTAAGGTACCTTATCTTGTAAATCAAGATAAGGTACCAAATTTTCCGCAATGAAAAGAATATGGAAAATTTGGGGGGTGAAAGGGTTCGACTTAAGTTCGTCGGTTAAAAACAGCATGCCGCGGACGCAGGGTGGGCCGCGTTAACAATCCTTGCAAAATATAAACGCAAAACCAGCAATGGTTAACCGCTTGGCACCTATGTCAGCAATGGCAATGGTACCAGCAGGTTGTTTACCTGTCTTACCTCACTAACTGAGGTAAGCCTCTTGGTCGGGAGTGCCTGCGGCCTGATCAAGAGACGCTAGCAGGATAGCTGCGGTGTTTTAGCCTTTGGTGCTGCAGTGAAATTTAAAAGGCCGCTCCTCTGTGGATCCTGTTTATCGGAGCTTACAGAGGCTAAGATTAAAAGATAAACTAAGCATGTAGCGGTTTTTAGCTGAGAATCTAAGGACCCCGGTTCAATTCCGGGCACCTCCACCA
>CAYXSY010000006.1:0-48019 GCA_964467905.1 uncultured Planctomycetales bacterium | reverse complement strand
GCGGTTTTTAGCTGAGAATCTAAGGACCCCGGTTCAATTCCGGGCACCTCCACCACTCGACTCGCCATGGGTAAGATTGGATGGCTCGCTCGTGGTAAACCACAAAGCTTTCGACTCGCCATGGGTAAGATTGGATGGCTCGCTCGTGGTAAGATATTTATAGTCGAGTGACCCCGAGTGAGCGACGAACAAAGTGAGGAGCGCATCGAGGGGCCAAAATAATGGATAGTTGGTATGTTTATATTACTAAAGCTAAGACGGGAAGATTTTATACAGGGATTTCTGTTAACCCGCAAGAAAGATTAAGAAAGCATAATTCAGGCTTCGGAGCTAAATTTGCAATTAACCAAGGACCGCTAGAGTTAGTCTATATTTCAGGTTCTTTTTTAACAAAGTCTGAAGCTAGGGAAAGAGAGATCCAAATAAAAAAGTGGTCTAGAGTTAAGAAAAACAAGCTTATCAGTGGAGTCTGGGTTTAGTCATATGTTTAAAAAAGCACATTTAATTATTGCCTTATTTCTCTTCTTACTTGCATCTTTCAGCGGCTGTTCTACTACACCTATCGAGAGCGGCTTGCCTACATATAATATAGGCGGCATCCAGTATGCCCCTTTAGTGCCGATATGCAATGCTTACGGTATAAAGTGGTCTTATGATACTTACGCGCATACAATAAACCTGCGTAGAGACACCCATACTGTCAGCATGCTCGTGGGCGATGATTTTATGCTCGTGGACGGACAAAAAAAGGATTTAAGGCATCCGGTTAATATCTACCAGGGGCAGATTCTTGTACCCGGGCGTTTTAATGAATATTTGCAGGAGTTATTTCCTATTAGGTCATCACAGGCACAGCGCAGAGAGATATCTGTGCCTATGGAATTAAAGCGAGTGGTTATTGATCCGGGGCATGGCGGTAAGGACCCGGGCGCAATAAGCAGGTCAGGCTTGCAGGAGAAGAATGTAAATTTAGATATCGCCTTGCGTCTAAAGAATATGTTTGAGAGAAGCGGTGTCAGCGTTGTGATGACGCGGACTTACGATGTCTTTATCCCGCTTCCCAGGCGCGCAGAAATTGCTAACCGCTCAGGCGCCGATATTTTTATAAGCGTGCATTCTAATGCCAATCCTTCAAGAAGCATGAATGGGTTTGAGGTTTATTATGTTTCGGGAAAGATCAGTGATTATCAGCGCGCTCTTTCTTTGGCTAGAATTTCTGCTCCTCAGATAAAAGGGTCTTCGTTAGGAAGTAATTCTAATGACCTTAAGGTTACGCTGTGGGATATGATTTATACAAACAACAGGGCAGAATCAATTGATTTAGCAGGTAATTTATGCCAGACAGCCAGCAGAAATATACGGGTTCCTATTTTGGGAGTTAAGGGCGCAAATTATTACGTCTTAAAAAACGTCCGGATACCGGCAGTTTTAATTGAAGTGGGTTTTCTTTCCAATTCTTACGAAGAAAGGCTCCTGCGCGATAGCGCTTACCGGCAGCAGATAGCAGAAAGTATATTTGAAGGCGTAGGGAGATATTCAAAGAATGCCTCTCTTATTATGGAGGCATCGAGAAATTAATTCTTGTTCTATGTATCCGTAAGTTTTTCTTTAATGACGCAACTTAATAATGGAGGAGTAGTGTGGTAAAGAAACCCATAGGAGTTTTTGATTCCGGCGTAGGAGGCCTTACTGTAGTAAAAGAGCTTATCCAGCAGCTTCCGGGGGAGGATATAGTTTATTTTGGGGATACCGCCCGGGTGCCTTACGGTATAAAATCAAGAGAAACAGTAATCCGCTTTTCAATTGAAAATATTTTATTTTTACTTAAGCACGATGTGAAGCTTATTTGCGTTGCTTGTAATACTGCTTCGAGTTTTGCCTTACCGGTGATTAAAAGTAATTTTCGCGTTCCGGTTGTCGGCGTTATTACTCCGGGTGTCAGAGAAGCGGTATATGCTACGCAGAATAAACGTATCGGTGTTATCGGCACGCGCGGAACAATTAAAAGCCGCACGTATGAAAATGAGATACATCAGCTTGACTCTTCTGTTAAGGTCGTTACCGCTGCTTGTCCTTTATTTGTTCCTTTTGCGGAAGAAGGGCTTTATAATGGAGAAATTGTTAAGAAGGTTGCAGAAAACTATCTGTCTGCCATCAAGAAAGCTAAAGTAGATACGGTTATATTAGGATGCACGCATTATCCTTTGCTTAAGCCGGTTATCAGGGAGGTTCTAGGTAAAGAGATTACACTTATCGATTCGGCAAAGCAGGTAGCTATTGAAGTAAAAAAGATACTTTCAGTTGAGGGGTTGCTTAATTCAGGAAAAACAAAAGGTTTGAACAGGTTTTTTGTCAGTGATAACCCGGAATGGTTTCAAGATTTAGCTGCTAGGTTCTTAGGCAGAAATGTAACTAACGTAGAGAAGGCAGAATGTATAATATAAAAGTAGAGGCTAATTTTTCATCGGCTCATAACTTAAGAGGCTATCACGGAAAGTGCGAGGATCTCCACGGTCATAACTGGAAAGTGGAAGTATTGGTATCTAATCGAACTCTTGATAAGAGCGGTATGGTTATGGATTTTAAAGATCTGAAGTTAAGTCTCAATAAGATACTCGACGAGCTCGACCACCGCTATCTTAATAAAATCACTTATTTTAAAAAAGTAAATCCTACCTCCGAGAATATAGCAGAGTATATTTACAAGCGTATTAAGAAGAGAATAAAGAATATTTCTTCGGTTACTGTTTGGGAAAATAATACGAGTTGCGCCACTTATTATGAGCCGTAAAAATAAATCTGCAGCTAAAAGGGGAGTTGTTTTATTGTCGGGCGGGCTGGATTCGGCTACTACTTTATACTTAGCCAAAAAAGAAGGCTTTGATTGTTATTGTCTTATCTTTGATTATGCGCAGCGCCATAGAAGAGAGATAAAATCTGCCAGGGATATCGCCAGGAGAGCGCATTGTAAGTATCTGATCGTCAAGATTTCTCTTCCCTGGGGAGGCTCAAGTTTATTAGATTTACATGATGGCGTTCCGGTTGCCGCCGATAAGCCCAATAAAGGCATACCGTCAACTTATGTCCCGGCGCGTAACATAATATTCTTAAGTTCGGCCCTTTCTTATGCCGAGGCGCTAGGAGCTAAAGCTGTGTTCATCGGCGCCCACGCCCAAGATTATTCGGGTTATCCGGATTGCCGGCCGGGATTTTATCATGCATTTCGTAAGGCTGCTGCGCGCGGTACAAAAAGAGGGGTGCAGAGAAATAGCATAAGCATAAAGACACCCTTAATAATGAAGAACAAGGCCGCTATCATACGCTTGGGTTTGTCTTTGGGGGTTCCTTTTGAGTTGACTTGGTCTTGTTATAACGGTTCATCGAAACCTTGCGGCAGGTGTGATAGCTGTTATTATCGTGCTAAAGGGTTTAAGGAAGCAGGCGTAACAGATCCTTTAATTAAGAGAAAGGAATAATGAGTTGAAGGGGAGAGTTTTTGAGGTTTTTGAGAGCGTTCAGGGCGAAGGCCTTTATCTCGGCGAGAAGCAGATATTCGTCAGGATGTTTGGCTGTAATCTAAGCTGCGCTTTTTGCGATACGCCTCTGAACCGCTTTATAGAATATCAGCCGCAGGAGCTTTTTGAGGAAATCCTGCTTTATAACAGCAGGGAGTATCATTCCATTTCTTTTACCGGAGGCGAGCCTCTATTGCAGAAGGCTTTCCTGAAAGAAGTGTTTAAGCTTACCTCTGCCAACGGCTATAGAAATTATCTTGAGACCAACGGAACGCTTGCCCCTGAATTGGGCGAGCTTATCCCATATGTTGATATTGTAGCTATGGATTTAAAACTTCCCAGCTCAAGTTCTATGGGTAATCTATGGAATTTTCACCGAAGGTTCCTGAAAATTGCATGTAAAAAAGAAGTTTTTGTAAAAGCTATTATATGCAGTTGGACTGATGAGCAGGATATAAGAGAGGCGATTAAGCTTATCAGCGATGTCAACCCTGCTATTACGCTTGTTCTGCAGCCTAATAGTAGCGAAGAAGGGACCTATCTTGATAGTAAGTTAGCAGCCTATATGGATATTTGTTCAGGCCAGAAGATAACAGCGTGCGTGATACCGCAGATACATAAAGTAGTGGGGATAAAATAATGAAGAAGTCAGCGTACGAAGATTTGCAAAATAATATCAGGCGTATTAAAACTCCGCG
This sequence comes from uncultured Planctomycetales bacterium, assembly GCA_964467905.1. GTDB lineage: Bacteria > Omnitrophota > Gorgyraeia > Gygaellales > Profunditerraquicolaceae > CAYXSY01. Next base: position 43,806 of record CAYXSY010000006.1, on the reverse strand, counting down.
CATTGAGGTTTGGAAGAATCAATATCCCGATAAGGTTTATATTATTAAGCTTGATATCCCTGAGTTTACCTGTATTTGTCCTAAGACCGGATTACCGGATTTTGCCCGTATCATAATTGAATATTCTCCGCGCAAGTATTGCGTAGAGTTAAAGTCTTTCAAAATGTATACGATTTTCTACCGTAACCTGGGGATTTTCCACGAGCATTTGATAAACCGTATGCTTGAAGACTTTGCGGGGGCCTGTAAACCTTATTGGTTAAAGATTACAGGTGAATTTAACCCTCGCGGCGGGATTACAACTACTGTAACCAGAGAGCACGGGCGGCTCCCCAGAAAATGAGATTAATATCAAGCAATAAGATAACGGATGCAGTAATATCTCTTTGCGCAAAAACTAACTTTTGTCTCCCTGCTGGGGTTTCGGTTCTTCTTAAGTCTGCTTACCGTAAAGAAAGTAATAAATTAGCCAGAAAAGCATTGAAGCAAGTAATAGATAATGCTGCCATAGCAAGGAAAGAGAAGATAGCTATTTGTCAGGATACCGGCCTGCCTTCTGTTTTTGTTGAGATAGGGCAGAATGTTATGATAAAGGGCGATCTCCGGCAGGCTATAATTAAGGGGATTGAGTCAGGATATAAGAGATTTAGCTTACGCAATTCCATAGTAAAAGATCCGGTTTTAAGAGGTAAGCCGGGATACTCACCTTGTATTATTCATTTTGATATTGTTAGCGGATCATCTTTGAGGCTCATATTAATGCCTAAAGGCTTCGGATGTGAGAACAAAACAAGGTTAAAGATGTTCAAGCCGACTGCAGGTCTGCAAGAGATAAAAGATTTTATAGTTGATACAGTAAAGCAGGCAGGGCCTGATGCCTGTCCGCCTTATATAGTCGGTATTGGCATAGGCGGGACTGCTGATTACGCTTGTCTATTAGCGAAAAAGGCGTTGCTAAGAAAGATTACGAATCGGAAGCCGCAAGCCAGCAGCTATGTTTTAAGACTGGAGCGTGATTTATTAAGGCGGATAAATAAGCTTCGTATCGGCCCTATGGGGTTAGGTGGGGAAACTACTGCTTTAACAGTTAATATCGAAACCCATCCTACTCATATTGCAGGCCTTCCGGTCTGCGTGAATGTTAGTTGCCATGCGTTGAGGGGCGCAGTAACAACATTATAATATGAAAAAACTACTTCTTATTTTATGCAGTTTTGCCGTTGTTTCATTGTCTTATGCCGAGACGATAGTTTTGAAAAATGGCAAGTCTATCGAAGGGAAGGTAGTAGATAAAACATCCGATTATATAAAGCTGGAGATTATGGAGGGGGTAAATTCAACTTATTTCTTTGATGATATCCAGACTATAGACGGTAAACCAATCGAAAGTGCAGCTGCTGTTGCGCAGCCGCTTAGCGTTAAACCAGATAGCCAGGAAAGCATTTCTGCAGATAAGAAAGACCTCCTCGATAAGATAAAAAAGGCAGGGAAAGAGGTCTCGCGCATTACTGTAGATGAGATAGCGACAGTAGATATGCAGGATTTTATGCATGTTAAGTCAAGAAAAGTTTCTGACATGGATTTCAAGAATAGGGTTATGCAAATGACCGGCTCAATAATTGACTACGAGTTTGACACCGATGCTTTAATTGCTTCGATGAAAGAGCAGGCGAGGCTTAAGGCTAAGCAGGCAGGTAAAACAGATCAAGAGATAAGCGTTATGCTTAAGACGCTCGATGCCAATTCTTCAAAACTGAAATCGTCGACAAAGGATATGATTAACAGAATAAAGAATACCAAAACAATAGTTTTAATTACGAAAGACAGCTTTTATCTTGAGTATGATGGTAAATGGTATAAGATTACTTCTGTTGCTATGGGAAAATTCTGGGATGCTATGGAGAATATGCGCAGCGCATCAGATCCTGAGGGCGCAATTAAGGCTTTTGCTGATATCCCCGGGGTTCCCTCTAGCATGCAGGAGCAGCTTTCGGCAGGTAATTTGACAGGGATTATCAACGAGAATACGCAGGCGGATAGCATAACTTCAATAAAAGAGAAGGAAGTCTCGGGGGTGCCATGTTATGAGATTGATATGAATCTAAAGGGCATGGCAGATGCCATGGTGCAATCAATACTTGCTTACGCCAATAAAGATAAAGACAAAACAAATATGTTTTTCAGTGATTATAAAGTTAAGATGACGGTGTCTAAAGATAACTACCGTGTGCTTAACTCATCGCAGAATATTGAAATGACTTTGTCTTCGAATAAGGGTAGCGCCATAAAAACTTACGCTGATACCCAGATTTCTTATAGTTACCCTGCCGGGAGTATCGTTATCCCCGCCGGAATAAAGAATGCTAAACCTGTAAAGGATGAGGAAGAGCTCAAGAGCATTATCGCAAGCAGTATTTCCGGTTCTTGAGGATCATAAAGTATAAATGAAACATATAACTGGATTTGATAATTTATCCGGACTTAAATGCGGCAAAGAATATCTTTTTACCGGAGTTTTTTATACTGCCCGTGATCAGGCTCATAGGCGTCTTGCGCAGGCAATAAATAAGAGAAAAAAACTTCCGATTGTTTTGCGTAACGCCGCATTATATTATTGCGGACCGACGGCTACGCCGAAAGGCAGGGTTATAGGTTCGTGTGGGCCGACTACTAGCTTGCGGATGGATAATTTTACTCCGCTACTCTTAAAAAATGGTTTAAAGATAATGATCGGTAAGGGCTCTCGTTCGAAAGAAGTTATAGAGGCAATAAGAAGATATAAAGCCGTATATTTTATAGCTCCTGCAGGATGTGGAGCATTACTTTCAAGTTGCGTTAAGAAAAAGAACGCGGTTGTTTATAAAGATTTAGGACCGGAGGCAATTTATAGATTAGAAGTCAAAGATTTCCCCCTGATAGTGGGAATAGATGCAAAAGGAAGGAATATATATAAGGATTTGGAGTCTAAATGATATTCAAAGGGAGGTTCGATGTCTCGCTTAGACGGAAGAAGTAATGAACAGTTGAGAAAGATTATAGTAACACGCAGTTATATAAAACATGCAGAGGGATCATGTTTGATTGAATTGGGGAATACCAGAGTTGTCTGTACTGCTTCTGTGGATGAGACCGTTCCGCCTTTTTTGAAAGGCACGGGTTCCGGCTGGGTTACGGCAGAATACGGAATGTTGCCTCGTTCCTGCATAAGCCGTATACCGCGTAATAAAGAATCTGGGCGTACATATGAGATACAGAGGCTTATCGGCAGATCATTACGTGCGATTACCGATTGCAGGGCAATAGGAGAGCGCAGTATACGCATCGATTGCGATGTGATACAGGCAGACGGGGGGACCAGGACCGCATCCATTACAGGGAGTTTTCTGGCGTTAGCCGATGCATTACATAAACTAAAGCAGGGAGGCTTGATTTCAACAATACCGATTAGGGATTTTGTTGCCGCAACCAGCGTGGGAATAGTTAATTCTCAGGCATTGCTCGATTTGAATTATGAAGAGGATTCTAAGGCCGAAGTAGATATGAATATAGTTATGACCGGCAAAGGAGAATTTATTGAAATACAGGGGACTGCTGAAAGAAAGGCTTTTAAAAAAGAAGAAATGGATACTATGCTTGATTTGGCTAAAAAAGGTATCTCTGCCCTTGTTGATATGCAGCGCAGCCTGTTAAGGGGCATTGTTTGAGTCCATAATGAATAAAATAGAGCTGGTTGTTGCAACCAAGAATATAAAGAAGCTAAGAGAAATAAGAGAAATACTCAAGGGCCCGCATTTGAAGATTACCTCGCTTGCCGATTATCCATATTGTCCGCGAATAGTAGAGAATGGTAAAACTTTCAAAGAGAATGCTATTAAGAAGGCTGTTAAAATCGCGCAGTTTACAGGCAAGCTTACGTTGGGAGAAGATTCCGGTTTGTGCGTTGATTTCTTGAAAGGCGCACCGGGCATATACTCTTCAAGATTCTCAGGTAAAGACAAGAGCGATGATAAAAATAATGCAAAGTTGTTGAGATTGCTGGAGGGGTTGTCGTCTAAGAAACGCAAAGCTCATTATGTCTGCGCTGTAGCTTTGGCGGATTCAAGAGGCAAAGTCGGAGTAGTAGAAGGTAGGTGTTATGGCTTAATAGGTTTTGAATTAAAAGGTAACAAGGGTTTTGGTTATGATCCGCTGTTTATTATCCCGCGCTATAAAAAAACTTTTGCCCAATTGGGTCCCGCCGTTAAGCATAAAATCAGCCATCGTTACCGGGCGCTTAAAAAGACGAGAGGCCTGCTTAATCCTTACCTAAAAAGAAATTCTTGATACTTTTTAAGAAGTCAAGCGGCAGGGGGACGAGCGAATATTTTGGTTTTTGGATTGTGCCGGTTATTCTTACGGCAAGAGAGTTGCGAAGTTCACCGAATATCGCAGCAGTGAATTTACGAATATCGGCAGAGTCCTTTATCAATTCTTTATTTGTTTTACTGTAGACTGTAACGTCAAGATCGCCGTTAAAGCCGCATTGTCCTTCAGCCATCAGGGTTAGAGGTATGCTTTTGAGTGTAAGGTCGTCTGTAATAACGGTTTTATTTTCTATATCAAATGTCCCGGAGGCTTCATCGAATACAATATTTTTGTAATCGGGCGTTAAAAAGAACTCTCCCAGTCCTTTAAAAAGATTAAGTTGCCATAATTTCCCTTCAATGATATCTACGTCAGCTATCCCCTTTAAGGTCTCTATTTTTTGTAATTGTCCTGATAATAAGGCATTTATTTTTGCTTTACCGAATATATCCTTATCTTTGAAATCTGTGTCCATCTTTAGCTGGCTTAGGTCCACATCTTTGGAAGAGAGATTCAATTGGTAACCAGGTATTTCGTTGTTCATATCTAAAATAAATGATGCGTTTGTTTCCCCAGAATAGAATTTTGCGCTGAGGCGCGGAATCGAAAGCTGTTTATTTTTTTGAATAAGATTAAAAGAGAGATTTTCGAATTTTAAGTTGTATAAAGACAGGAGTTCGGAGTCGCCCTTCAAGGATATATTCAAGTCTTTAAAATTCTTAGCGTTACCGGTTACTTCGCCGGATAATTTAAGAGACGTAATTATCTTTAGCTTATTGATAATGTTGGTGGTTTTCTCCGGCAGGAATTTAGCTATGTCTTCGCTGCGTATCGTGGAATTTAGCGAGAGGTTTAAGTTGGGGTTATTTTGTTCGCGCGTATCTATCGTGCCTTTCAGGTTAAGCAGCGAGCCTTGCGTTTTTGCCTCAAGGGCTTTTATATTAACAATTTTATTTTTAATTTTTATATCGGAGATAACTTTTAGGTCTTTCGAAGAAATGTCGAAATTAATCTGAGGGTCTTTGAGTTCTGATAATTTACCATTTGTGTTATAGGTAGTTTTGAGATAATCAAAGGCAAGATTACTCCATTCTATTTCACTGTTTTTATTAAAAAGCACCTTGCCATTTAGATTCTGTAGCGGTTCTTTTAGAAAAGGGGCGGAGAATTTAGTGTTTGTTATTTCAAACGTTCCTTCTTGCTGGATAGGGTTTTTGTTTATTTTTTGCCCGCTTAAAATATATGATGCCTTGGATTTTCCTTCGATTTTTAAGTTATTGGGGAAACGCAAGGCGGTAAAGATGCTCCCTAGATCTGCCGTCTGGCTTGAAAATTCCAGGTACATATTAGGATCGGAAAATTCGGTAAATTCGCCTTTTAGGTTTATATCTGAGCCAAGGGCTTTGAATTTCAGGTTCCCTGTCTGGATTTTATCTTTATCCAGAATTATGTCACCTGTGATTTCACTGATTTCCTTAGCGTATTTTAACCCTTCGAGCTTACCCATGCTTATTTTGATATTGGCGTTGTAGCTGTTTTGTTTGTCCGCATAATTATACTTAAAGTTTCCTTTTATATTCAGATTTGAGGTTAAAGCGATATCCCATTTCCTTAAGATGGCGTCGTTAAAATTAAATACCACTCCGGCGTCTAGGTTGTTTTTGTAAAGTTTGAGCTCTATTATAGCGTCGGCTATGGTGCCTGATTGTATAGATAGTGGAATTTTCTGTGTATACGATGAGAAGTCTGAGACTTTAAGGTTTGCAAGCGATATGTTAGAGCTTAATTCTTTTGTGGGGATGTTGTAATCGGATTTAATCGATATCTTTGTAAAGGAGTTGTCCTGCGTGGCGAACTTTCCGTCGGCAACAAAATGCACATTAAGCGATGGGGTCAGGCCTATGCCGATATCGAGGTCTTGTATAGTTTTTTCAAAGTAGGGTGTATAGCGTTCGTCGCTGAGCACTATTGTTCCGTAAGATACGTCTATCTTTGATACTAATAACGAGAAATTTGTGTGCGTTTCTTCTGTTGGTGCAGGTTTTTTTATCGAAGATAGGGCGCGGGAGAAATTGAAAGTGTTGTCTTTATGGTAGCGTATATAAAGTCGCGGTTGATCTATGTGTAGTACCGGGATAATAATTTTTCTTTCTTTAAATAGGGGCAGTATCAGAACGTTGAAATGCAGCTCGTTGATATTCAGTATGGTGTTATCCTTATCGTTTACATTGTCGAAGACGGTAAGGTTGGTAATCATTACCCCTTGGAACGGGTTGTAGTTTATTTTCTCTATTTCTGTATTATATCCTAACTTCTGAGTGAGGTAGTCTTGAAGCTGGGCCTTTAATTTTATGGGTAAATAATAATTATTAAGATATATTATGCCGGAGGCAGCAAGGAGGAAGGCGGTTATTATAATTATTATAATTATATTATTCTTCATATGTGTAACTTAGTTTACTGCAAAAATTTGCAATTGAAAAGTTTTTTTTACGTGTTATAATCAAAATACTGTAGTTAAAGGGGTTAGGATTTAGATAATATATAATAAGTTAGGTACTACGCGCCTTAGGTAAGCTAACGGCGCTTTAGTACCGTTTCACTGACATGATAAAAATAGGGTGAAATTTAGGTACCACAGAGTGCTTATAGCAGGCGGTACCGTTTCACTGATATGATAAAAATAGGGTGAAACGGGGCGTGGCTCAGTTTGGCTAGAGCGCTTGCTTTGGGAGCAAGAGGTCGTGCGTTCAAGTCGCACCGCCCCGACTTTTATCCAAAAACAACTTTTTAATTTTATTATAAGATAGCAGTTTTTATATCACAATTTAAGAGGAGGTGTTCATGCGTAGGAAGGTTCTGTGTTTTATTGTTTTTAGCCTTTTTGTTGTAAGTACGCTATACGCAACTGAATTGACTTCCGCTGAAGCGGTCAACTATTATAATGAAGGCGTCAAACAACAGAGCGCTCACAATTATGTTGCCGCAGATGCGTCATTCCAGAAGGCAATGCTGCTTGATTCATCCAATCCTCTTTATGCGAAAGCCGCTTTGAATAACCGCGGTATAGTATATATTCAGGAAGGCAATCTATATGCTGCACAAAGGACGTTCGAAGATTTATTAGCTGCTTATCCTGATTGTCATCAGGCAAGGATGAATTTGGGGCTAGTGTATGAAAAGACAAAAAGCCGCCTCGATTCATTAGAATATTGGGTTAGGGCTTTAGAGCTCGAAGGGTTAAAACCCAAAGATTTCTTAGTAGAGTCAGGTCCGATAGAAGTTACGAAGGATTCTAAATTTAAGAAATAGTTTTCAGACATAAGTTGATATTTAATGCGCCTGTGGTTCGACAAACTCACCACAGCATAATTTGGGAATAATGTGTTTGTAGCTCATCCCCGTAAAAGCTTCGGGGATTTCTCAATAAAGTTTAATGCGCCTGTAGCTCAATCCCGCAAAAATCGCGCGGGACTCCTCGGAAATAAAAAATTTCCCTCGTCGTTGGTAATAGGAATTTTGAGCTACAATATAAATTGATAAGTTAATGCGCCTGTAGCTCAATTGGATAGAGCAACTGCCTTCCATAGGAGCCTCTATATGGAAAACAACATATGGAGTGAATGTGGCTATATGCAAAGAAGCCCTACTTATAATTATGAGGGTTATTTGCAGGCAACCATTTATATTACAGGTATTCATATGCTAAGGAAAGGAGGTGAATTCTGCATCATACTAAATTCAAGGCGGATATCGGAGTGGCAAAGTGTATAGCCGATCTTGTCGATAAGGGATATGTCCCGTGTATCCCGTTGTCGGAACATCAGCCATATGATATCGTAGCGATTTCGCGTAATGGAGCGCCTGTTAAGTTGCAGGTTAAGTATGCTTCATTACAAAAGAGCGGTACGATTGAGGTTAAGTTTAGAACTAGCTGGGCAGACAAAAACGGCACACATATGAAACATTATAGTGAGGCTGATTTTGATTTTTATGCAATATATTGTCCAGAGAAAGACGCAGTTCTTTACGTCCCAAATATTAAAAATGGTCCGAAGGTTATCCGTTTTGATAAGACCCGTAATAACCAGGGTAAGTATGTAACTTGGGCAAATGATTACCGAGTAATAAAAATGAGAGTCCTCAGAGACTATACGCCACACACCTGAAATGGTGAAGACATAGTCCAGACCGCAACATTTATGGCTGGAGAAATCCAGTGCGGCATGCTAAGCCGTAGGTTGGCCGTTCGATTCGGCCCAGGCGCACGAACTCATTCTTAAATACATCAACAGGGAGTAAGATTAGGCTATATTATGCAACTTACTATTCGCATACTCTTGTTAATATTTGTAATTGCCGCTTTACTTCTTTATGGAACATTATTTTTATTTCTTAATATCGAAGGTAAAGATTTACTCACCAAACAGCTGGAATTTTTTCTTAAGCGCGAAGTAAAAGTAGAAAAGTTTAACGTAAGTTTCCCCCTGCGCGTAACGGTAGAAGAATTAGATATCAAAGATTTATTTAAGGTCAAACACCTTGAGGTTACCCCGAGCTTATTGTGGCTTGCGGCCGGACATTTTGTATTACGCGATGTGAGGGTTGTCAGTCCGGAATTGACTCTTATTCGCGGAAAAGCAGATACTGTACAGGGTTCGGTTGTGGCCGCTCCTGTGACCCAAAATAATCTTTTAGCTATAAGCAGAGCAGGCCATATGCCTGTGGCATTCAGACATTTGAGTATTGATAACGGAAAGATAAATTTTACTGATTATTCGGTTGGCAAGGATGGCATTAGGATAACTATAGATGATATACGCGCAAGATTCGTTAATATCTACAGATTTCCGATGTCTTTTGTCACTAATTTTGAAATAAACGGTAAGATTCCCTGGAAGCAGGGGCAAGAAGAGGGTACGATAGAGGCTGAAGGTTGGGCGGATTTATTTAAGAAAGATATAGAGGCGACTTTAAAAATACGCGATATAGACGGTATTTATCTTTATCCTTACTATTACGCATATGTGGATTTAGATAAGGCACGTATTGAGAAGGCGAAGTTGAATTTTTCAAGCGAAGTCCACGGTTTAAATAATAATATCACCGCTGAATGTCATCTTGAGCTCGCTGATATTGTGCGCAAGCCTCCTGAGCCCGGTTCTTCTGATGAAAAGGCAGCTAAGATTACTGACGCTGTATTGGGTATGTTTAAGGCTATGGACGATGGCAAGGTAGTTTTAGATTTTACAGTAAGGACAAAAATGGATACGCCGACAGTCGGTATTGATAATATAAAAGAAGCTGTAGAAAATAAGCTTAAAGCGCGTCCGAAAGGCGGGTTAAGTGCTGAAAACGTTATATCTTTTCCGGGCAAGCTGCTTGTGGGTGTAGTTAATAGCGCTACAGATTTGTCTAAAGCCGTTATCAGTGGTACTTTTGCTGTGGGTAAAGAGCTTAAAGATTCGCTCAAAGCTTCCTTCACAAGAGAAAGATAGGAGGAGATAGATTATGGATTTAGTTATTACGATTATAAAAAGGCAAGAAGGTGAATATATCGTAGGGCTTTCCGGTTCGCTTGACTCTCAAACCTATACGCAGCTTGAAGATAAACTTAAAGTGGTTCTGGTTGCGTCTACAAAAGTCTTGATTATGAATATGTCCGATTTAAGTTACATCAGTAGTATGGGGATAAGCACATTGCTGCGTGCCAAGAAAGGCATTGAACAGCAGGGTGGCGCTTTTATTATGATAAATCTCCAGCCGCAGATTAAGCTCGCTTTCGATATTATTAAGGCGCTTGGTGATATGCAGGTTTTTCAGAACATAGCCGAAGCCGATGCTTATCTGTCGGCCATGGAAAGTAAAGAAATCGAAAAACACAAAAAACCATAATATAAAATACGCTTTTTGAGGAAAATACATGCTGACCATAACAGAAAACATCCCTTCAAAATTAGAGCTTATCCCTAAAGTTATCTCGAAGATTATAGAAGGGATAAAACCATCCATTGAGGAAAGAGAGCTTTTTAATATTAAGCTATCTCTTGAAGAGGCGCTTGTTAATGCCATAAAGCACGGTAATAAACTTAATCCCGACCTTAAGGTTACCGTAGTGGCTGAGTTAAATAGGGATATTTTGAGGATAAAGATACAGGATCAGGGTGAGGGTTTTGAATTTCTTAAAGTCCCTAACCCGACGGCAAACGATAACCTGCATAAGACTTCCGGCAGGGGGATATTTTTGATAAAGAATCTTATGGACAGGGTTGAATTTTTTGATTGCGGCAGGGGTATAGAAATGATAAAATTCTTAAGGCAAGGAGGAAAAACGTGAAGATACAGGAAGAAAAACTTAATGATGTTTCGGTCTGTACCGTAGATGGTGAAATCAATATTACAACTTCCCCTGAATTGCGTAAAGCATTTGACGGCATCATAGGCAGGCAGGAGAAAAAAGTACTGGTTGATTTTTCCAGGGTTTCTTATATTGATAGCTCCGGCCTTGCTACTTTAATTGAAATGTTTCAGCGTCTTAAGAAAATAGACGGACGTATGCGCTTCAGCAATCTTGATCAAAAGGTCAAGAATGTTTTTGAGATTACAAAATTACATAAACTATTTGAGATATTTGATAACCGCCAATCAGCTCTTAAGGATTTCTAAATGATTACAAAAATAGGCGCAAGCACGCTTAGCGCTTTAAAGTGGTTAAAGGGAATAACCGGGCTTTTCTTTAATATAATCTACTGGATGTTCATTGGGCCTTTTAAGGGGAAGGCTGCCCACCGCCAGAGTATTTTCCACCAGATGGTCTTCACGGGATTAAAATCCGTAGGTATCGTGTTCTTCGTGGATATTTTTACCGGTATTGTTTTGGCGATGCAGACTGCTTATCAGCTGCAGAAGATGGGCGCGGTTTTGTATGTAGCCTCACTTGTTGCTATTTCTTTGTGCCGAGAGTTAAGCCCTGTTCTTACGGCTCTGGTGGTTGCAGGAAGGGTTGGTTCGGCTATTGCCGCCGAACTTGGCACCATGAAGGTTAGTGAACAGATAGAGGCCCTTGATACTATGGCGATAAACCCGGTGAGGTTTCTGGCAGTGCCCAGATTTATGGCGCTTTTTATTATGCTTCCTGCTTTAACTATATTGGGTAATATTTCCGGTATCTTGGGAGGATTTATTGTCGGTACCGGCAGCTTACATATAAATCCCGATCTTTACATGCAGACAACTTTTAAGTACCTGGAGCTAAAAGATATTTACACCGGGCTTAGTAAATCATTTGTATTTGCGATGATTATAGCGGTTGTGGGATGTTACGAGGGGCTAAATACTAAAGGCGGGGCGGAAGGCGTTGGCAGGGCTACGACGCGCAGCGTGGTTTTGAGCTTTATATTGATCATATTAGCCGACTGTTTAATCACTGCCGCATTTTATTTTTCTAACGTATGAGCCAGGACACATCTAATAAAAAAGAAGCCATTATTTCCCTTAAGAATGTATGTAAGGATTTTCAGGGCAGAAGGACTATCGATAATGTCAGCCTTGATATATACAGGGGCGAGACTTTTGTTATTATGGGTTGTTCCGGTTCCGGTAAAAGTACCCTTCTTAGGATAATGACCGGAGCGATAAAGCCGGATTCAGGAAGTGTCTTAATCAAGAATAAAGATATAAGCAAAATAGCAACAGACGAATTAGAAGAGGTTAAAAAGGGCTTTGGTATGCTTTTCCAGTATTCAGCGCTTCTTGACTCTCTTACCGTTCAGGAAAATGTTGCGTTGCCTTTGCGCGAACATACAAAATTAGCCGACGAAATAATCGAAATCATTATAAAGATGAAGCTTTCGTTAGTCGGCCTGCGCGGCTACGAGAACCATTATCCATCTCAGATATCCGGCGGTATGAAGAAGCGCGTCGGCCTTGCCCGTGCCATTGCTTTAGATCCGGATATAGTATTTTACGATGAGCCGACAAGCGGGCTTGATCCGGTAGTAGGCGGAGTAATTGATAAATTAATTAAGGATTTAAGCGAGAAATTAATGATTACTTCAGTTGTAGTAACTCATGACATGCAGAGCGTATTTGAGATTTCTGACAGGATTGCCATGGTGCATAAGGGGCAGATTGTGCAGGTGGGGACCCCCGAAGAAATAAAGAATTCGACAAATCCGTTTATCCAGCAGTTTATAAACGGCAGGCCAATAGGGCCAATTGATTTCTTTAAGGAAGACATCGGTATCATAGAAGCATTGAATTTATAGCGATAAAGAGTTAAAATATAAACTATCTGTTAGTTTTATATTCATCTTGAGTGAATAAAAGGAGTCAGAGAATGAAAAAATACGGTAATGAATTTAAGGTCGGTCTTTTTGTTATACTTTGCGTCTTAGGCCTTATATATTTGACTTTCTCAACCGGTAAGGTTAGCCTTGGCAAAAAAGGATACCATATTTATGTAGTTTTTAATGATATCGCCGGAATTGAGCTTAAAGCCCCGGTTATGCTTAACGGCTTAGAAGTAGGTAAGGTTGATGATATCAAATTCTCGTATGATGCCAATAAGACAGAAATAAAGCTTAAGCTTTGGATAGACGATAAGGCAAAGATAAGGGATAACGCAGCAGTTTCTATAAAGACGCTTGGTTTGATGGGCGAAAAATTTATTCAGATATCTTCTGTCAGCGGAGGGAATTTTCTTGCCCCGGAGGCGATTTTAGAAGGCAAGCCTTACTTGGACTTAGATGCTTTACTTGAGCAGGCGCAAACCATGACTAAGAACTTATCGGATGAATTTAATAAGCTCCTTGTTAGCATTAACGGGACAGTAGATGGTAATAAAGAAACCGTATCCCAGATAGTTAAGAATTTTGAGGCAACTTCGAAGAACTTTGAGGAGTTTAGCGCAGATATCAAGAAGCACCCCTGGAAACTTTTGATAAAGGGTAAAGATAAAGATTAAAAAGGAGGGCGTCATGAAAAGGTATCTGGTTTTTTTGGTACTGGTAATGGTAGTTTTTATCCCGGTCTTATTATTTGCTCAGAGCGCTAAGGTTATTGATGTTCAAGGTGATGTAAAGGTTAAGATGGGCAATGCCCCATTATGGAGTAAGCTGCAGCTTAGCACTTCTTTGAATAAAGATTCCGAGATTAAAACCGGCAAGGGCGGTACATGTACCTTGGCCTTCGATAGAAAGAGCAAGAATATAGTTACAATAAAAGAGAATTCACAAGTCCGCCTGGATAGTATTATCCCGGGGGATGTCTATCTTAAAGAGGGGAGAGTTTTTACTTTAGTTAAGGATCTTAAGAAAGGCGAGCAGTTTCAGATTAAAACGCCTGCTGCCGTGGCCGGGGCAAGAGGAACCGGATGGTCTACTTCATCGCAAGGTGGAGAGACAACAGTCCTTTCTTTTGATGATATAGTTTATCTTGTTACCAAAGCCGCTGAACAAAACTTAGCCAGCGGAAACGGCGTTAATATCGACTTAAACGGTATTCTCGGAGAAATCTTTCCTTTAACAGATAAGGATAGAGAAGATTGGCAAGATTTCATAAATTATCTTAACAAATTAGTAGAGGTAATCAACAAGGGTGGAGAAACCGGCGGGCCAAGTTTAGAGGATTTAAAGCAGGAAGGCCGCGATGATTTTGGTGATTTGCGCGGTGAGATTAGGAGACAGGAACAGGAAGAGCGCTCTACCGGTAGAGGGGATAATGATAATGAAGGTGAGGGTGGAGAAATCGGAGGTCCGGCTACTCATTTGCCTTAAACCGTTAATAGTTCATAAAGGAGTTTGATATGAAGCATAAGTTATTATTTGTGCTGGCAGGTATTGTTTTATTGTTTGGTTTGCAGTGTTTCGGTCAGACTATTGATGATAAACAGGAAATGCGCGAGGAGCTTAAGAAAATCAAGCCTCCTAAGCCCGCGCTTCCTTTTGAATGGTCTGCTACGGGCGGGGCATTTTCCGGTTATGACTCTAACGTTAACTTAAGCCCGACCAAAAAAGGAGACTTATTCCAGGAAGGGATGTTTTCTGCCGCAGTAACCAAGCCTCTATTAGACGGGTTGCGTTTGAGTGTAAACTACGATTTTGATTATATAAATTATGACCGCATGACTGATGCCTCCAATATGTTGAACCACGTTAACCTGAAACTTTCTAAGGAGATATCGGCGTTTGATCTGGCAACCGGGTTTGATTTTTCGTCGTTTTATTATCCTAAAGATGAGAACGGAACATTTTTCATGTATAAATGTTTTGCCTCTGTGAGGCAGTATCTTAATAAGAGGTGGTATCATCAGTTGCGTTATGATGCAGTACAGAAAAACCACACCGACAGAAAAGCGCTTGCTGAGACAATCACTACTTACCAAAATAAAGAGCTTGAATCAAGAAGGCATGTTTTTGAATATTCTACAGGAAGCAAAATATTCAGGGATATTTTCGCTAACATTAAGGCGCGTTTCACCATCAATGATTCTAACGCCAAATTCATGAATTATTATGATTATAAGACTTATGAAGTGACCCCAAGCATATCATATAACATAACCAGAGACCTCAATCTTTATACTGACTTTCGTTATGCAAGGAGAAACTATAAGTCCCGTATAATTACGACAGGTACCGATAAGGAAAAAGACGATTTATATACAACTAACACAGAATTAAGATATAAGATCAATAAGAATAACATAATTTCATTGATTTATACCTATAGAAATAACGCCTCAAACGAGCCGTTGGAAGAGTATACCGAGAACGTTATTTCCGCCGGTTGGCAGTATAATTTCTAATTGATGAAATTCCTTAAAAATATCGCCTTAAAGCCTGCGGTTATCCTGGCTTGTATTGTCTTGGTTTGGCTTTGTTCGAATTTCCGGCTGTTTCGGCCTGCCGAGTTTGTTGCTTATGATATCAGGTTTAATCTAAAAGCCCACCATAAACCGCTATCCGATATACTTATTATTGAGATTTCCGATGATACATTAAAGAATCTTGATACTTGGCCTCTGCCGCGAGATTTCCATGCCAGTCTGCTCGACATTTTACATGAGCATGGGGCTAGAATGGTTGCTTTTGATGTGCTTTTCAGCGAATCCAGCCCCTATGATAAGATATTTGCCGAAGCAATAAAGAAATCAGACAACGTATATCTGCCGCTTGTCTTTGATATCAGCGAAAAAGCCAGCCCGCAGTATCTATACAGCGATAGCCCACTTCTGGCTGGTTTGGAAAGCTCTCTTAAGTCGGTAGCCCGTGGCATCGGTCATATCAATGTCTTTGTAGACTCTGACGGCAAGATAAGAAGGGCTCCTTTATTAATACGCGACCTCAATAAGAATTATGTGGCTCTGTTAGGTTTTAGACTTGCCTGCGATTTTATGGGGCTTGATTATAGGAAAGCAGAGCTCAAAAACGATAAGATAATCATTGATAAGAAGCTGTCTGTGCCGCTTGCGCATGATGGTTCGTTTATAATCAATTATTCCGGAAGCTGGAATTCTTCTTTTCAGAGGGCTTCATATTTTGATATTATCGAATCTTACGCTGCATCCCTTGAAGGCAAACCTTCGCGCCTGAATCTGGATTCTTTAATAAAAAATAAAATATGTTTCATCGGACTTACCGCTGCGGGTACAACCGACTTGCGTCCGATGCCGCTGGACAGCGTTTACCCTATGATTGGGTTACATGCCAGCGTCTTCGATAGCACGATTAACAAGAGATTCATCACCCAGGCCCCGCTTAGAGTAAATAATATTATTAATATACTGGTTTTCGTCTTAAGCTTGATTATTTGTTTAAGGTTTGCGCCGCTTCGTTCATTATTCAGAAATATTATATTAGGGGTAGCTTATTTTATTCTCTCTGTAGGACTTTTTATAGTCTTTAGGTATGTCATTGACTTATTCTTCCCTATATTCATTGTTATTTTGACTTATATCGGCACAACCGCTTACAGGCTTTTCTCTGAAATGAAGAAAAGACAGCTCTTAGAAAAAGAGTTGGATATTGCACGCACCATACAGAAGAGCTTTTTGCCAGCCGATATAGAGGAGCACGAAGGGGTTGCGGTATCGTCTTTTATGCAGCCGGCCAAATTTGTCGCAGGCGACCTTTATGATATAGTGATAATAGATAAAGACCGTATAGGTGTTTTTATCGGGGACGTTTCAGGTAAAGGTGTACCGGCATCATTGATTATGGCGCAGACTATTTCGCTTTTTAGAATATTTTCGCGCCACAATGCCGATAGTTCAAAAGTATTAAGTGCACTTAATAATGAATTGTATGGCAAATTTGAGGGAAGGTTTGTTACCTGTCTTTATATGATTATTGATGCTAAAGAGAAAAAAGCCTCAGTTGCCTCCGCCGGGCACTCCCCTGTTTTGCTTTATCATAAGAAAGACAACGCAATAAAAGAAGTTGAGCTTTCGGCAGAGATGCCTCTGGGCATTATGGAGGGCAGCGACTATCCTGCGGTTGAATTCGCGATAGAACATGGCGACAGGATTATTGTTTTTACGGATGGTTTGAGCGAAGCAAGAAATACCAAGGGCGAAGAATTCGGCATCGATAAAATTAAGAAAGTCTTTATTGATAATGCTCATTCATCGCCCGAGAGGATAACCAGGATACTTAAGGAAGCAGTGTTTGATTTCTCGCACCGCGCTCCGCAGCACGACGATGTCACAATTATATGTACAGGGTTAAAGTAAGAGGAAGGGATTTCTTATGAGCCACGAAGGTTATACTTTGGAAAAGCAGGCGCAGGATGCGCTTGTCCAGGAGAAATACGAAGAGGCCTATAAATTGTTTAAAGCTGCTGCCCAGGCTTATCGTCATGAGAATAATCATCGGCAGGCAGCCCTATGCTTTTCTTCGGCTGCAAGCTGCTGGTCGATAAAATCCGGTGAAAGGGCTTTTGCTAATGCTGCCTTAGCTTATGAGGAGGCCGCCCGTGAGGCCCAGAAGCAGAAGGCGTTAGGATATGCGGCCCTACTTTATAGGCATGCAGCTATTTGCCATGAGCGCGATATGGAATTTATGGATTTTTCGGAATGTTTCTACCGCTCGCGAGATTGTCAGCGTAAGCACCTTTTTATGACACTTATCAATCCTAAGGAGATGCACCATATTTCAAAAGTCGGGGATGAGAGAAGTTTCTTTAGCAGATTTCTCTATTGGCTGGTTTTGACTTTGTCTTATCTAGTCTGGGGTTATGGTGAACGTCCGGGTAGGACTTTCTTTTGCGGTATAGCCCTTATATTATTTTCTGCCGGGCTATATATGCACGGCGGGATTATTCATAGTGATACACTTATTAAGCCCAACTTTTATGAGGGTCTTTATCTAAGTGCCATTACATTCTCTACCGTAGGCTATGGAGATTTTACGCCTGTGGGTATAGGTAAGGTTATCGCTATGTTTGAGGCGTTTTCCGGGGTGTTCATTGTCTCTATGTTTACCATCGGGCTGTCGCGTAAATATTTAAGACTCTAAATCCACAAATGATTTGATTTTTGATTAGCATTAATATATACTAATAAATTTATTGTATTGATTATTAGTTAAAGAAATACCTAAAAGGAGGGGGCAAGATGCAAAAGGCAGGTTCGGCTTCTGTTGTAAAGCCTTCGTTTCTTTTACTGGGGCTGGTTTGTGTAGTTGTTTTGTTTGCTATTGTTGGTTTATCTTTGCAGAATACTGAAGCAGAGAGCGCGGGGACAATGAGTGATTCATCCAAATCTGGGATGTTAATGCCGGGAGAGGATATTGGGATTAATCCTCAACCGGAACCTCCTGGTGAGGTAAATGATGAAAATGCTCCGAATGCGATTAACAGGGGCGACACTTGGCTTAATCCCCAGCCGGAACCGCCTTTGCCTGTTGAAAGCGGCGATTTAGTTCAGCCAGGGGAGGATATCGGGATTAATCCCCAGCCGGAACCGCCTGGAGAAGCAGAAATACAGGATATGGAGAATATCCAGGAGGAAAGAAGGCTGAATATGGATGAAAGAAGTATCAATCCACAGCCGGAACCCCCTGCTGAAAGAAGATTTAGATAATTGTGGTGAGGTCCTTCGTCACGCCTTCGGTGGACTTAGGACCAACATAATGTAAAGAATAAAAACCCAAATTAAAAATCATCATTTTGTGGTGTAGGTACCCGCCCATTCTGGTCGGGTACCACCAAGATGTAGGGAAACTAAACCTATATTGATAAATCTGCATTTTGGTGGCTATAGCTCAATTGGTTAGAGCACTTGACTGTGGCTCAAGAGGTTGCCGGTTCGATCCCGGTTAGCCACCCCAGTAATATCGTTCTCCTCGTATAATGGGAGAGCTTAAGGCCTATGATCGCGTAAGCGGTTATAGGCCTTTTTATCTGTCGATGTCCCTAGGAGTTAGGGCATTGCAATTATTAGCTGCATTTCGATTATATCCGCACCGTAACCTGTTTAAAGAGCCTCTCTAAATATCTCGATTTAATCGTCCAAATAGGCCAATTCCTCTCTTATATAATGCTTACTATATAATGAAAATATCGGCGATATTCGAGGCTATTATGAGTTTCAGGAGGCCATTATATACGGAGAGAGAGGTTTTTTGTCGCTACGCGGTAGGGTCTTTGAGTAGCTTCTGCCACTTTTCTTTTTGTTTTTCCCAATCTAACTCGCGGCAGATTTCGTTGATCTTGTATTCGGGGATCAGTGAGATATTTTTGTTATCTGAAAGAAGAATTTCTTCTTGTATGTTTGGTGCAAGCATTAGCGCGTTCATGATTAGGTAGATCTTAACATCGCCTAAATTTAGCCACTCGGCCATTTGTTTTAAATCTTTCACTTGGCCGGCATCTATTACATCTTGAATTTGATGCGCTAGGATTAATCTCTGCCGCAGTAGTGGTTCGTTCTTGATATTTATCTGGCTAGGCGGCACCGGTAGGTTTTTAAGTTCTTTGAGTCCTACCTTGTATTGGTGCCGCTTGTTATCCTCAAGTAGCACAATTTCGAGAATACCTTTATTACCGTCAAAACTTGCTTCTTTAAGGATAGTTTTTATAATCTTAATTTTATCCTCAAGGCTAAAGGTATCCCATACTTTATCGTCTAGTTTTGGTGTATGAGTTATCTCGCGCAATAATTCCACGATTTTTTGCTCAATCTTCTGCGCGCTAAGTAGGCGGGTAGGGCAGGTTTTGTATCCACGCTTGCTGGCGCTCATGCAAAGGTAGTAATGATACCTATATTTACTGGCTTTGATGTTGTAGGAGTAATACATAGCGCAGTTACACGCTTTGCAGCGTAAAAAACCGGAAAGTAAGCCTATATGTTTTGCTTTTCTATCCATTTTCCATTCTGGTCTGTTTTCTGCAAGAATACCTTGTACTTTTTGAAACATTTCTTCTGAAATAATCGCCTCATGTTCTCCTGCATATTGTTCATCTTGGTATAAAACCTTGCCGACATAGAGCGGATTTCTCAATAGTCGTTGCAATCCGTTACTGGTAAACTGAATCCCGCCAAACTTTCTGCCTGTTTCAGAGGTATGCTGCTTAGTTGTTAATCCTAAATCATTAATAGCCATTGTTGTTGAAGTAAGGGAGCGTTTTTCGATATACGTATCAAATATTTTACGCACCAGCTCGGCTTCTTTTTGGTTAATTACCAACTTGTGCTTTTCTTTATCGATATTGTAGCCTAACGGAGGCCTTCCGCCGATCCATTTGCCTTTCTTTTTCGCAGCACCCATTTTGTCGCGGGTGCGTTCTGAAATAATTTCGCGCTCAAACTGCGCAAAAGAGAGGAGGATGTTTAGCGTAAGCCTGCCCATTGAGTTTTGCGTATTAAAATGCTGCGTTACTGATACGAAAGTTACGCCGTGCTCTTCAAATACAGATAAGAGTTCTGCAAAATCAAGCAGGGAGCGGGATAATCGGTCAACCTTATACACTACTACGCAGTTTATCTTACCGGCTTTGATATCAGTCATCATCCTTTGCAGCGCTGGTCTGTCTGTGTTTGCGCCAGTAAAACCGCCGTCATCATATTCTTCCGCCAGACAGATCCAGCCTTCGTTCTTTTGGCTGGCAATGTAGCTCTCACAGGACTCGCGCTGTGCATCTAGTGTAGTAAAGTCGCGCTCAAGGCCATCGCTCACAGATTTACGTGTATAAATGGCGCAGTTAATGATTTTCTTCTCTTTAGGCTCTATAGTTTTCATAGGTTAAAAAAGTTATAACCGTTCCAATGCGCGCCGGTGATTTTCTCAGCTACTGCAGTCAGATGTTTATATACTTTATTTTCATATTCAAAACCATTCTCAAGTATCTTGATCTGATATTTCTTTCCACGGTAATCCTTAGTAATAATAGTCTCTGGGATAGGGAGGCGTGTGTCCCGGCCGCGAGTCTTTATTCTGGCCTGCGTTTCTACGCTCACTTTGGGCCGAATTGCTTTATTATTAACCGGATCATAGAGCCCTATGAGCTCCTTAAGCCTGTTTTGCGCCTTCTGCGATAACCCGCCATATTCCGACTCCTGCAGCCGGTAAGCGATTCTTCTGATTAAGTAAATCTTATTATCCGAGCTCGCCTTTTGGCCATCAAACAGCGCCTCAAACTCCTTCTGTAGCTCTGGAATCGTCTTATTTTTTAAAGCAGCGATTTTAGTTTCTATCGTTTCTTTCATTAGTGGTTTACCTTAGGACACATAGGGCCATAAGTTTAGCAACTAGTCAAGGGAATAAGAGAGGTATTTTTTGATTGCTCAAAATAGCGAAAGGGCGTATAATTAACTACAAGTTGCTACATTTTGTTATACGAGAGGAAATTATGGAAACCTTTACTGTAGAAGAGTTAGCGAAATATCTCAAGCTGCATGAATTTACAGTCCGACGCCTTGCAAGAGAAGGCAAAATCCCTTCTTTTAAGGCTGGCGGGCAGTGGCGGTTTCGTAAGGATGAAATAGACGTATGGTCTAAAGGTACCATAAAGAAATCAAAGACATGATTACAGATTATCACGCAAAATATTTTGCATATGAGTTAACTAAGAGGTGTGCTTCAGATAGCCTGGAGAAGCTTTCTTCCACTCTTTCCAATGCTCAGGTTGACCTTAACCCACATCAGATTGAAGCGGCCCTTTTTGCATTTAGGTCACCTCTTTCGAAAGGGGCAATTCTAGCCGATGAAGTCGGTCTTGGCAAAACAATTGAGGCGGGAATAGTTCTTTCTCAGAAATGGGCAGAAAGAAAGCGAAAGATACTACTTATTGTTCCATCAAGCTTACGTAAGCAGTGGAATTCGGAACTTCAGGAGAAGTTCTTTCTTCCATCAATAATATTAGAAACGAAATCTTTTAATCAATATATCAAAGATGGCAATCTTAATCCTTTTGATCAGAAAGACGTAATAATCATTAGTTCCTACCATTTTGCGCGAGCAAAATCATCCTATCTGAAACAGACTAAATGGGATCTTGTAGTTATCGATGAGGCGCATCATTTGCGTAATGTCTATAAAAGCAGCAACAAGATCGCAAGAGAGATAAAAAATGCATTGAGCGAAATACCAAAGGTATTATTAACAGCTACACCTCTTCAAAATTCGTTGCTTGAATTGTATGGTCTTACCAGCGTTCTTGATGAACATCTTTTTGGTGATTTGAAAAGTTTTAAGGCAAAATATGCCCGTGTTTCACGGGAGCAGGATATTTATGAGAGCGAGGTAGGCCTAGTTGAGCCTAGGCAGGAGATGTTTACAGAACTTAAGAATCGTCTTAAGCCGGTGTGCACTCGTACATTACGTCGCCAAGTGCTTGAGTATATAAAATACACAAAGCGTATTCCTCTAACGCAGGACTATATTCCAACAGAACAAGAAATCGAACTCTATAATGGTATGTCAGAATATCTCCAGCGCCCTATCTTGTATGCCCTACCTTCAAGTCAGCGTCAATTGATTACCCTTGTTTTACGAAAGCTCCTAGCTTCTTCTTCATTTGCAATTGCTAGCACTCTTGATAGTTTAGTTTATAAGCTTAAAAAGCTTATAGAAGAAGCTGAAAAGCAGCAAGCTACACCGGAAAAAGGTATACCTGGATTTGAACAGAACTTTGAAGAATATGATGAACTATCTGACGAGTGGTCAGATAATGAAGAGGAAGATGAAGAAAAAACAAAAGGGAAGAAGAAATATACCGAAGAAGATATTGAATTAATGAAACAAGAAAAGAAAGATCTTGAAAAATTCCGAGAATTAGCAAAGAAAATATGGAAAAATTCAAAAGGAGAAGCGTTGCTAATTGCTCTTAAAAAAGGTTTTGAGATGACGGCAGAGCTTGGGGCCCAAAAAAAAGCCGTTATTTTTACAGAATCTACAGTGACTCAAAGTTATCTATTAAAGTTGCTTTCTGAAAACGGCTATGAAGGCAGGATAGTTTTGTTCAACGGCTCTAATAATGATGATAGCTCAAAAGAAATTTATCAGGAATGGGTTAAGAAGAATAAAGATACGGATAAAATCACGGGTTCTAAAACAGCGGATTTGCGCGCGGCCTTAATAGAATACTTCAAAAATAGCGCCGAAATAATGATCGCTACCGAAGCAGGTGCTGAAGGTGTCAATCTGCAATTTAGCTCTTTGGTAATTAACTATGATTTGCCTTGGAATCCTCAAAGAATTGAGCAGCGTATTGGCCGCTGTCATCGCTATGGTCAGAAACACGATGTAGTAGTAATCAACTTTGTTAATCGCAAGAATGCAGCTGATCAGCGTGTTTATGAATTACTGGATCAAAAGTTTAACTTATTTAAGGGCGTATTTGGCGCGAGCGACGAAATACTTGGAAGCATTGAATCCGGAGTAGACTTTGAGAAGCGAATTGCAGCAATATATCAGACATGTCGAAGCGAGGGAGAAATTAATGCTGCTTTTGATTCTCTGCAAGAAGAGATGGATGAAAGCATTAAAAACAATCTGAGAGAGACTCGCCAAAAACTTTTAGAAAACTTTGATGCAGAGGTTCACGAGAAGCTCAAAGTCAATATTATGGAAAGCCAAGCTTATCTAGACATCTATGAGCATTGGCTATGGGATACAACAAGGCACTATCTAGGGGATGCAGCTGATTTCTCAGAGCATGAATACTCTTTTTTGCTTAAAAGGAACCCATTCCCCGGAGAAAGCAGTATAGATGCTGGGCCATATAAAATTGGGAAAAATATCGAAGATGCGCATATCTATCGTCCCGGGCATCCTTTAGCACAAAGAATACTAGGCGAGGTCAAAAAGAAAAGACTAGAGGATGCGGAAGTAGTTTTTGATTACTCCAAGAACCCCACTATAATATCTGTCTTGAAGCCACTTGTAGGCAAGGCTGGAATTTTAAAAGTAAGTAATTACACTTTAGAGGCACTTGAAGCAGAAGACCAGGTGTTGGTGATGGCTTTTGATGATAACAATGATGTGATTCACCAGGATATTGCGAAGAAACTATTTTTTTTATCTGCACAGTCCAGCGCAGCAAAGAATTGCATTCCCAATGAGGGAAAAAAGAAATTAGATAAACTCGAACAAGAATCCGTAGACCTTATTACTACTCGTAGCGCTGAACGTAATAGCGAGTTTTTTGATAGCGAAGTCGATAAGTTAGATAGATGGGCAGATGATATGAAAACAGCTCTTGAGCTGGAATTGAAGAAGCTTGATATAGATATTAAAGTTGCTAAGACTTTGGCGAAGAAGAATGTAAATTTAGATGAGAAGCTTAGGGCGCAACGCGCAGTCAAAGACATGGAAAAGAAACGCAACGAAATGCGCAAAAGACTTTATGAAGCGCAAGATGAAGTTGATAATAGAAAAGAAGACTTGATTGCGCGAGTAGAAGCCCAGCTTAAGCAGAAAACAAGCCTAACCCCACTTTTTACTATTCGCTGGAGAGTGATATAAAGGAGTCCTATGAACGGAAGAAAGCAAAAATTAGAATTATCATGGATTGGTAAAGACGAAGAGCTAAAACTTGAGCCGAGAATATTAATTGAGGATCCAAAAAAATCTTATGGAGATCAAAAAGCAGAGAACATGCTCATATGTGGAGATAATCTTTTATCACTCAAGGCGTTAGAGCAGGATTTCTCAGATAAGATTAAGTGTATTTATATCGATCCTCCATACAATACCGGTAATGCATTTGAGCATTATGATGATGGGCTGGAACATTCTATTTGGTTGAATCTTATGAAACCAAGATTAGAAAGCTTAAAGCGATTACTATCTCCGGATGGCATCATAGCTGTGCAAATTGGTTTTGATGAAATGGCATATCTTAAGGTTCTCATGGATGAAGTATTTCGCAGAGATAATTGTATTGGGCAAGTTGTAGTAAGAATGTCGCACTCTGCCGGAATGAAGAGAAAGGCGGCAGACAAAAGACTAATCAAAAATGTCGAGTATATATTAATATACTTTAAAGATGTCCAACCCGTTTTAAAGCCACTTTTTGAAATAACGGATGACTACCCTGTAAATTATTATCAATACATATCCCTATTTCCAACTGAGAAAAAAGCAGGGAAATATGTTCCGCTTTTAGATGTAGTATATGATAAATTTAAAGACTTATTCAAGAAATATGATCTATCTAAGAATAACAAATCACTCGCTTTCTTATTTAAACAAGACGAATCTTTTAAAGAATTTGTCTATAAAAATAGAAAAAATATTTGCCGAAAAGACTCAAATATACCTAATGTGGATGAACTTAATCTTAGTGATATTGCTGAGGATGAATTTATACAACATAAAACCAGTAATGAGACGTACTGGATAGGTAGAAACTCCGATGGAGCAGTATATCAGATATATAATCTAGAGGATAAAATACAAACTGTTGATTATTCTGATGAAGATGGCAATGTGATTCAGAAAGAAGTGATAGCTAATCTGATAGGAGATTGGTGGGATGGATTTTGGAGAGATATGTCGAGAGTCGATATCGAAGGGTCAGTAAAAATGAAAGCTTCAAAAAAACCAGAAAGATTAATTGCATGGATTCTAAAGCTATCTACAGAAGCTGGAGATTACGTTTTGGACAGTTTCTTAGGTTCTGGAACGACAGCAGCGGTTGCTCATAAAATGGGACGTAAGTGGATTGGAGTTGAATTAGGCGAGCATTGCGATACACTTTCAAGAAAAAGATTAGTTAAAGTTGTTGATGGCACAGATAATACGGGGATTACGCAAGCCTATAAATGGACGGGTGGGGGAGGGTTTAAATTCTACAACCTAGCGCCTAGTCTTCTTCGAAAGGATAAGTTTGGTAATTGGATTATAGACGAACAATACAATGCTAACATGCTTGCAGCTGCTATGTGCAAGCATGAAGGTTTTAAATTCTTCCCAAATCAGAGCGTATATTGGAAACAAGGTAAGTCCACAGAAAATGATTATATATTTGTTACTACTTCTTTTGTTACAGTTGAGCAGCTAGATAAAATTAATGAAGAAATGAATCGTGGCGAAAGCTTACTTATATGTGCCAAATCTTTTGCTCCAGCCTGTAAGGATCGACATAGCAATATTACAATCAAAAAGATTCCTCAGATGATTTTGGGTAAGTGCGAATTTGGTAAAGGTAACTATGATTTAAATATTATTAATGCACCTAAAGACGAACCTAAGGATTAATATGGATCAAAAAGCACAAGCAATCAAGAATAGGTTAAGTTTACGAAAACCACAAGCTGACAGTTTAGAGATATTGGCAAAGCTAGCGGACACGTTGGAGCTCAAGAAATCTGTCGATGTTGCCAGCGAGTTAAGCAAAGTGCGAGCGCTATATCCAACCTGCATCGATTTTGAGAGAGATTTTCCTTCGGTATGCTTCTCTTTGGCTACTGGCGTTGGTAAAACGCGTCTTATGGGTGCGTTTATTAGCTATTTATATGCATCAAAGGGTATCCAAAACTTCTTTGTTTTGGCTCCTAACCTTACCATTTATAACAAGCTGATAGATGATTTATCTAATCCTAGCAGTCCAAAATATGTTTTTAAGGGTATTGCTGAATTTACTGTTACACCGCCGCGCATAGTTACTGGCGATAACTATCAGGAGGTGCGCCAAGGACAGGGACTTTTATTTCAATCTGTAAATATTAATATCTTCAATATCTCTAAGATTAACTCTGAAGTTCGTGGTGGGCGAGAGCCACGTATTAAACGACTATCAGAATATCTAGGGGAATCCTACTTTAATTATTTAGCATCTTTGCCGGATTTAGTCTTGTTAATGGATGAATCCCATCACTATCGTGCTGATGCTGGATTACGTGCAATTAATGAATTGAAACCGACCATCGGCTTAGAATTGACCGCCACTCCGATAGATACGCGTAGCAATAAGTTTAAAAACGTTGTATTTGATTATCCATTAGCTTTAGCATTGCGTGATGGCTTTGTAAAGGAGCCCGCAGTAGCTACGCGTAAGAATTTTAATCCCGATCAATATCGCAGCGATCCAAAAGAACTCGATCTAATCAAGCTTGAAGATGGCGTACGTATTCATGAAGATACTAAGGTGGTCCTTGATATCTATGCCCGTGACACAGGGAACAAGCTTGTGAGGCCGTTTGTATTGGTAGTTGCACGAGATACGGATCACGCTAAAGAAATTAGAGCGCTAATTGAATCCGATCGTTTTTTTGAAGGACGATACCGCGGAAAAGTTATGGAAATTCATTCTAATCAACGCGGTGAAGAAAAGGAAGAGAATGTTCAGCGTCTTCTAGAACTAGAAAAGCCAGGCAATGCGATAGAAATTGTAATACATGTTAACATGCTCAAAGAAGGTTGGGACGTTACCAACCTGTATACCATAGTTCCTTTGCGTGCGGCAAATTCCCAAATTCTAACAGAACAAACCATAGGACGCGGATTGCGACTTCCTTATGGTGCACGAACTGGAGTTAACAAGGTTGATAAACTTACGATTATTGCTCATGATCGTTTTCAGGCTATTGTAGATGCTGCAAACGATCCAAGCTCTATTATTCGCAAAGAAAATATTATTGAAATAGAACCAGCATCATTGCCTCCTTCCCAAGAAGTAGTTACGGCAAGCTCGACTATGGAGAACGAGTTTATTCAGAAACGCCAAGAAATCGCTGGGATAAAAAATGAAACTGAGCGTCAAAAAGCGCTTTTTACACTTGATGCCCAGCAGACAATTCTAGATACAGTAAATGCGCTCGGTTCGGAGGTTAAAAACTTAAACGATTTAAAGAGTGATGAAGGTCGTAAACTTGCCCTTGCTAAGATGGCTGAGCGTATTGAGAGTGCCCCTCAGCAAGATCTGTTTAAAGGCGAGATGCTTAAAGCAATTAAAAAAGAGTATGAGGCAGTCATTGAGGAATTAATTGATAAAACCATTCCTATCCCTCGAGTGCTTATTCAACAGAAAACTGGTGTTGAATGCGGCTTCCATAATTTTGATTTGGATGTAAGCGGCTTAAATTATCAACCAGTTTCTGAAGAGATAGTTAGGAGGACCCTACGTACCAATGAAAGCGATACGTTAGCAAGCGATGGCGTTGGAGTAATACGTGACACCGCGGAGAATATTATTGTTAATGAGCTTATTAATTATTCGGATGTGGAGTATGATCGTGAGGCAGAGCTGCTCTATAAATTAACCAGGCAAGCAATCTCAAAGCTTGGACATGGGAGAAATGAAGAGGATTTGCGAAATATTGTGCTATATCATAAGCGCGAAATTGGTCAATATGTCTATGTCCAGCTACAGAAGCATTTTTATTTGAAAAGCGCTGGTTTCGAAGAACCTGTCATTTACCCATTCACAAAAATTGAGCCACATAATTTCTCAAAATATTCCGCAGATAGCGTTCATCATTTTACAGAGACCATCATGCCCACGCATTCCATACCGACAAAGGTATTTGGTGGCTTCAAGAAAGCTTGCCATAATTTATATAAGTTTGATTCTAAGGCAGAGAAAGATTTCTCAATGATTCTAGAGCAGGATAAAGATGTGATTAAATGGCTACGTCCGGCCCAAGCACAATTTGCCATATACTGGAAACACAATTCCCATCGATATACACCGGATTTTGTAGTTGAGTTGAACGAATCGATCTATATGGTAGAAATTAAGGCTGAAACCGATATCGACGAAGATGATGTTAGAGAAAAGGCACAGGCTGGTAATGAATACTGTAATATTGTCAGCACATATAATAATGAGAATAGAGGGAAGCAGTGGAAATATTCTCTTATTCCTCATACGGCAGTGACGCTTAGCGTGAGTGCGCTGGGATTACTTGAGGGCAATACTCTAAGACCAATATGAAAAATGATAATGGCTTAAGAAAATAGGCCAGGAGGAGCGAGGATGTCCAACAGAACTAAACAGGGGACATATTATTTAGGCCGTGTAGAATTTATGGGTGAGTTGAATAAAGCCAAGCTCATCGAAGCATTAAGGGCTCCTACGAGCATTGAATCAGGGGAATACCATTGGACAATCACAGAGTTTAAAAAATATAAAGAAGATAAGTTCCATTTTATTTTCGGAAAATTAACAAAGTATAAGCCTAAGGGAGAGGTTGATATTGTTGATGTTAAACTGCATAGTGAGGTAACTAAAGAAATTGATAATACTAAGATTGCGTCTAGCCCATTTGTATATTTACCAGAATATTCTGGGATTGCCTATTTGCATGTCTGGAATCAAATACAGCAAGAAATATTCATTAGGCGTTTTAAGGAGCTTGTAGAAAATAAATATGATAATTTCTTCGTTGAATGTAAAATCGATGCGATTAGTGACTTGGCCACATTTTATAAAAGAATATCAAATCTATCATCAATAGAGTTAATTCAAGCTAAGGTTAGACCACCTAATCCAATGTTTGGTCCTTTATGGGAGTCGTTAAAGGAGTATTTAAAAAAACGTAAAATCATCGAGTTTAAGCTTGAGGAAAAAGCAAACAAAGGTGAAAAAATACAATCGGATTTAAAAAATCTTATAACTGAAGTTGAGAAAGAAAAGCAAGTTCTTACTAAAATACCGGATATCACAGATGCAGCAATCCTAATGGCAACTGATGGTTATGGGCAAGGTAAAGTTCATGGTGTTGAAGGGAAAAAGAAGGTAGTTGTTTGCACAAGTGATACTATAAAAAATTTTAAATATGATACAGAAGCTGATCCCAAAAAATTATATGAAATTGCTAAAGAAGTATTTGACGAAATTGCTCAAAAGAGGCATATGAAACATGAAAAGTAGAATATATAATTTACTGCGTTCAATTTTAATTTCTTTTGAATTTTTATGTATGCTATCACTAATAGCCTTCTTCCAATATGTCCCAAATTTTTATCTTAGGGTTGGGCAATGGTATCTAGATGAAGCAAACTGGATCATCGGAGTAGGGGTAAATAGTGGTTTGTTAGTTTTCTCTCTTGCACAGGCAAAAGATGTTTTATTTCCTATAAATAGTTCAATGGCGTCATTACGTGGTTGGCCAAGTTATATTTTACTCAAGGATACAACTTTGGTGGGCATATTCTATTCTGCAATTACCACACTGTTTGCTTTGTTTATATTCATATTCAAAAAAGATATAAATGGTAGCCTTCTTGGGTTATTCTTTCTAATTAATTTATTGGTTTCTTTATTTGCTGTTGTGTCATTATTTTTAGCGCAAATAAATATCAAAATTTTATTGGAGCAGTCACAATAAAAGACTGCGTAACTTGTTCTTGAAAATTCATACAATATTTATCAATATCCACGTTAGGGTATCTATAATTAACTACGATATATAATTGTAATTTGGAAACCAGTGGGGGGCTAATAGTGCGTCGCTCATCGTTAAAAGAAAGACTTCGCTTATTAACAAAAGAGTTAAAAGCTAACCCTGAATACCAAAAAGACCTTCAAAGACTGCAGAGAAAGCTTAATTCTAAGAATTTGGATATCGAACGATTTGAAGGCAAAGATTACATACGCGCTTTTACCGCAAAGAATAATTTTTTCTTAAAATGGGAATTAAGAGGTTGGGTGTGCGGAAAACCCATCCCGTATGGCCTCGAAGTCGAAAATGATCCCATAAGAAAAGGTGTGCTTTTATATATTCCCTCTTGGGCTAACCTCGGAGATATTAGAAAATATATTCCTTGTCTTGAGAAGTTCAAAAAAGGCAAGAAGTTAGATTGGGGCTCTCTAAAAGGAAATACCACAGTTAGAAGAAATAAGTGGATAAGAAAGCAATTCAAAACTTTAAGAAAAAAAGGAATTGGATTCATTGATGCTATTAATATACTTGAGAAAAAGATTCCTCGTTCATATGACACAATAAGACAAATCGCCCATAATCCTAAATTTGATAAATAAATAATCTTTTCTAAAGCCTCTCGCCTTTGACCCAGCTTAAAACGCTGGGTTTTTTGTTTCTATCCAATCTCATATTTAAGATATGTCTATGTAGATACCACACCTAATTATCTTTATACTTAAGCCACTATACAGAAAAGTAGTGATTTTTAAATGGAAGGAGGTGATTATCATGGAGTCTATGATCAAAGTCGAATGTGTTAAATGTGGCGGCAAATATTATGTTATTGCAGCCGATTCAAATCTACATCTGCCAAGGGATATCCGGCCAGGAGAAGCATTCCCAAATGCATGTCCACTTTGTGAAGATGGAGATTATGCGATTATCTCAGAAAAAAATTAAGAATTAGTCGGCTCCGGCCTTTAGTATGACCGGAGCCGGCAACAAAAAAAGGAGTAAAAATGGCAACGAGTTATATAACACGCTTAAGAAATACTTGGTTTTTAAATGTTGAAACTCCCACAAGCCAGAAATATATAATAGTAATTAAAACAAAAATGGATATGATGGCGCAGCTTGATATTCATTTCATCCGTTCGCATTTAGCTCATGGCAGCGTATGTTTTACGGGAGAAGCATCAGATGTTGTCGGGCAGGTGTTCAATTCAGTACTTCTTGATTTGAAAGAAATCTTAAAGAAACACGGCCGATATAGAGGCGTATTTCTTTCAGTCGCTTTTGTCAAGAAAACGTTAGGAGGAAGATATATCTTTAGAAAAATGAAGGGAGGCTCAAAATGAGAATAGAAAAAGTAGCAATACAGAAAATTAACGCAGCTCCGTATAATCCTCGAAGGGACTTACAGCCTGGCGATTCCGATTATGAGAACCTCAAGAAAAGCATTGATACCTTTGGATTAGTCGAGCCATTGGTATTGAACGAGCGTAGCAATAATCTGGTAGGAGGCCATCAGAGGCTAAAGATACTCATTGCGGCAGGCTTTAAGGAGGTAGAGGTAAGTGTTGTTGATCTTGATCCGGTGCAGGAAAAAGCCCTTAACCTAGCTTTAAATAAAATCCAGGGAGCTTGGGATAACGATAAGCTTGCAGCCTTAGTTGAAGAGTTAACTAAAATCCCCGATTTTGATATTGGCCTCACCGGTTTCGACCTGCCAGAGGTTAGCGAAATCCTGGATCGGGCCGAAGAGGCGAAGGATGATGAGTTTGATCTTGAAAAGGAGCTTAATAATATAGGTAAGCCGGTAACGGAGAAAGGCGACCTGATTATTCTTGGCCGGCATCGCCTGCTTTGCGGAGATTCTTCAAATCCGCAAGATATCAAACGACTAATCGGCGACGCAAAAATCAACCTCATCTTTAGTGACCCGCCTTATAACGTCAACTATTACGGCGGTAACCGGCCTGTGCCTAACGTTCGTCCGAAAAAGTCTCGCGATTGGGATAGGATTTACAACGATAACTTAAGCCAGGCAGAATACGAGGAATGGCTTAAGCGAGTACTCAAAAACGTGACTCCATATCTCGCGCCTGGTGCGCCTTGTTATTTATGGAATGGCTCGGCCCAGTTTGGGCCTATGTACCATATGCTTACCGAGTTGAAATTTTACGTTTCCTGCGTGATTACCTGGGCGAAGGAAAGTTTCTCTATCGGCTACGGCGACTATAATCAGCAGACCGAATTTTGCCTCTATGCCTGGAAGGAAAATAACGGCGCGCACCACTGGTATGGTCCGACTAACGAATCAACTCTCTGGCAAATAAAAAGAGATCATACCACAAGCTATTGCCATCCAACACAAAAGCCCATCGCTCTGGCGCACAGGGCAATCAAAAACAGCTCCAAGCGAGGCGACATCGTACTGGATATGTTCCTGGGCTCAGGGATAAGCATAATTTCTTCGGAAATGCTAAATAGGACTTGCTTTGGCCTGGAAATTGATCCCTACTATTGCGATGCGATAGTCAGGCGTTATATCGCCTGCGTAGGTAGAGACAATGTTCCCGAGGAGTTACTTAAGAAATACGGGAAGGAGGAGATAAATGCAGTCAAATAACGAAGAAAAAGAGCAGCCAATTTTGGCTTTAATCCAGCAGATTAAAGACGGCAGTCTTGGCCCGGAAACAATCGGTAAGGATTCACGCCAGCAGTGTGTTGAGGTTTTTTTGGGTGAAGGTATGACAGTTTCTTCGATTGCGCAGGTCTTTGAGAAATGCGAAAAGACCATAAGGCGTGATATCAAGGAAATCCGCGAGCGTAACGCGCTTACGCCGGATATTAACCTGGCTAAGGAAACAATCGGAGAGATGGTTATGTATGCCAGGATGCATCGTGACCATCTTATGCGCCTGGCCAGGATAAAAGACGCTTCAGTTGCTGAGAAATCCCAGGCAGAATATCTAGCCGCGCGCGTTGGCCTGGAATTAATTAGTAAGATGCAGTCGCTCGGCTATCTGCCGTCAAAGCCTACAGCTATAGTTGGCGATGTGTTCCATCATTTTAACGGCAGTGACATGGCTGGGATGCTTGATGAGATATCCAAGCAGGTAATCGAGGTTGAAAAGATCGCTTCGGAAACTGGGGTAATACCAAAAGAAATAGAAGGCGATTTAAGCGAGGTTAAGGGGTTTATCAAAAAGGCAGAAAGCCTGAAGAATAAAGACGTAAAGGAGGAGTGATAAAAATGGGCGAACAGTTTAATTTACCAGAAAAAGAAATAGTCGCAAACCTGTATAGGCTTATCAAGATTAGGAGGACGCTTGGCAGGGATTTCCTGAAGTTCCGGCAGCATTACTTTTCGCATTACCACAAGGTAGCGGATGGGTCATTCCAGGAAGAACTATCCAGGATGCTTTACGGGTTGGCTAACAGGCGCGGCACAAAAATTGCCATTGCCGCGCCCCGCGGCTGTGCCAAAAGCACCATCGTAAGTTTAGAGTACGTAATTTACTGTATCTGCTACAAGCTTGAGAATTTTATAGTGATAATTTCAAGCACAGCTGACCAGGCAAGGGGGTTCCTGAACGATATCAAGCAGGAGCTTGAGACAAACGAGCATCTTACCAAGGATTTTCCGGATATCTGCGAAATTGGCGTAAAGCCAGGGCCTCCACGCTGGACGCAGCATGAGATCGTGACGCGCAATAAGGTTAAGGTGATTGCGCTGGGGGTGGGGCAGCAGATTCGCGGCCGGCGTAACCGGGAATTTAGGCCGTCCCTGGTAATTCTTGATGATATTGAGACTAACGAGGGCCTGCAGAACATGGAAAACTTCAACAAGCTTGAGGATTGGTTGACTAAAGCGGTGTTAAAGTCCGGATCTTCAACTAGCAACTTCATCTATATAGGCACAATTCACCACTACGGTTCGCTTCTTGCCAAGTTTACCGACCCCAGGGAAACCGCAGGCTGGGATAGTAAGATATATAAGTCTGTTATCAGCTGGGCTGAGCGCATCGATCTATGGGAAAGGTGGATTAAAATATTCCATTCGCAGGATACCTATAATGATGATTCTGGCCCTGAGGCAGCCAGGAAGTTCTTTGAGGATAATAAGGCAGAAATGCTAAAAGGAACGCAGGTTATCTGGCCAACGAATAAGAGTTATTACGACCTTATGGTTCTCCGGGAGCAGGATGGCTACATCAGTTTTGATTCCGAAATGCAAAATGAACCCACAAACCCAAGAGATGCCACATTTAATTTAAATGAAATGCATTATTGGACCGATAGGTTCGCCTCAGAAGAAGAATTTTTAGCTGCTATAAGTGAAGAATTATCCTATGGGGCTTGTGACCCTAGTATGGGCAAGACGAATAAAAACAGCGATTATTCTGCGATAGTGACTGTGGTTAAAGATGCTAGGACCGGGATTATCTATGTCGTTGATGCCGATATAGCGCGAAGGCTGCCGGATAGAACAATAGAAGATATCTTGGCTTATCAAAGGAGGCGTCGGTATAGGAGATTTGCTTTTGAGGCCAATAATTTCCAGGAGTTTATGGCGATGGAGTTAGAAAAGCGCTCTGAAGCTTCCGGCACCTATGTACGCGTAGAGGAAATAAAGCATACTTCTGATAAGCTGGCGAGAATTGAATCTTTACAGCCCATGGTTAAAAATGGCACGATCCAATTTTCAAGAAAGCACCACACGCTACTTGAACAAATGAAGTTTTTCCCACGGGGAGTGCATGATGATGGCCTGGATGCTTTACAGATGGCTGTAGATTTGGCTATTAAGAGCCGTAAGCGCCTAATGACGACAGTATACGAGAATGGGAGGGTGGAGACGATTTATAACGAGTAGATAGAATAGTTGAATATAGCAGGGATTTCTTATACGCTAAATATTCTTTTCTGCTTCTTTGATTAGTTTACTTAGCGGGATGTTTAAGGCGTGAGATATTTTGTAGGCTATGCTTATTCCGATATCGACTTTACCTAATTCAATAGAGCTGACATAGGTACGGTGTATGTCGGCTCTATCTGCAAAGTTTTCCTGAGATAAGTGCATCCTATTGCGCCGTTTCCTAACTGCCAGACCAAACTCTTTTCTGAATTTATTAACCTTGACTTTTTCAATCATTGAGCCATAATACATTCCTGTAGACTAAATGTCTACAGACGATAGTCTACAAGCAAATACTGGAATATATTCTTAGTAAGCTTTAAGGAGGTCTATATGAATGCCGAGTCATTACTGAATTTATTTCCGGCTTTAATAATAATCGTGCTAATTTTCTTTATTGTGAAAGCCCGTAGGGGCGAAAGAAGGCAAGGGGTTTCTGTAAAACATATAACAGAAACGAAATGCACCTGTCAGGTTTGCGGTAATGTTTGGTATTATGACAAACAGGAGTATTTGGAGAATAAGGGCCAAAGAATGATTAATTCAGCGAATCAAAGCAGTAATTGTTCAAGCGATTTGCTTTGTTGTTCTGGATGTTGGCCGGCGATTTTTCTTCCGAGGCACCAGCAGGTTCCCGTTAAGAACCTGAATAAATGCCCTAAGTGTAATTCTTCCGCTATCAGCAAAGAAGAGATAGTACATATTTTACCCCAATGAAATATTTACTAATAGCCACGATAAGATTTTACCAATTTGCGATATCTCCTATGCTTTCAAAAAGAATACGTTGCAAATTTCACCCCACCTGTTCAAATTATGCGATACAAGCTATTGAAAAATATGGAGTTGCTGTGGGATTGAAAAAGACCATTAATAGACTGCGTCGGTGCAATCCTTATAATGGTGATAGCTGTATTGATTATCCATAGTAATTGCCTATTTATATATCAAAATACATTGACAGCTAAAAGAGCCATGGTATATTAAAGCTAATGATTTAGTATCCGTCCCGAGTTGGAAGGGGTAAATCCCGGACGTTAAAAAAGTAAAACCTTCGTTGGGCCAGTACGCCCGGCGAGGGTTTTTTGTTTATATAAAATGAAAAGAATCTTTAAATTATTTCTCGTCATTATTATCGTAGCAGCATTCGGCTATTTAGTTTACCGGATTTCCACATTATCGGATCGAATCCAAAAGGTAGAAAACAAGCTCGGTGGATCCAAGAGGATTTCGTGCAATGAAAAAGATACCGTGCAGAGAGTGCGTCAGTCAGTGGTGCGTATTGTTGGCGGAGAAGGCGAAGGCTCCGGCTTTGTTATTAGTAAAGACGGCTATATTTTAACCAATTTCCATGTGATTGACTCCGAGCCAGCTCCCAAAATCATATTGCCCGGCAATACATTTGAGACTGGTGAAGTTATCATGGCGGATAAGGATGCAGATCTTGCAGTGGTCAAGATTAAGAAAGACTTACCAGTGCTTAAATTCGCGCGTCTTGCCTCAATATGCCCAGCAGAGGAGCTTTTAGCCATAGGATTTCCGTTAGGGGGAGAATTGTCAGGTGAGTCATTTGTGGTTCGCGGAGCTTTTTCGCGAAGCTCAAAAGATAAGGAAAACGGAGTACAGTATCTCCTCACAGATATGACTATGATGTCTGGGATAAGTGGTGGACCGATGGTTAATATCTGCGGTGAGGTGGTCGGAATTAATACTGCCGGATTAGTATTGGGAGGAATGGGAATAGCTGTATCCTCAGACTCAATATTTGAGAAATATCAGCAGATGGCCGCGTCAAAAGAGCCATTAAAAGACGTCAAAAAGATTACCTTTGAACCAAATAAGAATCCGCTCGAAGCTGTGAGGTGTTTTTATAATTATCTCAAAGCCAGAAAGATGGAAAAAGCCTTCGAGCTCTTGTCTGAGAATTTTGTCATGGGATACAGCTTTGATTATTGGGCTCGAGGCTATAAGCCTATGCTTGATACATCTGTAATCACAATTAAAAGCGATAAGAAAATACCTAATAGAATACTCGTTAAGCTATCTACCAAAGATTTAATCGAAGAGGAAATTGTCTATAAGTATTTCGAGGGATATTGGGACGTTAGGCAAATAGATGGAAAATGGCTGCTCTGGGCTCCGAAGATAAAGGAAGTTAGAGATCCGGAGAAGGAATGGCTTCTGGATCAGGACAGGATAAATGAAATAGAGGAATTCGTAAAGAAAAACAAAGACGCTGAAGAGTACAAGTATGATATGTATCAAATAGCACAGGAACCGGGAAACGAGGACTTGAGCCTGCAAGAGTTGTATAAGAAGGCGAAAGAGAAGGCCAAAGATAAGAAATAACTCCTGGGAAACATAATAGTGAGAGGACTCGATGAAGAAGGAGCTAAAGAATCTTCAAGCTTTTACTGATAAAGAGTTACGCTGGGATTATTATCCAATGTTCTGTAAGTTAATGGACAAAGGATGCGAAATAGAAGCCTATATGTTTATATTAGCAACATGGAATTTTGCCCGCTTCCGTTATGCAATGAAAGAATTTAATTTGGATTCATTTGTAGAGAAAGTTAAACAATTGTCTCCATTGTTTGAGAAAATGAAGTCGGAAGAATTTGCTACCATGAGTATCGAGCGATATAGCAAAGAGATAACGACTATATTTGAAACGTTTGCAAATATCGTGGGCATTGAATCAACAGGTGCTCCTAAATTGATGCATTTAAAGCTACCCAAGGTATTTGTAATGTGGGATCGGTATATTAGAAATGAATATGGATATAAAAATGGCGATGCCAATGACTATTTAGCTTTCTTGAAGCAGATGCAGAAGGAATTTGGACATATGAAACCACCGGCAGGTAGAACCTTAGCTAAAGCTATAGATGAACACAATTACAAAAAATTTACTATGCCGGCTCTTAGTAAGGCGCGAGAGAGAAGAAAAAAGGAATAAAAGTTTGGCCAACTTTCTTTAAATAATAAAAGCATTAACAGCATATTTGGTTTGCTGGGCGACAAGGAAAATGACATTAGCTTTAGTGTAGCCTGGGCCCTTTCAAAATGCCCCGCTTTTTTGAGAGAGTTTGTTAAATCTGTGTTGCATCTTGTTGTCAGCCCAGATTCAGTAAGCATTAATATGCAACACTACGAGGAACATCGAGGTATCACAGATATCGAGCTAGAGTTGCCCGGCAGTTTCTTTGTTATTATAGAGGGCGCTGAGATTGTAACGAATATGCACAGCAAGATTCGTGAAATCCCTAAGCAACAATGGGAACCCTACTTTCTTTGCAAACTAGGGCGTCCATTTGCTCCAGGCAGAGAAGTAAGAGTGGGAAGAATTTATAGGAATGGAAGAGTCTGGTGTATGCTCGATACACTATTTACTAGTAAAACTATTGCTCAAGCCCGCGATCATTCTAAGAAAAGGTGGGAAGGGGAAGAGCTATAAGGTTTTGAATTATGAAATTAGTTGTGTGTCATGCAGAAAAGAAGAAAACCCTCGGTTTCTAATAATCCTCCCTTAAAAACCTGTTTACAGAGAGTCTTTCTGCCGCTCCGTATTTCTGGACCGCCTGAAAGGGGATACCTTCTTGAGTACTATATAAACACATTGACAAATCTAATAGTTATGATAGATTAACGCTATAAGAAGACTATAGTCGTCCCGAGTTGGAAGGGATAAATCCCGGACGTTAAAAAAGTAAAACCTTCGCAGAGCAAATTCGATTTGTCATGCGGAGGTTTTGTTTTTTCTGAAAAAGCAGGAGAGAGAAATGGCTAGAGAAATAACTCGGAGTCTAGATCAAAAAATTGTTAAAGAACTTTGGGCGCGCGCAGCAGGAAGATGTGAATTCAATAATTGTAACAGGCCTCTCTATAAGTCTCCGATCACACAAGAACAGGGTAACATCTCGGAGATTGCTCACATTTGGTCATTTTCAGAGCACGGTCCCCGCGGTTGGGGTTCGACTAAGGCAAT
This sequence comes from uncultured Planctomycetales bacterium, assembly GCA_964467905.1. Lineage (GTDB taxonomy): Bacteria > Omnitrophota > Gorgyraeia > Gygaellales > Profunditerraquicolaceae > CAYXSY01. Next base: position 4,737 of record CAYXSY010000006.1, on the reverse strand, counting down.
GAGAAGCAATAGAAATAAACTATCGAATCTTATGTTGCTCTGTCATGATTGCCATAAGACAATTGATTTGGATAAAAAGGGAGAGCGCTACTCTGTAAAGTTGTTGCGCCAGTGGAAAGATGAACATGAGAAACGAATAGCGATTGTTACCGGTATCAACCCTAGCAAAAAATCTCATGTTCTCTTATATGGAGCTAATATAGGAGAGGAGAAATCTCTGCTTCAACCGGACTATGCAAAAGAAGCTCTTTTCCCCTATTGGTATCCGGCTGAGGAACGCGTTATTTGTTTATCAATGGACTGGGAAGGCAAAGACTATCGGACTGATTATTGGAAGGTAGAGGAGAAGAATTTGAGAGAAAGTTTTATCCGATACGTCGTCCCGCTGATTAAGGAAGCCAACCCCTGTCATTTTTCTATTTTTGCCTTTGCACCCATGCCATTGATGGTTCTGTTAGGATCTCTGATGACCGATAAGGTTCCCGCACAGGTTTATCAACTTCATCGTGAACCTATGACATGGCATTGGTTGAAAGGTCCGAAGAAATTCAAATTTAAGGTTAAAGTGCCTGTAAACTTTAGATTTCCTCCCGTGCTGAAAATCTCTCTTAGTGGTTTGATAAGTAATGATCGTATTACTGCTGTGCTAGGAGACCGAGTTTCTATTTGGGAACTGACAATAGATGAGCCACACAATGATTTCTTAAAAAGTAAAGAACAGCTGGCAGATTACCGTGGGGTAATTCGGAAGCTGGTGGGTGAAATCAACAAGCGACATCAGAAACATACTTATTTATCAATCTTTCCGGCTATGCCTGTTGCTTGTTCAGTGGAGCTCGGTCGGATAAGAATGCCAAAGGCAGATCTCTCTTGGATAATTTATGATCAGAATAGCAAGAGAGGTTCATTTATAAAAACATTAAAGATAGGAGGGCGATGATGAGCAGCCAAACTCTTAGGACGCTGATTCGAGAAATCAGTAATACAATCGATATACCTGATTCCAGTTATGAGATGGCACAGTCAAGGTATAACGATCTCGGAAAATGGTTAGAAGAAAGCCCTAAATCTAGCAGTGCAAGATTTCAGCCGCATGTTTTTGCTCAAGGATCTTTCCGCTTTGGAACTGCAATAAAGCCGTGGAAAAGGAATGATTATGATCTCGACCTTTCTTGCAAACTTCAGCAGGGTATTTCCAAAGAGAAATATTCTCAGTCACAGCTTAAAGAACTATTGGGCGTAGATCTCGAGGCGTATCGGTTGGAGAAGCGCATAGAAGAAGAGCTCGAAAGAAAACGTCGCTGCTGGCGTTTAGTGTATCAGGATCAATTAAATTTTCATATGGATACTGTCCCATGCATTCCTGAAAATGACATTATCCGAGGAGTGCTCCAAGAGCGAATGATTAAAGCAGGTACGACTGAGCTTTTAGCTAAACAGGTAGCACAACATGCTGTTGCCATAACCGATGAGGAAAAAGCTTCGTTCAACATTATTTCGTCTGATTGGAACATAAGTAATCCTGAGGGTTATGCTCAATGGTTTGAGACACGAATGAGGCAAGCCAAAAGACTGCTTGAATCGATGGTTTTAAACGCGAAGGTTTCTAAAGTTGATGACATCCCTGTCTATAAATGGCGTACGCCTCTGCAAAGATGCGTTCAGATTTTAAAAAGGCATCGTGATATTATGTTCGAGCAGGATGAAGATGGTAAACCGATTTCAATTATTATTACTACTCTTGCTGCGAGGGCTTATCAGGGAGAAGAAGAGATTGAAGATGCGATGGAAACTATCTTAAATCATATGGGAGATTGGGTTAATCAACAGAAACCAAGAGTTCCTAATCCAGTTAATCCTGTTGAGGATTTTGCTGATAAGTGGCCAACTGAAGAAGGGCGAGTTCTAAAGCTTGAAGAAAAATTTTGGCTTTGGTTTAAGCAAGCAAAAGAGGACTTCGGAGTATTGGGTTCTTCGGATGATCTCCAATATCTAAATGAACGGGCTAACAATAAATTCGGAGTTCAGCTAAACACTGATGATTTAAAAAGGAAAATTGCTTCGGCTACCGGAATAATTCTGGGTGGGAAGGGGCTAGCCGATAAGACTCCCAGCAAACCAGTTGATTATCGCGGCGGGGGAAGATTTGGTTAAAAGTAATTCTCGTATCCTGGAAGAAAGGCAACGGGTCGCAGTAGATGCTGTTAGAACTGAGCTAGGCAAAGATAATGTTTTTCAGTCGATTCCGGAAAACACGGCTAATCCAGCTCTAAAAGAATGTTCTGCTATCTGGCGAACAAAAATAAATGTATCAGGAAAGGATTGGACAGTAGATATTGGTTTGCCAAAACTCTTTCCAGATGAACCCCCTAGAGCTTATGTGTATGGGTGGGAAGAGTTGTTTCTTAGGAATCCTCACGTTATGAAAGGAGGTTTTCTTTGCACAATTCCAAGTTCTGCCGCTCTAGATAGTAGTGATCCCGTTGGTCTCTTTAGACATGTTTATGAGCAGGCTAAAGCTATACTCATCGGTGTGGACACAGATGACTTTAAAGAGGAATTTTCTTATTACTGGAACAGATGCACAAAAGAAGGCGCGCAAAGTGTTTTAATTATTGACCCCATTGATAATCTTGGCGGATCATTTCCAGTTAATTTTAGAAAAGGCTATGTTTGTATCGCATCTTCAGTAGAAAGGCTAAACGAGTGGGTTAAGAATTTGACGGGTAAGCAACCTGGTTCAACTGATCAAAGTCTAGGTATCCTAATTTCATTGCCTACTCCGCTACTACCCCAGGATTATCCTACTACGCTTAAGGACCTGCTTTCTCTTTCTGAAACTGTAGATCATAGGGCAGCAGAAATGATAAAAGATCATATAGTAAATATTCGCGAAAAGGGATTGGTGCTTCTTTCGCAAAAGGAGGGAGAGGGTGTAGCGTATGGAGGCATTATTTTTGAGGGATTAGAGCTTTGTCAGAATAGTTCTGTCGAGCTTACTCATGGTTTCCGTCAAGGTAGAGTGCCTCGTGATTTGCTTCTTGAGAGGGCGACAAATATTATAAATTCTATTGGTATAATTAGAAGTAAGGTTATCCGTGCAGATCATAAGTGGATTCACTCAAGGGGAGGAGATGGGCAAGATCTCTCTCAGAGATCCATTCTTTTGATCGGTTGCGGTTCTTTAGGTGGATATGTGGCGCATCTTTTGGCTCGGGCTGGTGTTGGAAAGCTGACGCTTATCGATAATGACCTTTTGGGGTGGGAAAATGTAGGACGAAATATACTTGGCGCTTCATCGGTTGATCTTTCGAAAGCAGGAGCTCTTGCTGAAAAGTTGAAGCAGGAGCTACCACATTTAACAATCGATGGGATAATAGAAGATTGGAGGAATGTTTTCGATTCTAAGCCCGAACTTTTTTATAAACACGATCTAATAATTTCAACAACTGCTGATTGGCGGTGTGAGAAACCCCTCAATTTTCTGGCTAGAAAAACTCAAATGCCCACGCTTCTTTTAGGTTGGTTAGAACCATACGCTGTGGCAGGTCACTGCCTTTTGATTTCACGCAATGGAGGATGTTTTGAATGTGGGGTGAATGAATTTGGTCAGTTTCAGGATAATGTCGCTAATTTCAAGACAAAAACGATTTCTAAGGAACCCGGAGGATGTGCTTATTATCAACATTATGGTCCTACCTCTTTAATGCCGGTAGCGTCAATGATTTCTTCTGTAGCTATAGAATCACTCATCAATGCCCCCTCGGATTCTTTTCTTCATACATGGATAAGTAGCGAAGAAAGTTTTAGATTAGTAGAAGCCGAAATTGCAGATGATTGGAAACAGATGGGTGGAAATGGAGGGTATTCACGAATATTTAAAAAAAATTGGGCGAAATCCAATGCCTGTAGCCTTTGTAATCTCTCTGTCTTATGAAAGAACGCTTGTATACGTTCCCGGATTCAAAACAGCAGATTCTTTTAACAAAACCAATTTTAGAATTGTTTAAGACCTATCGTCAGCAGGGCTTGGAGGTGGAGTCTGGTGGGCTACTTTTTGCCGAATTCGATCTTCCGATAATTCGTATTATTGAAGCCTCGCCTCCTCACAAAAGTGATAAACGTTGGAGAACATTGTTTGTTCCAAATCGTATTTTACAAAGGCAGTTTATTAAACAGCATTTTAAGCAAGGATTGCATTTCGTTGGCGAGTGGCACACTCATCCACAAGATAAACCTTCTCCCTCTGATTTGGACTTAGGGTCGATGGCAGATTCATTTTTGCAGTCGCATCATGAGTTAAACTATTTTGTCATGATTATCGTGGGCAAGGCTACTGATAGTTTGGAACTTTGGGTTAGTGTTCATAATGGGAATAAATATCTTCAACTAGAAGAAAGAGCAAGTTAGTCTGATCCGGCAGGATGGGGGGGGATCCTTATGGATTACGAAATATCAGTAAGCAGAACTAAGAGCCCATTCGAAGGCCCGAAATTCAAGAAGTGACTAAAATCAAGAGAAAAATTTCGAATTAATTCCTATATAAAGCTGTATACGGAGAGTCTTTCTGTCGCTGCATATTTCTGGGCGTCCTTACCGGGTTCACCTTCCAAATTGTTAGAAATTGCCTTGACAGAAGCAATGTGGAATGTTATATTTTGTTTGTGAACAATTGTTCATTATTTAGACTATATTCATAGGAGTAAAGATGGCCGTATTAAGCAGAAAAGAAAGAGA
>CAYXSY010000005.1:0-76516 GCA_964467905.1 uncultured Planctomycetales bacterium | reverse complement strand
TCCTGTTGAGTAAATTTGTGCCTTCAACAAACAACTCTGCGCAATCCAATAGCCGATAACCTATGCGGCTGCTAAACAATAGCCAACCTCCTCTTGCCGGCTTCTTTTTGTATAATAATCCGAAGCTCCCCCTGACTCTTGAAAAATCAAACAGAAAACTGGCTCCTGCTAAATGCTTGCTGTAGTTTTGCCCGTATTTATAAAAGTATGAAGTATTATTACTATCCCTGTCTACATAAGTATAATTCGAGCTTATTTCAAAGAACTTTAAGAATTTTATCCCGAAGCTTGTTTCAGCGCCTCTGGCTGTGGAGCCGGCGATATTCCGGGCTATCCATCTTGGTTCAGAAACTCTAGTCTTAACCCAATCTATAGAATCATCTTCATCCCTGAAGAAAATTGTCGCCCCCAAATAAAATTTGTCATTTCTATAGGCAGAGCCAGCTTCATAGGTTAAGGACTTTTCGCTTTTTAAAGAATCATTACCTACGGTAGTAGGATCGCTGTAATAGAGTTCGGTAAAAGTAGGTACACGTATACTCCTAGATATCCCCAAATGCAGCACATTATTATTACTAACATTAAATTTCAGGCCTGCGGAACCGCTGTAATTAGTGCCGAAATCATTATAATTATCTATTCTTCCGGATAAAGCAACAGATGCTTTAGCGGATATTTCTTTTGCATCATCAAAAAAGAAACTTTGATGATTTCTATAGTGCCTGCCTAAATTGCTGGAACGTATCTGTTCGCTTGCGTACTCAACTCCTGCGCCGACTTTTCCTAACACAGGCGTCTCTTTCTGCAGGTATATACTGGGCAGGTATACGTTAGTGCGGTGACGGTTACGATAAGAACTGCGCTCTTGTGTTTTATCAAGAAGAAAAGTATCGTAATGGCTTCTCCATAGGAAATTAGGCCTGATAACGAATCCGCCCTGACTTAAATTAAATCCTGTATCTACAAGATATGTCTTAATATGTTCTCTGGAAGGAAAACCTAATCCTGGGGTATAAAAATCATAGGCACCGTAATCTTTATCCTGATATCCGGCATTTAAACTAAATTCCCCCATGGGCATATCTACGAGCGACGCAAGAAAAGCTGTAAGATTCTTATAATCCGTATCCTCGCTGAAACCACTTGAGCTCTGACGCGACAAAGATAACCTTACCCCAACATTATCGGCCTTGCGGGTAACGCTAAACAATCCGGATTTAATATTATCCTGGCCTGCAGCAAACTGCATGACTGCTCTGTTCTCTTTAGGCTTCTTGGTAATAAAGTTAAGCGCCCCGCCGATTGAATCCGGTCCAAATAACGCTGAGCTTACACCCGGCATTGCCTGAATCTTCTCTATATCTTCATTGGTAAGTGGAATATCGCTGTTATAATGAGCGGTCTGGGGATCATTTATCCGCTGCCCATTAAATAAAACCAAGACTTCCTGGAAGTTTGACCCGCGCATGGAGAAATCAGTTTGTATCCCTCCTCCAAGAGAGCGGCTCTGCAGATCAACCGGCAAATTCTGTATTGCTTCTATCGGGGTATTGTACGGAAGGTCCTCTATTCGGTCGTACTTCAAAGAATAAGTATGGCCATAAACAGACTTACTTTTAGTTATATAAATCGGCTCTAATTTAAATGATTCTGCCGCATCTGCCGCAAAAGCAACCGAACCGAGAAAAAATAAAATAAAAATCCCCAAGCATATATTTTTGAACATGGGGATATTATATAAAAAGATTAATTTATTGTCAACCTACTGATAATATATAGTTTACATTGTAATTTTACCGGCAATGAATAATATCTCCGGCAGTCACTCTTTGCACTAGCCCGGAGTCATTTCTAACCAAAAGCGCTCCATCCATATCAATATCTACGGCTTCCCCTTCTATATGGCTTGACTGGGAATTAATCTTTACTCTTCTGTTAAGAGTTAAACTAAGATTGCGCCACTTATCAGTTATCGCTTGAAAATCATTTTTCTGAAGAAGTTTGTAATTTTCTTCTATGCGTAGCAATAACTCGGCCAACAATTCCAACCGGTCAATATCGTGTTTTTTCTGCTCAGTTAAAGAAGTAGCGTGTGGCAAAAGATGCCTGGGATCATTGTTCACATTCAAACCTATGCCGACAATAACAAAAACAGCCCTGTCCATATCGGCTTTTAGCTCCGTGAGGATGCCGCCTAACTTTTTATTATGCAGCATTATATCATTGGGCCACTTTATCTGCGGCTCAAGCCCAGATAACTCTGCTACCGCCTCACAAACGCTTACTGCACTTAACAGGGTAATCAAAGGAACTTTATCTAATGATGCCTGTGGCCTCAAGATTAAAGATATATATATACCTTTATGTTTAGGAGAAACCCAGCTTCTCCCCAACCGCCCCCTGCCTTTTGCCTGACCCTCAGCCAATATAATCGTACCTTCCGGTGCGTTTTTAACAGCCAGCTGCATTGCCGCATCCATAGTAGAGTCTATATTATCAAAATAATAAATTTTTCTGCCTATAGTTTTAGTCTTAAGGCGGCTTAGAATCTCTGACGGGAAAAGCCTGTCCGGAGAAGATAATAATTTGTAGCCTAAGTGGGGCACTGCTGTGATATTATACCCCGCATCACGAAGGTCCTGCACATGCTTCCATAATGCCTGACGGCTCACACTTAAAGCAGATGCCATCTCCTCGCCCGAAACATAGTCCTGCTTGCCTTTAAGAAAAGAAATAATTTTATCCTGCATAGTTAAGCTAAATTCATGCTCCCTGTGCGATACCCCTCTAAATCAACGGTTATATATTTATAGCCTATTTTTTTCAATTCAGAAACTATTGCTTTGCGCTTATGTATAACTTTTGTAAGCTCTTTTTTATCCACTTCTATACGGCATATATCATCGTAGCTACGCAAACGTATTTGAGAAAAACCAATACTTCTTAAGGATGACTCACCTTTTTCTATTTTTTTCAGTAAAGATACTGTTATTTTCCTGCCGTAGGGGATTCTAGATGCTAAACAAGCCAGGGGCGGCTTATTCCAGGTATCTAATCCTATGGCTTTGCTTGCCCTGCGCACATCCGGCTTGGTAAAACCGGCTTCCACCAAAGGAGAGCGGATTTTAAATTCCTTTTTTGCCCTATTACCGGGGCGGAAATCTTTTGTATCCGACAATGTGCTTCCTTCGACAATGTAGCGAAAGCCTTTTTCCATTGCTATCTTTTTTAAGATAGCAAAAAGCCCTTTCTTACAAAAATAACACCTTTGCGATGAATTAACAAGGAATTTGTTATCGGAGAATTCATTCGTTCTAACCAAAATATGCCTGCTGCCGATAGCGGCTGCTATTTTTATGGCTGAATCTAATTCTTCTTGCGGATAGGTAGGTGATTTTGCGGTAACTGCCAGTGCTCTATTGCCTAAAACATCAAAAGCTACTTTTAATAAAAAAGTGCTGTCTACCCCTCCCGAATAAGCGATAAGCACGGAACCCATGCCCTTTAATATCTTCTTCAGTTTATCTAATTTGCTCATCCGGATATCATCTATCTAAAAATGCACTTCCATGGCCTGGGTAGGGCAAACTTTTACACAAAGCTCGCAGGCAATACATTTATTATCGTAGAAATGTACCTTGCGCGTTAAGGGATCAACTACTAACGCCCCAGTCGGACAAATCGGCACACAAACTCCGCAATCGGTACACTTAGCCTCATTACGTATTACATCCTGGCTTAAAGGTTGAATCCTCACCCCGCAAGACTCTAAATATTGCATGCCTTTCTCGAATTCTTCCTTCTTGCCGCTTAGCTCTAGCACCATCAGCCCTTCTTCCTGAGGCGTTACATAAGCCTTGAGGATATTGAATTTTAAATCAAAATCCTTGACCAGCTTATATACGATCGGCTGATCGACTAAGCGATGCGGGAAATGCAGGACTATTTTTTTAGAAATCATTTTATCTCCCCTTTGTTCTTAACTTAAACTATCGGCCTTTCTTTAAGTGCCTTAAAAGAATATCCTGATTCTGGACCCGGCAAAGGCGCAACGGCTTCGGTCAGCGAAAAATCACCTTTTTTAATCCAATACTTTAACTCTTCGGCAATCTCGCGCGCCTTAGAATAACTTGAGAGATTTCCTGTTGGCACATCCTTACCTTCAACTTTAATCTTGCCTGATTTTAAATCTGCGTAGCTAACTTCTCCGAGGCTGCGGGAAATCATATTCGGATAATCACTACTATAATCAACAATCTGGGTAAAAATCTCTTTATCCTTGGCCGCGGCAAACTTTAAGATTTCCTCATTTAAAATAGGAATAGGCACTCCTATCCCTACGGTTAAAGTTACCCCGTATCCAGTCATACTCACCCCACGCAGCCATTCGGCTTTCATCTGTTTTAAATCTCCGATTACAGCTAAAGTACCAGCCGGTGCCTGAGGTATACCGTTATCCTTTCTTTTTACAGAAGGATTGTGCTGGGTTCCCTGCCAAGCCACATAACCAATACCGCCTCCTAAGAATATCTTAGTGCCGATACCGATAGTCTTATAGCATGGGTCCTTTAAAAGCGGGGAAAGTTGCCCCGCCGAACAATAATTAGCATTGCCTAAATTCGGCTTTAATGTGCCCATATAAGTATAGATAATCTTGTCTGAAAGATTTACCGCTACGTTATAATTCTGATAGCAGTTACGGATATTAAAAAGCACCGCCTCATTAAGATCCTTTATATTAATATAGGTATCTAATTTTTTGCGTGGATAACAATCCGTACCATAAGCCGTTGCCTCAAGGCGAACATCACGTCCGGCAACCAAATCCTGAATTACATGCGCACCGCCGTATTTGAACTCTCCGGGAAAGACTTTATTACGCGGATCATCATCCGGCATAGCTGTAGCACCCAGATAAATATCCACAGCGGCAAACCCGGTGTAGACAGGGATATCATTTAACTTACAAACACCGCCTCCTAATTTTATGCGCGGCTTGGAATGACCTATATTAAAGTAGGCACCTGATGAACACATCGGGCCAAAGGTCCCGGTTGTAACTACGTCAACTTCTTCTGCCGCTTTCTTAATCCCCTTCTTATCTACTAAATCAATAATCTCTTCGGCAGTAACAACTACTGCTTCGCCCTTTTTTATCTTTTGATTTATCTCTTTGATTGTTCTCATTTCTAAACCTTTCTTCAAGCAAACCTATTGTTAAACAGCTACAACTTCTTTTACTTCCGGCACTTCCTGTTTCAATATACGCTCAACTCCCATTTTAAGCGTCATTTGTGACATAGGACAACATCCGCAGGCTCCTGTAAGTTTTAGCTTGACTACTCCATCGCTACTAATATCGACAAGCTCAATATTACCACCATCTGCCTGTAGCATAGGACGAATTTTATTTAATGCTGCTTCGACTTTTTCTCTCATTTTAAAACCCTCCTTGATTTAAGTGAATAACTCCGTGCTTAGATAACGCTCCCCTGTATCGGGCAATATTACCACAATAAGCTTATCCCTATTTTCCTTTCTCTGGGCTACCTTCAAAGCCGTAAAAACCGCGGCGCCCGATGAAATACCCGCCAATATGCCTTCTTCTTTCGCCAGAGCCCTTGCCGTAGCAATTGCATCTTCATTGGCAACCTGAATAATCTCATCGATTATTTTTGTATTTAAGATATCCGGCACAAACCCAGCGCCTATACCCTGTATCTTATGAGGACCCGCTTTGCCTCCGGATAAAACAGGAGAATCTTTTGGTTCAACTGCTATTGCTTGAAAACCCGGTTTCTTTTTCTTAAGCGCCTCGGCTATTCCTGTAATCGTTCCGCCTGTACCTACGCCAGCAACCAAAATATCAACTTTACCGTCTGTATCAACCCATATTTCGTTGGCAGTAGTACGGCGATGTATCTCAGGATTAGCCGGGTTTTTAAATTGTTGCAACATCACAAAGCGCTTATTGCTTTTGGCTAATTCTTCGGCCTTACGCACCGCCCCACTCATCCCTTCCGATCCAGGGGTAAGTACAATTTCGGCACCAAATGCACTTAATAACTTCCTGCGCTCAACACTCATAGTTTCCGGCATAGTCAAAATCAATTTATAACCCTTAACCGCACAAACAAAACTCAAAGCAATACCTGTGTTCCCCGAAGTCGGCTCGATAAATATCGTATCCTTATTTATCCGACCTGTTTTTTCTGCGGCCTCTATCATAGCCAAACCAATCCTATCCTTGATAGAAGAACAAGGATTATAAAATTCTAGTTTTGCTACCACGGTAGCAAGACAACCTTGTGTAAGTTTATTTAAACGCACTAGGGGAGTATTACCGATTAATTCTGTAATGTCTTTAGCTATTTTCATATTTGATAAACCAAGACCTCCTTAGGGCCTCTTGCCTTCTTGGCTAAATCTTCAAAACTTATATTATCTACGATACTAGAAGTGGCCTCAGCGACCTTAATCCATACCTTTCTTAAGACACAGCCGGGGACATCTACACAGCCACGGTAATTCTTATTTACACAGCTGACTGGCTCTATCGGCCCGTCGATAAAACGAATCACCTCTCCTAATCTTATCTGTGATGGCTTCTTGGCCAAAAGATATCCGCCAACTTTACCGCGCTTACTTTGCACAAAGCCTCCGCGCTTTAAATCAAGCAGTATCTGCTCTAAGAATTTTGTAGGAATATCTGCGCGGCGAGCAAGCTCATGGATAGTCACCGGCCCCCTTCCATAATGCACGGATAAATCTAATATTGTCTTTAGGGCATAATCGCCCTTATAGGTGATATGCATAGTCTTTCTCTATAATCTCTATTGATATAGTAGAGTATACAAGAAAATAACAATCTGTCAAGAAAAATCTTTATTTATTTCAGGGTGAGTAATAATTCTTAATGCTATTGTTCTTCTTCTCTATTCATCTGCATATGAGGGGCTGGCTTGATTTTCTCTTCGGTATTTTGCTGCAGTTCATCCTCTATCTTCTTGATGTATTTCTCGGGATATTTTTTGAATTCTTCAATACAAGCTGGACAACAGAAATTATAAACCCTACCCTTGTATTCATAGGTGGCCTTTGTTTTTTCATTTATCTTATCTCCGGAAACCGGACAAATTTTATTCCCCACATTTACCGCTTTCTCTTGAGAAACATTTTTGTCATCACTCTCATTATTACTCTGCGCGCTGTAGCTATTATCTAAGATAACTAAACTAAAAACTACAATTAATCCTACTAATACTAAATATGACTTTCCCATTATATCCCCCTTTTTTCTTTTACCAACGCTTTGCCAAATGCCCTTTCTTTAACCCAACAATACAATGAAGGCACAAGAAGCAAGTTTGATAACGTAGCAGTAACCAAGCCTCCGACTGTAGGAGAAGCCATGGGCTTCATGATTTCTGAGCCTGTACCGGTAGAAAGCATAACTGGGATAAGAGCAATGATCGTGGTCATGGTTGTCATCATAATCGGCCTGATCCTTAAAAGGCAACCTGCGATAACTGTCTGACGTATCTCTTCCACTGACTGCGGAACTTTTTTTGCGAACAAATCATCTAAAAAAGCAACCAATACTACTGCATTATCGGTAGCTACTCCGAACAAAGCGATAAATCCCACCCATACCGCAGTTGAGAACCTGAAATTAAGCAGATAAAGCAGGATAATGCCACCCATCAAGGAAACGGGCAGACCAGTCGAAAGTATAAAAAGAGTGCTCACTTTCTTAAATGCCATATATAATAAAATAAGAATAACCGTAAGGGCTATCAATAAAGAAGGCAGGAGCCTCTTTCTTGATTCCATTTCTGATTCAAACTGCCCAGACCAGCTGATAAAGTAACCCGCAGGAAGCACTAGTTCTTTGCTCTTAATTTTATCCTGCACCGCCTTTTGGGCATTTTTTACAAAATCTATCAGGCCGACTTTCTCCTGGTTAACATTGACAAAAATACGCGCGTAGGTAAGCGTGTTTTCGGAATTAATCACCGCTGGACCCGGGACTTTTCTTAACTTAGCTAACTGCACCAAAGGAATATGCTCTCCTTTAGGGGTGGGGACAAAAATCCTCTCCAAGGCCTCCGGACTATCCCTGAGCTCTCTTAAATACCTTACCCTTACCGGATAACGTTCTCTACCTTCAACAGTAGTGGTAAGGTTCATACCTCCTATTGCTGTCATCACGATATCCTGGATATCTTCAACTTTCAAACCGTATCTTGCAGCTTGCTGCCGGTCAATTTCTATCTCGAAATATGGCCGGTTAGAAATTCTCTCTGCATATGGACTTACCGCCCCCTTAACATTGCTAACAATCTTTTCGATCTCTGAGGCAATTTCAACAATCTTATTCAAATTAGGGCCAAAAACTTTAATTCCCACCGGCGTCTGTATACCCGTAGCAAGCATATCGATTCTGTTTCTAATCGGCTGGGTCATAATCGGACTAACGCCCGGCATGCGCGTCTTTTCCTGAATTTCTTGAATGAGCTTCTCGCGAGTTAACCCCTTGCGCCAGTATTTCTTGTCCTTAAGATGCACTATTGTTTCAATCATCACCACAGGGGCAGGATCGGTTGCTGTTTCTGCGCGCCCAACCTTACCTACCGCCCATTCTATTTCATCAGGAAAATCATTCTTGATAACGATATCTTGTTTTTTAACAATCTCTGTGACTTCAGTTAAAGATGCCCCTGGCAAAAGCACAGGCATGAACAAAAGATCGCCTTCATTTAAAGGCGGCATAAATTCCTGTTTCATTAATGAACCACAAACAAGCCCTAAAATTACTATAGCTATGGAAATAATGATTATCTTGGACTTATGAATTAGCGACCAACCTATAATCGGCTTATAAATCTTATGGAGCAGCTTGGCTGTTTTGTTCTGGTCAAGCGGCCGCAGCCTTCCCTTTAAGAGAAGATAGCAAAGCGTAGGCATTAAGGTAAGCGCAATTATTGCTGCTCCCACCATAGCAAATGTCTTAGTAAAGGCAAGTGGCCTAAAAAGTTTCCCCGCCTGTCCGGTTAAGACAAAAACGGGAACAAAGCCAATTATAGTCGTCAACAATGCAAAGAGAACAGGCTTGCCTACCTCCTGAGCTGCGCTAGTACAGACACTAAGTCGTTCTTCGGCAGGAAGCTTATTTACTCTTTTTTCCTCTCTTCTTTCGGCAATCTTACGATAGATATTCTCAACTAATACACACCCTGAATCAACCATTACACCGATAGCTATGGCAATGCCCCCCAGAGACATAATATTGGCATCCACCCCAACTAAACGCATTAATATAAAGGCGATCAGGATGCCGATAGGTAAAACTATAGAAATTACGACACTCCCCCAGAGATGTAAGAGAAAAATAATAATAATAAAAACCGTAATAATTATTTCCTGGGTTAAAGCAGTTTTTAAGGTGCCTATGGCGCGCTCAATGAGCCCAGTACGGTCATAAAACGGAACAATCTTTACTCCGGGCGGGAGCCCAACAGATAACTCTTTTATTTTATTTTTTACATTTTCGATAACCCTAAGAGGATTCTGCCCATAACGCATCAATACCACGCCACCAGTCACTTCCTTGCCGTTTTTATCAAGGGCTCCTCTTCTGAACTCCGGACCTAAAGATACATTAGCAATATTCTTAATATAAATAGGCACGCCATTTTTACTGCCTACTACAATATTCTCTATATCCGGTATATTTTTTATAAATCCTAAGCCCCTGACAATAAATTCTTGTCCTGCCTCCTCAAATACCTTAGCCCCCACATCTATATTGGAACGCCTGACAGCATTGATTACTTCGTTTAGTTTTACATCATAGGCAAGAAGCTTGTTGGGATCGATATCAATCTGGTATTGTTTGACATACCCCCCTACCGAAGCAACTTCTGCAACCCCTTCAACTGAGGTAAGCTGATAACGAACATACCAATCCTGGATTGAACGCAGTTCATCTAAACTGTAGCCTTTCCCCTCTAGCGTATACCAGAATATCTGACCTAAAGCAGTAGCATCCGGGCCTAAGGTTACAACCGTATCTTTCGGAATATCTTTAGTGGCAAAATTAAGCCTTTCTAGAACCCTGGTTCTTGCCCAGTAGAAATCTGTCCCTTCTTTAAAGATCATATTAACCAAGCCAAAACCGAAGCTTGAAATAGAACGCACTACTTTTACTTTAGGCGTACCCATGAGGCCAGTAGTTAATGGGTAAATAACCTGATCTTCTACATCCCTAGGACTCCTGCCTGGCCAATCAGCATAAACTATAACCTGCAGCTCTCCGATATCAGGGATGGCATCAACTGGCGTTTCTTCCATTGCATTGAAACCCCAAAAGATAACCAAGACAAATGTCGCAATCACAAGAAACCTGTTCTTAAGACATATCTCAATTACCTTATTGATCATATTATTATCCTCTGGGGAATATTAATCTTCGGATCCAGCACCTTTTACTTCTTTATCTCCGGCACCGAGTGCTCCACCATAAGCCGAAGCTGCCACCCCGGAAATCTGACTCTGAGAATCAATGAGAAAATTGGCTTTGCTAACTACTAAAACACCTTCTTTGAGCCCATTTAACACAGGATAAACATTCATCTTCATATTATCTTTTTCAAATATGGCTTCTGGGCCAACGGCCACCTCTATACCTTCGTATTCTCCATCGCCTTTATCAACCCAAACAATCTTTCTTTTCCCTGTATCCAAAACTGCATTTTTGGGAATAAATAAGTTCTCCTCTTGACCCTCTGGACCCAAGTAAGCACTCATGATATCCACGTCGACATACATTTCGGGCTTTAATTTTAATCCGGGGTTTTCTACTTCTACGCGGAAGGTAACAGAGCGTGTCTTAGGATCAAGCACAGGGTTCAAAGAAGCAATTATCCCTTCGAATTCCTCACCCGGGAGACTCAAAGTAGTTATCTTTACCTTCTCTCCTCTTTTTACCCAACCCAGCTCGTATTCATATAACTCTCCATAAACCCACATCTTACTTTGAGGCAAGACCAAATTTGAATGCAGCTGCCTGGTATCTTCTAATTCAACAATCTGCTCTTCGCTTAGACCTAGCAACATAAGCTTTTTCTTTGCCGCATCAACAAGATTGGTTGCCCTTTCTTTTATTTCAGCAATATCTCCTTGCTTAATCTTATCGTAAGCCTTTAAGCTTGAAACAAACTCCTCCTCGGCGATAGTAAGAGCAGGGTCATAAGCAACCTTGCCCACAGTGCGGATTTCTTTATAGAGCCTGCCCTTGGCAACAGGCTGCGTCTCTACGTCTGCAAGCTGTGCCTCTGCTTTCTTTATTTTTACTTTGCTAATTACCCGATCTGATGCTACGACTGTCTCTTCCTCTTCATAAACGGGAATGTAATCCATGCCCATCTGGTCTTTTGCCGGGACCTTAGAGGTAATAGATGGATTCATTGGATTACGATAAAAAATTATTTTTCTTGCCTTAGTCCCATCATTCTCTGCCTGCCTGCTCTTGTCTGCCCCATCCGAAGATCCCCAAATGGCAGCTTCTGGTTTTTGAGCCGTTTTCCAGAAAATAACAGCTACGGCAATAATAAAAATCGGGACTAGGATCAGAAAGGCTATCTTTTTCTTCATTTACGGCTCCTCTTCTATTATAAATCCCTGCCGACTATTCTTTCCAGATAAGCAATAGACTTTTCATAATCAACTATCGATTTGTAATAAGCAAGCCTGGTCTGTAACAGCACGCGCTCAGAATCTAACCAACTTAAGAAATCCACCTTTTGTGTTTCATAGGCGGTTTTAGCGGCATCAAAGGCCTGTTCGGTCTGAGGGATAAGCGCAGTTTCATAGAGTAAAACTATTTCTTTATAGGTTTTGATCTTGAAATAAACATCATCTAACTCATAAGAAACGCTATTTTCGATATTCTGGTAATCATTTTTACTCGCCTCAAGCATTGCCTTTTTCTCTTTTAACTGAGCAGACAATTTTCCGAACCAAAGCGGGACATTAAAAGCAATGGTTCCGGACCAGGCATCTTGGCCGTCATTATGGGCATTAGTATGGCCGCTTTCTATATTAAAATAATCGAAGCCGAGAGTTAAATCGGGAAAATAATCTAATTTTGCCAGGGACCTTTCGTATTCTGCGCGTTGGACGGCAAGCCCCGCAGCCAATAATTCCTGGCGTGATTGCTTAGCCATTTCCTCCAATCCCTGTTTGTCATAATCAAAAGTGGTTAGCTTAAATGATGCAAGCTTATCTAAAGGTGTACCTTCGGGACGATTCAGAAGACTATTTAACTTTGCCACCAGATTATTCCTATTTTCTTCAAGAACAAAAATCTTGTTAATCATTTTGGTAATCTCAACCTGGGCTTTGATAACATCCTGCTGAGGGCTAAGGTTAGTCTCATATCTCTTGCTTGCAGCTTGTTCCAGATTCTCAAGTATAGCCTTTTCGCTTTCGGTTATTTCTATGGCTTTATCGATCCAGAAAATATCATAATAGGTAAATTTAATATTCTTTATCAGCTCCCTCTTTGCCGCTTCATAGCCTTCCTTAAACATTTGGGCATTCTTTATCTGTGATTTTGCCTTAAGATCAAGTTTACCGGGAAAGGGAATTTTTTGAGAAACTCCATACTTATCTTTTTCCGGTCCGACCCTTGTTTCTATATTTTCACCGAAATAGGAATAGTTTACCATCGGATCCGGCAAACTCGATACCTGCGCTATTCTGTATCTGGCAGCCTGCCAATTATTGTAAGCAGCCTGAATCTGAGGATTATTCTTTAGACCTTCTTCAATAAGACTGGTTAGGCCTTGAGAAGAACTTTGCGCAGCAGCATATCTATTTAACAAAAATACCGCACCTAATATAATCACTACCTTCAGAGTACTTTTGAATAAGGCTGCCATCCTGTCCTCTATATAGATCACCTTAGCTTAGAAATAAGCTCCATAACCTCGGAAATCTTTTTCTGTTTCTCTGCTTCTGATCTTCCTTGTAGCGCCCCGACTACACAACTTTCGATATGCTTCTTGAATATGCCGTCTTTTACCTTACGCAGGGCACCAATAACAGAATAAAGTTGAGTAATAATATCCACGCAATATCTTTTTTCTGTAATCATCCTTTCGATACCGCGCACCTGACCTTCTATCTTCTTTAAAAACTCTAATTGTTCCTCATGAGTAGCATGCTGATGCATAGTTCTTTTAACCTCCACCATGCAATATACCATACCCCCCTACCCTATGTCAAGGTTTTTTTAAAAAAGAGGTTTGCCACTAGAAAGTTATTTATTGAAATACTTCTGGATATACTGCTCCATGACTTGGATTGATTTATCTTTGCATTTGCCGCAGACAGTGCCAATTTTGGTATGTTCTTGTAGCTGGAGATAATCCCTTACTCCTTCCAATACTGCATTCTCTATATCAGCATCGGTAATCCCTAAACACTGGCAGATAATGTGCTCTTTTTGACTTTTAATCTTATCAGTCATCCCATTACGCTGGTAATAATCTTCAATGGCTGCCCTAAGCGCCTTATCCCCTAACACCGAACAATGGATCTTATGTTCAGGCAAGCTTCCCAGTTCGCGGGCAATATCATGTGAAGAAATCTGATAGGCCTGATCCAAGGTTTTACCTATTGCCATTTCCGATAGAACCGAAGTCGAGGCGATTGCGCTGGCGCAGCCGTAGGTTTTCCACTTGCAATCGGTAATAACCCCTTTTTCTTTATCTACCTTAATTAATACTACCATCTCATCACCGCATTTAATATTTCCGATTACACCCCGGCCATCAGCGGCAAAGCTCGACTCATCCATCAGGAGATTGCGCGGATGCATGAAATGATCTTTTACTTTCTCGGTATACAGCCAATCAACAGGTTTATCCATATATGCCTTTTAGCTAACGCTAGATATCTTTCTTACTTTCTCTATAACCTTGGTTAAGGTTTTAATTACATAGTCGATATCTTTTTCATTCGTGTCTCTACCTAAGCTCATCCTAACTGAGCCATGCGCCTGCCCTGCAGAAATCCCTGTAGCAATAAGTACGTGTGAGGGATCAAGTGAACCAGAAGCACAGGCAGAGCCGGTAGACACAGCAATACCTTCTAGATCCAAATAAAGCAAGATCGATTCTCCTTCTGCACCGTTAAAAGAGACATTTAAGGTAGTGACAAGACAATCAATAGGATGACCGTTAAATTCAATATCAGTGATATTTTTAGTAATGCCATCCTTAAGTTTATTTTTTAAGACTAGTAATCTTCTTGCTTCATCATCCATTTCAACTTTTCGCATCTGGATAGCCTTGGCAAAGCCGGCGACACCTAAGGTATTTTCAGTCCCTGCGCGCCTACCCTTTTCCTGATGTCCACCGCGGATAAAAGGACAAAAAGAGCTACCCTTACGTACATAAAGAGCACCTACTCCTTTGGGCCCGTAAATCTTATGTGCCGAGAAAGAAAGATAATCAACTCCGAGATCATTTACATCAACCGGAATCTTGCCTACTGCCTGCACTGCGTCGGTATGCATTAATATGCCGTGCTCGTGGGCAAGCTGGGTAATTTTCTTAATATCCTGGATGGTACCGATTTCATTATTTGCCATCATTACCGAAATAAAAGCTGTGTTCTCGGATAAGTTGCTTTTTAATTCTTCAAAATCTATTTTTCCGTATTTATCAACGCCTATATAGGTAACATTAATGCCCCTGCCTTGTGCACAGGCAACAGACTCTAAGACACAAGGATGCTCTATCTTAGTAGTAATAATCTGATTTCTTACTTTACCAAAAATAGGATGTGTGCAGCTGGATGCCCCGGGGCAGGAAAGCAGATTTACTATCGTATTATTTGCCTCTGATCCGCTACCTACAAAAATAACTTCATCAGAGTGCGCTCCGATAAAATTAGCGATTATTTCGCGTGAATCCTCCAGCAGTTTATGCGCGGTCCTGCCAAACTCATGGAGGCTAGAGGGGTTACCGAACACCTCCGCAGCTTCAAGAATAGCCTTCTTTACTTCCGGATGGAGCGGCGTAGTAGCATTATGATCAAGATAAACTTTATGTTTTCTGCCAAATGTCATCTTTGTTTCTCCTTAAAGACTATATTTTATCACTTTTTAACCAAGTTTGTCTATTAAAACCTGTGCCTCAAGACCTGTTATCTCAAGACACAGGTTCTAAAATCAGATTACCTAAGATAGGCTGCCGATTAATTCGGACTTCTTTTCAAGAATACCCATTGCTACTTTAGCTGCCTTTCTTCCTGAATAAAGCATGCCAGAGAAGGTCGGGCCCATGCGTGGCAAACCATAAGCTGTAGCTGCACTCATTCCGCAAACCAACAATCCCGGGAAAATCTCTCCTGTCATTTCTACCACTGCATCCTCTGAAGAATTAACATCCATAGGTCCAAAATGTTGTATCTTTAACAAACCCCTCTTCTCCAGGCTCCTGGCTACCCAAGCGTCATGTCCAGTAGCATCAATTACTATCTTGGATTCAATAGCAATAGGGTCAACACAGGTAATTTGCCGTGGCAAAGCAGAAACTGCGGCCCAATTGATAACTGCTCCTTCCACACGCTTGTTCCGCAAGATGACATCGTCAAATTTGGTAAGATTTAATATTTTAACCCCTGCTTGGCAAGCTTCAAAAATAAGCTTAGAGCAAGCACTCGGCCCATCAGCAACCAGAAGACCTTTCTCTAATTCTCTATATGGGATACTCAGCTCGTCCAGGATCTCTTCTGCCGGAGAGCGAAAAGTCAGGGTATTCATAAAATAACCCCCTACCCAAAAACCGCCTCCGATATAATTGTTGCTTTCGATAACCAGCGTTTTTAATCCACTGCTGGCCAAATCTCTAGCTGCCATCAATCCGCTTGGCCCGCCGCCAACAATAATCACATCGCAAATGATATAATCCTCAAACCATTTACTAAACTCACCGACAATCGCCCGGCTGATTTGCGCTTCTTTTATACTACTAAACATATTTATCCTCCTGTTGTTATGTTGCCCAAAGAGGATAACAACCATAAGAGCAATATACACCCGGCGCTAAATGATGCGCTGGTGTGCTGCCTACTACAGCAAAAAGCTCTTATGCCTAGCGCATAAGAGCTTATAATTCAACCTCCTCTCCCTCCGCTGGCATTATCCAGATCAGGTTCTTCGGGTAATTCGTTTGGAACAAACGAAACTCTCAGGCCGTATATACGACCTCCCCGTATTTTATGTAGATATTTTAAACCTCTATATCAAAAGCGTCAATTGTTTTTATAAATAGCTAGGCGATTATTTCTAAGGCCTCTCCCACGGGCTGCTCTTTATATACCCCAAGGCGCCTGGCAAATGACGTACAAGAATGCACTTTCGTCTTCAAAGCTTCTTTAATACTAGCGACGCCGATTATTTTAATCGCCGCATCTTTAAACTTTTCAGCAACCGCTAAATTAATATAGCCACACATTATATAGCCTTTTCTGCCTTTCAATAGGATAAGGTTCTTTCTCTGCAGGCAGATTAAATAAACATCTATATATTGGCCTTTACCTATTTTTATTCTTCTTCGTTCTTCTCTCATAAAATCCTTTTCTTTCTTTACGTTTGATTTTGCCCCAATTAACAATTATTTCTTTGGCTGAACGCACCTTAGTCTTGCCGAATACATGCGGATGCCTCCGCTTGAGCTTCTTTATCAAATAATCAATAACATCTTCGACGTCGAAGTGTCCTTCTTTAGAGGCAATCTGTGAATGAAACATCACCTGGATAAGTAAATCACCGAGCTCCTCTTTCATGTGCGGAAAGTCATTATTGTTTATTGCCTCAATTAGCTCGTCTGCTTCTTCTTTCAAATATGGAATTAGAGACTTATGCGTCTGCTCTTTATCCCAAATACAGCCGCGCTTCCCGTGCAGTATGCGAAAAATATTCTTTAATTGCGTGAATTTTGTGTTATATTTCTTCATATATCTTAACCATGGAGGATAAAATGGACTTAAAAGTTTTTTTTGCTACCTTAAGCGCTGTATTTCTAGCGGAACTGGCTGATAAAACCCAGCTGGTTGGGATAGGCATGGCTGCAAAATCCGGTAAACCCATAACTGTCTTCCTGGGTTCAATAGCCGGTTACGCAATTGTAACCTTGCTATCTGTTTTTCTGGGGGCGATTCTGGCTAAATATATTAATCCGGAGGCCATACGTTATGCTGGAGCCGTACTCTTTATTGTTATCGGCGCTTTGATGCTGTTCAAAATACTTTAGTTATTAACAATGTAGGGGAGGTTTAAACCTCCCCTACTCTGTGGATAAATCAGAGTTTAAAGTCTACTTTTGGTAAGTCTTTCAATGCTTTCTTTATCTCATGGGCTGGATGTGCGTAGTTCTTAAGCTCTCCTGACAAATATTTATCATAAGCGGATAAATCCAGAAAACCGTGTCCGCTGAAATTCAAAACAATACACTTTGCTTTCTTTTCTTTCGTAGCAATATCAATCGCCGCCTTAATAGCATGGGATGTTTCAGGGGCAGGGATTATCCCTTCAGTCTTCGCAAACATTACCGCTGCCTTAAACACCTCTATCTGATGATAAGCCTTAGCATCTACTAACCCCTCCTTACACAAGGCGCTTACCAAAGGGGAACAGCCGTGATAACGCAGGCCTCCGGCATGAATCCCTGCAGGCATAAATCTATGCCCTAGAGTAAACATCTTTAACAGAGGCGTAAGTGACTGTGTATCGCCGAAATCATAATCAAATATACCCCGGGTTAAACTCGGGCATGCAGTCGGCTCGACTCCAATAATTTTTAATTTATCATCTTTAAGCTTATCTTTGATAAAGGGGAAGGCAAAACCGCCAAAATTGCTTCCTCCTCCGACGCAACCAATTAAATAATGCGGTTTCTCTCCGGCAAGCTTAAGCTGTTTTTTAGTCTCCAGTCCTATTACGGTCTGATGTAGAAGAACATGGTTTAAAACGCTGCCCAAAGAATATTTCGTATCTTTGTTTTTCGCAGCATCTTCAACTGCTTCAGAAATAGCGATGCCTAAGCTACCCTGGCAATGCGGATCGTTCTTTAAGATATCCCTGCCGGCAGCAGTAATATCGGATGGAGAAGCTATAACTTCAGACCCCCAAATCCGCATCAGGATTTTACGTAAAGGTTTCTGATGAAAGCTCACCTTAACCATATAGACACGGCATTTCATCGAAAAAACATTGCAAGCAAAACTCAGAGCCATACCCCACTGTCCGGCCCCCGTTTCTGTAGTCAGACGCCTAACACCTTCTTTCTTATTATAATAGGCCTGGGCTACGGCAGTATTGGTCTTATGAGACCCTGTAGGAGAAACGCTCTCATCCTTGTAATAAATCCTGCATTTGGTTTTTAAAAGCTTCTCGAGCCTCTCTGCCCTCTTTAAAGGGGTAGGACGCCAGAGACGGTATATATCCCTTACCGGATTCGGTATTCCAATCCACCGCTGGGAGCTTATTTCCTGTTCAATAAGACTAGAGGGAAAAATCGGCATCAAATCTTCTTTCTTTAAAGGTTTGCCTGTAGCCGGGTTAATCGGAGGGTAAAGCTTAAAAGGCAAATCAGCAACAACATTATACCATTCCTTAGGAATGTCTCTCTCGGCGAGCATAATCTTAGCATCTTTTAACATAATTACTTACCTCCTAATCTTTAGAACAATATGAACGGGATATCTTTAACAAAGATTTGACATTTCCTCTATTATACATAAAGTTACGCGGATTGTAACCAAAAATTACTGGAGAGCTATTAAAATTTGTGGGAAGATAGATAGCGGAAAGCGCTTAATGCGGCTTTTGAGCCTTCTCCGGCGGCGATGATTATTTGTTTTTCCGGTACATCAGTAACATCTCCGGAGGCAAATATACCCGGGATATTCGTCTCATTGTAGGAATTTACCTTTATCTCCTGGCGTTCGTTTCTATCAATAATGCGCGCGAATTCAGAATTAGGCATAAGACCTACCTCGACAAAAATCCCTGCTACAGAAAGCAACTCTTCTTTCTGACCATGCCTAAATTTAAGGCCTGTAACCATTTTATCACCTAAGATTGCACTCACCTGAGATTCATTATAGATTTTAACATTGGAACTACTATTGAGTTTCTCAAGCATAATTTCATCGCCAGACAAATGCGCGGCTATGTTTATAATATAAACCTTATTGGCTATACGCACAAGCTGCAAAGCGGCATCAAGAGCAGAATTTCCTCCGCCGATAACCGCAACATCCTTTCCCGAAAACAACGGCCCGTCACAAGTAGCGCAATAAGTAAGCCCTTTATTTTTAAACTCTTTTTCACCCGGTACCCCCAGCTCTCGCGAACGCTTGCCTGAAGCGACAATAACCGCTCGTGATTCATAAATACCTTTATCCGTTTTGACTGTTTGTACTTCGGGTTTATTACTTAAATCTATAACTGCTTCATTTTCCTTCAGGGCAATACCGTATTTACGCATATGCTCTTCAAACTTAGCTGCCAGCTCCAGACCGGTAATAAATTGATATCCGGTATAATTCTCAATATCACCGCTCCAGGCAGCCTGTCCGCCGATGTCACGGCTGATAACAAGAATATTCAATTTCTTGCGCGCAGCATACACAGCTGCCGTAATCCCTGCCGGCCCAGCACCAATTATAATAAGGTCATACATACGTTTTCGTAATTCGTAATCGGTAATTTTTGTTTTGAATTACGGATTACTATTTACTGATTACCGATTACTAATTATGTAATTTATATTCCTAAAGATTGCTTTATCTTTTCCTTATCAAAACCTACAATCAGCTCTCCCTCAATATCAATCACCGGCACGCCCATCTGGCCGGTCTTTTGAATCATCTCTTCGGCTTTAGCCTGATCAGCTGAAACATCATAATTTTCGAATGCTATATTATTATCATTGAGGAATTGTTTCACTCTTATGCAATACGGACAAGTCGGCGTACTATAAACCTTAACACTTTTAGCCATGGTTCCTCCCTATAAAGCGCTCTTTATTTCAAGTAGCTTTTTCAAATGTAATTCTTCCTGCGCGATCAGCTCATTAACTGCCTTTTGGTCAAATTCCGGGACCACCTTCTTCATCCCCTCATAAAAAACTATGGAATCCTGCTCAAATTTTATGCCTAAATCCACTGCCTCTCTCTCGCTTTTTACTTTCTTGGCTATTTCTACCCCCTTGTTAGCTTGAGTAAAAATATGTTCTCCTGCCAAAGACTTCATATAGGCCATATAATCATCTGCATAAACCTGCGGAGGCTCGTATTTATCAAGTGTACCAAGAATTTTCTGAAAAACTACAATATGCTTTTCCTCTTCCTTAGCTAAATATTGAAAAAGGTCTTTCGATCTCTGGTCATAGGCCTGAGTAACCAAGGTATTATAGAAATCACGGCCGTTCTTTTCAATCTGCACCCCTAACTCCACGACCTCGCTTGCGGCAAATATATTACCCATAAAAACCTCCTTTGATAAAACCCGTCATTTTAGAAAAATTATCAACCCAAAATAGCGAGGTAAATTCAGCCAACGAACTTATGTTCGCTCAATAAGTTCGGGCTTCATTTACTTAAGATGAGGTGGCGTCAAATCCACCGCCTCTTCCACGTCCATAACAATCATATATTTAGGTTTAGGGAAAAGGGCTTCTGGGTGTTTAGGATGCCCCTTTTTATCCAATATATTCTTTACCATCCTCTGGGTTATCCTAGAAGTAACCCTGTCCTCCCAAGCTTTGATAATATCCGGGCTTAACTCTTCGGCTTTAATGATTCTAGCCTTGCCCTTTAAACAGTATCCGCTAAATTTATGCTCATCAACAGCGGTAATGCTAAAAGATGCATTACGGATTAAGTTAGCGTGGGTTACAGCTTTGTAAATATCCAGTAGATAAACCCGCCCTTCGGGTTCAATCTTTACAATCCCCTTACAAGCGCTGTGCGGGTAACCGTTCTTATCCAAGGTAGAAACAATTACACAGCCCTGGTTACGAAAGAAATCTATTGCCTGTTTAGGTAGGTTCATTACTTTATAGATATTTTTTTACTGTTTTGCCAAAACCCATGGATATTGCAATATGAGGCAGCAAAAATCGTTCCCGGTTTATCGGTTTTGAAATTTACAGCGGCTAAAGGATGCGTAAAAACAGTACTAGTATCAGGCCCCTGGGTTGATTCACCGTGTGAGCTAAATTCAACTCTGGCTATCTCATATGGAAATTTCTCGCCATCAGCAAGAAAATGTAATGCAACCCAACGTATGTGGTGTGCGGTTGTATTAGGATGTGGTATTTCTTTGCCTACGCTCAAGGCGACCTTGATCCACTCGCCTTTCTTAGCCTCATCCGGGGCATCAATTACAGGCACATGCTTCTCGGTTTTCCAGTCTGCGCTTTGCAATAAATCTTTAAGTTCTGCCATCATTTACCTCCTTTTATCCTTTCGGCAAAACTCTTGCCGAAATCATAGCAACTTTTAAGTTCATTAACATCGGGGACATACTTTATGCCCAATCCTGCCTGCGCTACCTCTATGCCACTTTCCTTAAGCAGCCCCTCAATCTCTCCCACAGCACCGCCTGCCCATCCAAAAGAACCAAAAACACAAGAAAGCCTGTTTTTGGTGTGCAAACCCTTTACAAGCTCAAGAAAAGACGCAATATTAGGCAACATATCATTGTCATGAGTAGAGGATCCGAATATAAAACCCTTAGCATCCAGCATTTCTTTTATAACCTCGGTGCGGTCAGATACCGCGATATCAAAAAGTTTTGCCTGAACTCCGCTATCAGTTATACCATCCAGCATCGCCCTTGCCATCTTCTCTGTTGAGCCCCACATAGTCTCATAGACTATGACCACTTTTGGTGAAGTGGTATTCTTAGCCCAGGATAAATAAGAATTTATAGGCTTGGCCGGGTCTTTCCTCCAGATAATCCCGTGACTGGGCGCTATCATTTTAATCGCTAAATTCATCTTCTGTACTTCTTCTATCTTTCTCAAAATAACCGAACCCAGCGGCCATAAAATGTTAGCATAATATTTTGCCGCTTCATCCATAAGCGCACAATGGTCAGTCTCATCGTCAAAACGCTCGGTTGTGGCATAATGCTGCCCGAAAGCATCATTAGGCATCAAAAGCTGCTCTTGGGGGCAATAAGTAAACATGCTATCCGGCCAATGTATCATCGGGGCTTCTATAAAATTCAAAGTACGCCTGCCCAGTTTTATTTGATCACCTGTCTTTACTACCTGAAAATCCCAATTACCATAATAGTGTTTATACAGGCCGTCTTTGCATTTTTGAGTACCGACTACCTTAGCTTTAGGGCATAACTTCATAATTGCAGGCAGCGCGCCAGAATGATCGGTTTCTACGTGATTGGCAATAACATAATCTATTTTCTCGACCGGGACAATCTTACGTATATTATCAATGAGCTCATGAGAAAACGCGCCTAAGACGGTATCGACCAAAGCTATTTTCTCGTCTACTATCAGGTAAGCGTTATAGGTGGTCCCCCTGCTTGTAGAATAGGTATGCCCGTGGAAATTACGTACGTTCCAATCCACTACGCCTACTGAGTAAATGCCGGGTAATACTTTAACAACAGACATATTTACCTCCCTTAAACTCTAAATCCTAATATCGAAATCCTAAACAAATTCTAAATCCTAAATTCCAATGTTCCAAACATTATAGTTTGGAATTTGTAATTTGGAATTTTGGATTTGTTTAGAGTTTAGAATTTCGGATTTAGGATTTAACATTAATACCCCTGAAAATTCTCTGTGATAATATTTGTTTCCGCTAACGCTAACTCCCCAGTCAATATTTTTTTCATCGAGTCTACCATCGCTGGAGGGCCACAGAGATAGAATTTACGCTGCTGGTAATCGCTTACTTCATTCTTGATTATCGCTGCGTTAATCAATCCTACGGTGCATTTAAACCCCGGCTCCGCTTCGCACAACACATGCGAAACCTTTAATTTAGAATAGGCTTTCTGCATATAATCGAAATCATCTTTAAAAACTATATCCTTAATTGAGCGGTTGGCATAAACTAAAATCATATCAACGCCCATATTATTATCTACTACATACTTGGCTATGCTACGAATAGGAGTAATGCCGATACCTCCGGAAATAAAGGCTATTTTGTTAAAACCATCTTTTAGCGTAAAATTACCCATAGGATACTGAACTTCAACCGTATCCCCGGCTTTTAATTCATTCAAAGACTTAGAAAAATCGCTGTTAGTAAGCTTTTTGGTGAATTCAATGTAGCATTTCTCGGTAGGCGAACTGGATATTGATAAATAACGCTTTAGATTAGAATCCTTCCTCAATGTAACGCTTAAGAATTGGCCCGCCTTATAATCTATATTAGCGGCTGGCTCTAAACGGAAACTCTTTACGTTATAAGTACGCTGGATTATCTCTTTTACTCTTAGTTCTAGATTAACCGGCATATCCTAATCCATCAATTAATTTAGCCATAATAAAATCGTTATCAGTCAGGCCTCCTGCTGCGTGAGTGCTAAGCGTTAGCCTGACTTTATTATAAATTACGGTTATGGTAGGGTGATGCCCTTGCTCTTCAGCGATAACCGAAATAAGATCGATAAAATATTTTGCCTCGATAAAATCTTTAAACTTAAATTCCTTCACTATTTTTTTACCGTCAATAAGTTCCCAACCGCGGTAGGCGGCGATTAATCTATTGATCTTATCTTGAGGCAAAGAAGCAACTTGCCCTTCGCAAGGCTTGCAGTGAGAAGACAGCTCTTCTTGTGGCCTTAAAGACGCTGTGGCACTAATTACAGCCTCCAGCTCTTTAAGTGCTTGCTCATAATTAACCGCATTCGTTACTTCATCTACTATTTGGATGTATCTTAAAATGTTATTACTGTCGATAATAACTACTCCGCGTGCGAGAAGATTAAGTTCTTTAATTAAAACTCCGTAGTTGATGCCAAAGGAAGAATATCTATAATCTGAAAATACTAACTCATTCTTAATTTCGTTTTCATGGCAGAATCTTGCCTGGGCAAAAGGTAAATCTTTGCTTATTCCGATTACAACTATATCCGCAGAAATACCGGCTGCTTTCTTATTAAATTCCTTTACCTGCAAATCGCATACCGGCGTATCAAGGGAAGGGAAAAAGTTTACAATCTTGATTTTATCCTTAAACTCTGATAAACAAACTTCTTTTAATTCAGCCGATATAACCTTAAAATCCGGAGCCACTATTCCCCGGCTTAAATATCTGCCAACCAAAGTAAGAGGAGAGCCTTTAAATTTAACTTGTCTGCTCATAATCATTAAACCTTCTCGAACATGTCTTTACCCACGCCGCATTCCGGACAAACCCAATCCGCAGGCAAATCTACGAATTTAGTCCCGGCATTTACCCCGTGATCCGGGTCGCCTACTGCCGGATCATAAACATAACCACAAACCGTACATCTGTATTTTTCCATAGCTATCTCCTTCTATTGATGAAATCCTGGTTTAAACTAAACCCTGCAGCAGCTCTTTTATTTTTGTGTTGCATTCGGAAGCTAATATACGCTCCTGAAAGGCTTGTCTTTCAAAGGCGGGGGCGTCTTTATTATACAACAAACCTAGAGCTATTCTACTGTCAATATTATAATCCCATTCCCTTATCTTTAGCAAGGCCTGATTGTAATCTTCAGGGTCATGCCCTTTTAGCTCATAAACCCGCTTATCGTAATATTCATACATATTATAATAAGTAACGCATACCTGCAATACATCTACCAGAGAAAAACCTTTATGTAAAATTGCCTGTCTGAATAAAGTCTTTAATAAATCGATGCCGTGTGATGTGCCGCGGCCGATAAAAGTAGCGCCCGCTGAAAACATTACCTCCAAAGGATTTAAGGGAGCTTCTTTTGTGCCTAAAGGAGTTGAGCGGCCACGGAAACCCAACGGCGATGTAGGGGTATATTGGCCGGTAGTCAGTCCATATACCCGGTTATCATGTATGATCATGGTAATATCTATATTGCGCTTAGCAGCGAATATAAGATGTTCCATACCTTCCCCGTAAGCATCGCCGTCTCCTGCAAAACCAATAACCTTAACTTCAGGAGAAGCCATTTTTATTGCCTCAGCTACCGGCACAACCCTGCCGTGTATAGAATAAAAACTGTTAACATTTATGTAATCAACGATTTTCGCATGGCAGCCAATGCCAGAAACTAACACTACATTCTCTATTTGCGTACCCTCTTTATGCAAATCCTGCAACACCGCCTTTATTGCATTTAGTATGGCAAAATTCCCGCAGCCCGGGCACCATGTATTCTTAGCGGATGTTTCAAGCTTCAATATATCGCTCATATAATCTTTTTTATCCTCTCCTCTAACTCATCTACAAAAAATGCCCTTCCGTCATATTTTAAAATCTTCTCGTCTACTTTAATGCCGTGCATATTAACCAACTGGGCCAACTGGGCAGTGGCGTTATTCTCTACACAGATTATTCTCTTTGCCCCCAACACATCCTTAGTAAACTCTTCCTGAGGAAAAGGCCAAAGTACTACCGGCTGAATGACCTTAAGCTTGAGACGCTCGGCTACTTCAAGGCAAACGCCTTTATTAGACCCCCAGCAAAGCAACGCAATGGGACTTTCTTGATTGCCGTAAATATTAACCTGTTGATAATTCTTAAGCTCTTCTCTTAGATGATTCTCTTTGCGCAGACGCTTTTCCTGCATTAACATCGTAATCCCGGGGTCTTCGGTAGTAATACCATATTCATCATGCTCGTAGCTATTTACTTTAATGGTTATGCCCGGATACGGTGCAAATGCCAAAGGAGAAATTCCTGTATCACTAAAGGCGTATCTTTTATAAGGCCTTGTGCCTTTGTATACTGACAACTCTTCCCGGTTTATAGTATCTACGGAATTAATATCAAAGTTTAAAACTCCTTCTCCTAAATTCTTATCAGTTAGAATAATGCTGGGAATCTGATATTTCCAACTCATATTCATGGCAACCGTAGACCAGAAATATGATTCTTCCAGATCTCCGGGGGCAACTACAAGGCGCGCAAATTCACCCTGGCCGGCATATAGAGCAAAAAACAATTCTGTTTGGGCAGAATATGTAGGCAGGCCTGTGCTTGGTCCGGGCCTTTGCCCCAAGACAAAAACTAAAGGCAGCTCCGCCATCCCCGCGAAGCTTAAGCCTTCAGTCATTAAACAAAACCCCCCTCCGGAAGTTCCTACTGCTGCCCTTTTGCCTGAATAAGCAAAACCTAATCCCATAAGTACGACTGCAATTTCGCTCTCCGGATGCGTAACGTTTATAGATAATTTTTGCGCATGTTGTGCCAAAAAATGCAATACCGGAGAAGACGGCGTCATAGGATAAGCAATGTATTCCTGCAACCCACCGTTAGCTAATCCCAAAGCGATAGCTTCATTCCCCGTTATAAGAGGAGAAGTATTGGGATTTAAAATACCTATTTTTTGTAGCTCCTGAGAAGCATCCCACCCACGGCGTGCGACCTTAAGGTTTATTTCTAAAGCCGAAGAGAATTCTTTATGTAAAACTTTTTCCAGGTTTTCCCAAGGCAACCCGATTACGTGACAGAATGCCGCCACAATAGAACTATTACGCATTATCTCAGGAGCATTCTCTTCTTTGACAACAGAAGATATAGGGATGGCTATTTTCTTGTTTCCATCAAACCCGCTTATCTCTACGATATCGCTATCATAAATAATAACGGTTGTATCCTTTATTCTCTCTTTATGCAAATCAAAGGCTTCCTGATCCAGCGCTAAAAGAAAATCTATCTTATTTAAACAAGCTAATCTCTTTTCTAAAGAAGCCCTTATGATTGAAAATGTGTGACCGCCCCTTATAATAGAAGGATAATCCCTATATATATAGATATGGCGTCCGGCTCCGGCAAGCAACCTACCAATTATGCTACCTGACCTGTCTATCCCGAATCCGGCCTTACCCGCGATTAAAACAGAAAAATTATCCATTTCTTTAATTTTCTGAAATATTAAAGCGGCAGAGCGCATAGCACCCTGCCGCCAGATTATAAATCTACTTCTTTTTCTTCTTGCCTTTTTTCTTAGGTTTCTTTGCCCCACATCTTCCGCAACTCATATGCCCCCCCCTTTCTTTTATACATCGATACCAAAAACTTTTCTTACAGCTAAACCTATGCAAAAATTAATGGCAGCAATCCCTAAGCTAATCCCGGCCATCTCCAAAAACCTCTTCTTAAAGTTCAGCTCTTTGGCCACAGAAATATAATAAGTAAAAATATAAATTATTGAAACTGCAGCGAGCAACACAAGGCTTAAAGCCAAATAAATATTCTTAAAAATAAAATATGGGCTTACCAGAACAATAACTGTGCCAACATAGGCAATACCGGTATATATGCAGGCCTTAACTGGATCCTTACCTGTATCTTCCTGGCGGGTAGATAAATATTCTGAAGCAGCCATGGATAATGATGCAGCAATACCAGTGATTAAACCGACTATACTCACCAGGCGCGCATTCTGCAAAGCAAGGGTAAATCCTACAAGAGCACCCGTTAGCTCAACTAAGGCATCATTCAGCCCTAAGACTACAGAGCTTACATACTTTAACCGCTCCTCATCTATTAAGCCGATGAGTTGATTCTCATGCGCATTTTCATCAGCAATAATCTTATCTACCTGTGGGCTTATAACTTTAAGCTTCTCGTATACATCCTGCGCCGAGTCCTCACCTGACTCCATCAACTTTAAACCAAAAGTCAGGCCGAATAATCTTGCTAGCCAAACGTAAAAGAAAACCTTACCCTTATCCGGCGCAACGTCTTCTGCGCTAAACGTCTTCCAAAGCTCATAATGCTTTAATTCTTCTTCGGATATCTGTTTAAGAATAGCTGCTTTCTCTCTATCTTTAAGCAAGCTAGAAAGTCTAGCATAAATAAAATGCTCTGTAATCTCATTCTTTTGAGCCTCTAAAATCCTGCTCTTTATCTTGCCATCCAGCATTATATTTGGCTCCCTCTCTCTATTATATTTTACTACATACTCCTTACTTTGTCTTTAGAATATCTGCCAAGTCATCCTTCGGCGTAGTGATTAACTTTAACCCGTATCTCTCCTGGATAACCTTAAATACTCCCGGGCTGATGAATGCCGGTGGAGTAGGCCCAATACGTATGTTTTTTATATCCAGAGCAAGCAATGTCAAAAGTATTGCCACCGCCTTCTGCTCAAACCATGATAAAACCAAAGTTAATGGCAGATCATTGACGCTACAATTAAATACCTTGGATAGCGCTAAGGCCACCTGTATTGCCGAATAGGCATTGTTGCACTGACCAATATCCAATAAGCGCGGAATTCCTTCAATTTCTCCGAAATCAAGCTTATTAAAACGGTATTTACCACATGCAAGGGTAAGAATTATACAATCCTTAGGCACAAGCTCTGCAAACTCCGTATAATAGTTTCTTCCCGGCTTTGCGCCATCACAACCGCCGATAAGAAAGAAATGCCTTATTTTACCTGATTTTACCAACCCTACGATTTTATCAGCCAAAGAAAGAATCGCCGCATGGTGGAAACCAGTCATTATTGTTTTACCCGGTACCTCCTGTAGAGAAGGCAATGATTTTGCTTTTTCAATAATGGCTTTAAAATCACGGTTTTTAATATGAGCGGCTCCCGGAACGCCGGTAATACCTATAGTAAATAACCTATCTAAATAAGTATTTGCCGGTGGGATTAAAACGCAGTTAGTAGTCGCTAGTATCGCTCCGCTGAATTCATTGAATTCTTTCTTCTGCTCCTGCCAGGCACCGCCGTAATTTCCAACCAGGTGCTTAAAAGATTTGAGCTTAGGATATCCGTGTGCGGGCAACATCTCTGAATGGGTATAAATATTTATCCCCGTGCCTTCAGTCTGCTTAAGCAACTCGTATAAATCTAACAAATCATGCCCTGTAACAAGGATACCCGGCCCCTTCTTGGTACCCATATAAACCTGAGTAGGAATAGGGTTGCCGAAACGCTCGGTATGAGCCTTATCCAAAAGCTCCATAGTTTTTAGATTAACTCTGCCACACTTCAAGACTAAATCAAGATGCTGGCTCAAATCAAAACTCACATTAGTTACCGTTTTGAAAAGCGCTTCATGCATAAAACTATCCACTTCCTCATCGCGCGCACCGAGTTCGCGGGCATGATACGCATAAGCAGCAATACCTTTTAATCCAAATAATAATAAATCCTGCAAGCTTTGGACATCCTCATTCTTGCCGCAAACACCTAATTTTGTGCAACCGCTTCCGCCTGCTGTTTGTTCACACTGATAACAAAACATATTTTTATCCTCCTTTTAACTGTTTCCATTTCTCCTACGCCCTTAAACTTTGCTATCAAACGGTAGGGCTTCGAAGGAATTCAATAGTTTCTGCGTAGCTCTACCATATTATTTGTATGTCTTAGAGCGTAGCAGAACTCCTTAATTGTTTCCATTTCTCCATACCCACACAATCCTTGGCCGCCTTGCACCAGGCCACACAAGAAGGCAGCAGTTCTCGACACGCCAAGCTCTTACATCTCGGACACTTTATCTTTAGCTCATCAGAGAATATTTCTATTTCATAGCCGCATACACTACAAATAATACTCTCTGCCTTTATATTCCTTGAATCCTGTCCGGGGCATTTTTGGCTCATATAATCTTTTCTCCCGTAATACTAATATTAACTTCAGAAAAGATAATGTTTTTATCTGTTGATGCAATAGCCTCTTTGATTATCGGTAATAAACCAAAACAACAAGGTACTTCCATATGCGCGTAAACAACGGAGCGTATCTTATTGTTCTTTATAATCTGCGTAATTTTATCCTTATAAGAATCCAGATCATCTAATTTGGGGCAACCAACAAGCAAAATCTTTCCTTTAAGCAACCGCTGGTGAAAATCTGCATACGCGAAAGGAACGCAATCGGCTGCGATTAAAAGGTCGGCATTCTCAAAATAAGGAGCCAAAACAGGCACAAGCTTAAGCTGTACAGGCCACTGCCCTAATTGCGAAGCCTGATCCATAACACCCCTCGCAACTTCGGCTTTTTTATGGTTCCTTAAGTCCATTATTTTAGATCCCGGGCAACCGCCATGAACGTGCACATTAGCATCTGAATTGTTTTCTATATTAATGTCTATATTATTCTCTTTTAAATATCCCAAAGCCTGTTTTAAGTATTCGTTCTGTTTATGGTCTTTAAGATGCTTGAGGTGGGCTAAGATAACGTTTTTACCGTGCTTTACAATATTCTCCATGACTTTCTTCTCGCTATACTCCTGGGCAGGCCTCTCTTCAATAGTAATTGCACCTTGCGGGCAATGCCCGATACAAGCGCCTAGGCCGTCACAAAATAAGTCACTAACCAGATGCGCCTTTTTATCTATAATCTGGATAGCGCCTTCCGGACAGTTTGGGATACATAAACCGCAGCCATTACATTTATTATGGTCTATACTTATGATACTTCTTTTCTCCAATCTAACCTCCTGCTTGAACTAATAAGGAAGCTATACTTACATCGCGTAGCTGGGAAATAATATAAGCTTCCAATGCGTTTATTTTTTTTCTTAAAGGACAATTTATCTGTTCGGGACATTTCTTCTTTTTAAAAGAGCACTCATTTAAGCTCAATGGCCCCTGGAATGCTTCCATTAAATCAAGTAACCTTATATTACGGGTATTCTTAGATATAACAAAACCTCCACCCGTACCTTTATAAGAACGAAGTAAACCTTTTTTATCTAGCATTTGAAGGGCCTTACGTAGAAAAGACCGCGGCATTTTTAGCTTCTGCACCAATTCAGAGGTCGGCACCCTTCTTTTACCCTGTTTAGCTATATAGCATATAGCCCGTAAAGCATAATCTGTATCTCTAGTTATTAATTTCACTTCTCCTCCTGTTATCGGTAGCGGACAATCTCTTATCCGCTACCGATAAATTTATAAATAATTGTGGGCAGTTTACCCCGTTATAAATACCTTTCATGCCGAAGTAAACCCCTTTTATAGCGGGGTTTAATGTCGTGCCCAGGACTGGCTACTGCAGCCTTCTTTGCAATGGGCTACGGGACGCAGCATATATCTGATGGTTATATCCATATTCACCCCCCTTCAATGAGCGCATAACTTACTAAGCGCTAAGTTGTGTTCCTATTTAGAATGATACCATAATAGTATCATTTGTCAAGAAAAAAATTTAATGAGCAGATAATTTATGTCAACGTTAGTTGACGTAAATTATAGTCCGCCTAAGGCGGACGTCTGCGAATTAATCCCGCCTTTTCTGGGTGATAAGCATTTAAACAGATTTTTGTTTTCGTTATTTCGAAAAGGCGGGATAAACCTTAATGACTTATAATCAGGTTCATCAAGTAGCCGAATAACACAACCTGTGGCACAGTTATAACGGGCAGCCATAAAGCAGTACGCCTGCCTACGTTTGTCCAAAGCAGGCCTATTTCCGTATAGTCAGTAACTACGCCCGCCATCAAAAAAACAAAACTGTTGCCTAATGCCCCTGTTTGCCGATAGATCTCAAATGATAGAGGTGATGAGCCTTCAGAACAAACTTCGATAACTGTTGCCAGCGCTAAAGTAATTAAAAGGCCGAAGATGGTCGGACCCATATATTGGTGGAAGAAATGCACCGGTATGTAAGAACCGGCGATACTGGCAAACAAAACCCCGAGCATAATCCACCACAAAACCATATTAGAAAGCGAAACTATTCCTCTATACACACCCAAAAAATCGGATTTCAGGTTAAATTTATATTCCCTGAGACGTTTTTTCATATCTTGACGTATAGAAAAACTATCAGGCACATCTACGATATGCTTATTTCTCTCAATCAAACCCTTCTTCTCAAGAAGCATGAAAATAAACCCGGTATTTATCGCGATAATTATAGCCATAAGAATAATTAATAATCCCCTAAGGCCAAACAGACTCAATAACATCATCGTTACTGCCATATTCGCCCATGGGCTGGCTAAGAGAAAACTCACTACCGCAGGCCCTGAAGCACCCTTCTTATGAAGCTGGATAGAAAGAGCAAGTATTCCGTGACTGCAGGCACTCATCAAAAAACCTAAGAATACGGCATTCAATATAGTTTTCGGATTCCTTTTAGCAAGAGTCTTGGAAATATATTCTCTTGGTACATAGTAATCAATTACTCCGCCTAAAATTAGCCCGAATAATACCGCCCACCAAATCGCCTTGATATAATTCAATAAAGAACTTCTTAGAGGCAACAAAACTGGTAAAAAATAGGATAAAAAAATAATAATTATAATTATAGAGGCAATTATAAAGGATTTGTTTCTAAAGATGGGCTCTTTTTTTGCGGGATAACAAACTGCCTGCTCGCTTAAGGAATTTTCCTTGAGGAATTTATCTTTGCAATGCGCGGAACAAAAGAAATAATCCCGGCCATCACTGGTAACCCTAATGGCCGATTTTTCTGAAACCGCCATGCCGCAAATAGGATCTTTAGCCATAGAATAAATTCTATTTCCAGACTAACCAAACAAATAAATATGCGCTTAAGACAGCAGCCAAAGTAAAAGGAATCCCGATTTTCATAAAATCCCTGAATCTTACCGTAATCCCCTCTTTTTTTAGCAACCCGCAGGCAACAATATTTGCGGATGCGCCAATAGGCGTAATATTACCGCCTAAACTTGCACCAATAAGCAAACCAAACAGAAATAATGAAGGGCTGATCTGCAGTTTATCCGACATAGATATGGCAACCGGAAGCATCGCTGCCAAAAAAGGCACATTATCTACGAACGCCGAAAGTAAAACTGCTAAAAATACAAGCAGCGTATAACCTAAGAATATATTAGTGCCTATGAGCGATGAAAGAAATACCGCAAAATCATCAATCCAGCCGGCATGCGTAATGCTGCCGACTAATATAAAAACCCCCATCAGGAAAAAAGTAGTATCCCAGTCCAAAGCCTTTATGCCATCGAATATCGGCGTCTTATTAATGAACTTTTCCCACAACATTGAAACAACGGCAAAAATCATACACAAGAGGCCTGCCATATAGGAAAACCCCGTGTCAAGAAATGAAGTCAAAGCTAAAGCTATAATAAGTGTAACTAAAATTAATGTCGGCACCCATGATTTTATCTTCTCAACAGAGACAACGCTTACTTTCTCTTTATGTTTACGAAATATATAGTAAAGAATAAAAAATGAAGCTACGGC
The DNA here is from genome assembly GCA_964467905.1 of uncultured Planctomycetales bacterium. Lineage (GTDB taxonomy): Bacteria > Omnitrophota > Gorgyraeia > Gygaellales > Profunditerraquicolaceae > CAYXSY01. The sequence goes on along the minus strand of CAYXSY010000005.1, from coordinate 43,087 downwards.
CCCTATTTCAACAGCAAAAAATATGCTCATTTTGCCTTTATAAAAAAAGAAATCCATAAAGTTCATTTTAGCAAAACCGCCCAAAAGCATGCTCGGCGGATCGCCTATCAAAGTAGCCGCCCCCTGCAGGTTGCTTGAGATAGCAATTGCAATCATCATATTCATCGGGTTTATCTTTAATTTTCTGGCTAAGGACAGAGCGATCGGAGCAACGATTAGAACCGTAGCCACATTCTCTACAAAGGCGGATATGAATCCGGTTAAAATGCAGATAAAAAGTATGGCCCAAGAAGTATTCTTAGCCTTATTAACGATAATTTCAGCAACATAGGCAGGAACCCGGCTTTCCATAAATATATTGGCAACTACCAGAGTCCCTACAAAAATACCCATTACATTCCAGTTAATAGCATATAGCGCATCGCTAAAAGAAAGCGTGCCTGATGCCAAAAGCAGTATTGACCCGACTACCGCTACAATGGTCCTTCTGTGCGGCAAGAAAACAAACAATATATAGGCAAAGATAAATATTAAAAGAGACGTAATTTTTGGTTCCATAATTTAGAGCCTTTTTAATAAATCAGCAGCTATCTTTTTGCCTGAAAGAAGCATCCCGCCGAAAACCGGGCCCATACGCGGCCCGCCGAATACGGCATTAGAGCACATCCCGCAGGTATAAAGCCCGGGAGCGACTTCCTTGGAATTACGCACTATTGTTTCCTCACCTACCTGCGCCCACATTGACTGCTCCCCCACTAATCTTCCGGTTTTTGTCTTTAACTTTAAACCGGATTTTCTTTCGGCGATTTTTACAACCTCCGAATCATGACCGGTAGCATCCACTACAAACTTTGCCTGCATAGTAATAGGATCGACGTGCAAGCGCGCCATCTCAACTGCCGTCCAGTTTAAAACTAACCCGCTTATCCGGTTCTTTCTAATCATGACGTCTTCAGCACTTAAGAGATTAAAAACTTTAGCTCCCGCCTTTACTGCCTTAGAACAAATAGTAGATACCGACTCAATTGAATCAGCTAAATAATATCCGGGCTCATACAACCTGGTCCTTACCGAAAATTCATCAAGTATAGTCTTGGCCTTATCCTGAACCACAATCTCATTAAACATGATGCCCCCGCCCCACATTCCGCCTCCGACAGATAGTTTTCTTTCAAATATAACTACCTTGACTTTATTTTTGGCAAGATAATAAGCACAAACCATGCCTGCAGGGCCGGCCCCGACTATAGCCACATCAACATCCAGGGCGTCTATTAATTTTTTATTGTAAGACTCAATTATCGCTTTAGAAATCTTTATGTCGTCAAGCTGCATAATTCCTCCTGTGTTTTCTTAAAATCAACCAGCTGCGCTCCTGAATCGGCAAGAAGCCTAAGAGCTTCCCTGGAATCGTCTGTTTTTAAATTGACCCCCCTAACTGCATCAACCAATATTCTAACTTTTAATCCTGCTCCTAAAGCATCCAAACCGGTATATTTTACACAATAATCAGTAGCAAGCCCGGCTATATAAAGTTCCTCTATCTTCAGCTCTCTCAATAAAACTCCCAGTGTCGTACCTTTATCATTGCGAGCAGAAAAAGAGGAATAATCATCTTGACCAGAATCCATGCCTTTATACAATAAAATTGCGTCCTTGGGTAGCTTTAAATCTGGATGAAACTCTGAACCCGGGGTATTTTGTATACAGTGCGCCGGCCACTTCCCGCCGAATTCTTTAAAATGTTTTGTTTCTTTGGGGTGCCAGTCCCTTGTAGCGAATACCGGCAAAGAAAGCTTGGAGAATTCTTCTATGTACTTATTGACAACCGGCACGATCGTATCGCCCCCAGACACCCCCAATGCACCTTTCGGGCAAAAATCATTCTGTAAATCAACGATAAGCAATGCTTTAAGACAATTCATATAATTAATATATATTCTTACGGTGTCTTGTAAAAACAATATAAAGCCGCACGGTTAAAATGTCAATGCCAAACGAACTACCCTAAAACTAAAACCTTCCCGCTATAGAATAAGAACAGAATCCGCATTTACCGTCTTTTATATTGTTGCTGGCTACAGAAAAACCATCCCTGCCGATTAAAAGCTTACTACATTTCGGGCAATACGTATCAGCCCCCCAACCGGTAACGTTGCCGGCATAGACATAATTTAATTTACGTTTGCGGCCAAGATCTTGGGCTATTTTGATAATATATTCGGGCGTAGATGTTTTTTGCCTGAATTTATAGTCAGGATGAAAACGGGATATATGCCAGGGTATATTTTTATCGACTTCTGATATAAAACCGGCTATGCCATCGAGCTCCTGTTGAGAATCGTTTTCTCCCGGAATTACTAAAGTGGTCAACTCGACCCAAATACCTAACTTATGCATAAGGCGTATTGAGTCTAACACCGCAGAAAGCCTGCCTGAACAAATTTTCTTATAAGACTCATCATTAAAAAACTTCAGGTCTACATTTGCCGCATCCAGATAAGGCGCTATCATCTGGAGGCATTCGCTGCTCATAAAACCATTTGTAACAAAGACATTGTTCAAACCTTTATTTTTTGCAATTTTTGCAGTATCTAAGGCCAGCTCAAAAAATATGGTCGGCTCGGTATAAGTATAAGAGATGCTCTTGCATTTACTTTTTACGGCAGCATCAACTATCTGTGCAGGGCTGTAGTCTTCACCCATAGAGGCATTGACTTGCTTGAAGTCAGCCTGCGATATCTGCCAGTTCTGACAAAATCCACAACGGAAATTACAGCCCAAGGTAGCTATGGAGAAACTCTTTGAGCCGGGGAGAAAATGATACAGCGGTTTTTTCTCGATAGGGTCAATTTGCGCAGCAACTAACTTTCCGTAAGTATAAGTATAAAGAACTCCACCCCTATTCTGCCTTACCGCGCAAAAACCAAACTCATTATCTTTAATAATGCAATTATGGACGCAAAGATAACACTGGACCTTCTTATCGTCTAATTTCTTATACAACAAGGCCTCTTTCATGCAATTCTCCTTGCCGTGCTTAAAAACACCGTGCAACTGCAAAAGATATTCTTATATCCTTAAGCGGATAATTTCATTCTTATCCAATGGCGCTACCTGCAAAACTCTTGTTTGATTCTCATCAAACCTCCTGCATACGACTTCTTTCTTATCGTCACAATAATAAGAAGCAATGCCTAAAGCAGTATTTAACAAACCCTCATCAAATAAGCCCCTGCCTATACAAGTCGGCCCGGCCACATCTTCCGGAGGCATAAATAAATAATCCCCCGGCCTGGCTAAAGAGATAAGCAAATTACTCTCCCTTTCATCGCGCCCTACGATTATTTTTGTCCCATGTCTTAACCTGAAATGCCTGCCAAATTTAAGCAGTTGGACATTTTCTAAATTCATATCATCATTTCTAATGAGCTCTTTGAGGCGCTTTGAAAATTCAGGATCAGTCAAAAGGCATCCCCCTGCAGGATTAGGATATCCGTTTAGCCCTATCTTTTTTGCCAATTCAATCTGCGGCTTACGGGAACGCCCGGACATGCTAAGTAGCGCTTCCCTTCTTATCCATCCCTTCTCTTCAGGAATAGTAGCAGGCATGAGTTTCCCCGAAAGCGGACGAACAAGCAATCCTTCCAAACCAGACTCTTCTTCAATCAGGCGCAGGGAACTTTTATTTTGCGACATCGGACGCTGCCCCAGAACTTCACCTGTGATTACAAAAAAGGCGCCGAAATCAGACATAATAGACTTTGCTTTCTTGAGCATGAGAATCTTGCAATCGATACAAGGATTCATATTAGAGCCAAAGCCATGAGTGGGAGAATTTATTAACCTCAAAAAATCAGAAGATATATCAACTACATCTAACTTTAGGCCAATCTGGGAGATTAGCGACCGGACATTGTTAACGCTGACATTGGGATCACTTTTGGAGACATGGCAAAATGGGATACGAAAATAAACTGGGATTACTTCTATGTTCTGGCTATGCATTACATAAGCCGCTAACACGCTATCCAACCCTCCGGAAACCAAAGCTATCGCTTTCATATACTAAAACCTCAATGTCCTAGTTCCGCTACCATAGACTATAATCTGCATATAGCATTATCTTACTATACAAAAATTAAGCAAAACGCCGACTATCAAGCTTATAAAAGTCATTATTGCTATTGCCTTAAGCAGGTCTTTTAGGCCCAGCTCTTTGGAAAGGATAACAAAAGTGGCTATGCAGGGGAAAGAAATTGCCAGAAGTGTTGTAGAAATAAAGAGCTGCTTGGCAGTCATCCCTAAGGGCACAAGCATACCTACTGCTATATCTTTTCTTAAAAAACCTATGGCCAAAGCAACTACTGCCTCTTTCGGGAGCCCGAATAAACCGGTAATAATCGGGCTGGTCAAAGTAGTGACCAGATCAAAAACTTTAAAATATATCATTATATTTATTATAAAAACACCCAATAAAACAACGGGGACAGCCTCAACAATAAAACCTTTTATACGCATATAAATCTTCTTCAGGAGCGCATCAAGCGGCGGTATTCTATAGGGTGGGATTTCAAGCAGAAACTCCGGGCTATAACCTTTAACCGTTCTGTTGAGTATAACACCGAGTATTATGACTATTGAAAAAAGAGTAAGATATACTCCGCTTACATAAAATCCTCCCAATTGGCCTAAGAGCCCGAATATCATTGCCTGAAGAGGCACGCACGGAACACCTATTGATATTAAAGTCGAGGCGATAAAACGTTCTCTCTTTGATTCTAAGCTACGCGTAGCCAATATTCCCGGGACATTGCAACCGAACCCCAAGAGAACCGGGATAACAGCAAAACCATGCAAACCTATACGATGAAATATATTATCCAAAAGCATCGCTAAGCGCGGTAGGTAACCTACATCTTCAAGCAGGCTTAAAACCAGATAAAAAGAAAACAGATACGGCAAAACCATAGCAAACTCGATATACGGGGCAGTAGTCAAAAGCCCCATTGACTGTTTAAAATCTATACTCCCCAGAACAAAGTCTCCGATAAGCAGATGGTGCAAAAAACCGCTCCTACCTAAGAAATTACTCAATTTCTCGACTAACGGCTGGTAAAGATTTGCAAAGAATGGATCGAATATAGTGTTTATAAGATACTCGCCCAAGAAGCGCACAAACTTAAAAGAAGCAAAAATGATTACTACTGACATAAACAGCCCGCTTAAGGGGCGCACTGAAGCATCTTCTAATATCTCGCGTAAATTATGGTGGCGGTGAGTAAGGTGTTGAGACTGCTCAACTATTTCTCCAATCTTCTCCCAACGCTTACGGTGTCCGGCATCAACAACAATTTCTTGAGTTTTAGGAGAATTAATCTTCTCTATCAGCATTTTTATACCGACTCCGGTTACCGCACAAGTAGGAATAACCGGAACACCTAATAATGATTCCAACTTTTGAATATTTATATCTATGCCGCGATGAACGGTATCATCACACATATTAAGGCATAAGATCAAAGGGTATCCTTGTTCAATAAGCTGCAGGCTTAAAAAAAGATTCCTTTCTAAATTAGTAGCATCAATGACATTAATTACTACCGAATCATCCTTGCCGGATTCTTTTAAAAGGCGTACCGCCACTTCCTCGGCAGGAGAGCTAGGCTCAAGAGAATATGTCCCAGGTAAATCTATAACCTCTATCTTCTCTTCTCTTATTTTTAAGAATCCCTTGGCTATCTCAACGGTTGTACCGGGATAATTTGAAGTAATCACCTGAACGCCGGTTAAGCGCGAAAAAACCGCCGATTTCCCAACATTAGGGTTACCTACAAGCAAAATACGTTTTATCATTCTAACTCCAGAATAATCTTTGCTGCCATACTGTGACCTATAGCGAATACGCTCCTGCCTACTTTCACTGCCACAGGCCCCTTCAAAGCAAAATGGCTCAACTTAATAACTTCCCTATCCTCATACATGCCCATACTCATAAGCCGGTTACGCAAATTAACTCCTCCGGTTATCTCAATAATCTTGCCTTTTTGGCCTTCCTTCATCTGCACCAAAGATAACTTTTTCATTTTATTCCTTGTTTTTAATAAATGGCGTACTTGTTACTATAGAAGATGGGATCGATGAAAATTATACTTCCAAGAAAACGCGCGCAGCAGCCATAAAAGCAATACCTAATAAGAATGCTATGAAAGCTGCAGTAGCACGTTTTAAATCGCTTTCCTTATGTATCTCAGGGATAAGGTCAGAAGCAGCAATATAAATAAATCCTCCGGCGGAAAGCGGCAGGATAAAATTCGAAAACCCGGCAACTAAATCAGAAATAAAATACCCGGCTACAGCCCCTACTACCGCTAATATAGCCGAAAGAAAGTTATAAAACAGCGCCTTCTTCTTAGTGAACCCGCCGTAGACAAGAACTCCGAAATCACCAAGCTCCTGAGGAATTTCATGAAGGATTACCGCCGTTGTAGTCACTATGCCCAAACCTATCGAAGAAACAAAACTTACCGCGATTAACATCCCATCGATAAAGTTGTGGAATCCGTCGCCTATCAGATTTAAATAAGTGAAAGCATGTATATCGCATTTACCTTCATGGCAATGCCGCCAATGGAAATACCTCTCAAGGAGAAAAAACAAAATAATACCGAGAATTAGGTAATAAAATACTGCTTCGCTTTTTGTTTCTTTTAAGGCTTCAGGCAAAATATGCAGGAAGGCACCGCCTATTAAAGCTCCGGCGGAGAAACCAACAAGAGAAAAAAGGATTTTTTGTAGTAAATCTTCTTTTATCGCCAGAGTAAATATGCCGATAAGCGAAATGAGGCTGACGATAAAAGTACTAAGCAAAATTAAGGCAAATTTCATAACAACGCACCCAAATCTCCGGAGCCGGATAATTTTATCTGCCGGCAAAACTATATCATTAGCCTAAACAAGGCTTTCTGCCTTTATTAGCTTTTTTGGAACGCCAGTTAAGCTTCCCTCTTCTTTTACGTTTACCCATTATTTTTTCCTTATATTAGTTAATATATATTTAATATTTATAATAAGTCGGCGGCACAGTCTGCGCTATATATCTAACAGCCTCAATTATACAAACTCGTATTGCTTTCTCCATCGGAGTATTAGCATATCCGGATAATCCTGCGCCTAAACCCCAACTTCCCAAGAATCCCGCCATGATAGCGCCACTTACATCCGAAGCCTGCCCCTGCACGCGGGTAGCAGCTAAAACTTCTGAAGTAGAAGAATCTATAATCCTGATATCAAGCGCCATATGGGATTTGTTCATCGTCGCCCCGAGAAGCCCGCCTAAGACTCCGCTGCCGACACTGCCTCCTCCGCCGATACCACCTGCTCCGCCTGAAGCCTGAGGCTCAAATTCAGTGACAGCTGCGGTAATAATTAAATCGGCTGTTTTAATCTTACCTCTCTGCGGGCCACCTGCGCCGGTCTGGGCTGCACCGGAGGCAGATAACTCCTGCTCCTGCATAACCGCGCTTAATGCCTGACGCTCAAGAACCGAAAAACGATTACTATTAATAAGGGCTGTAACCAACATCTCTCTTAAACCCGTGCCTATTTCTCCGTGAGCCTTAGCAGCCTTAACATCAAAATCAGCAACTGCCACACGCGCCTTTGGCCCGGAATAAGGCGGCAGAGGCGCCACACCAGCATTATTATCCACCTGGGCCGTAGGCTGAGACATCGTCTCACAACCGGTAAGGCCGATAAATAACATCAAAATACAAAACCCTAAAAGAAACTTCTTCATATCATTTCCCTCCCTGCTTATTTAAAACATCCAGAACTTTCAATGCAAGATCATCTCCGGCAGCAGAAAGCGCCTCCCTGCCTCCGGTTATAACATCCATATGTGCAGAACTTCCTGAAGCATCCAGATAAGCCAATACCTTACCGTCTTTTACATTAATTACCTTAGCAGATATATTTGCAAAACATGAGCGCATATTAGACTGCGGGACATTGCCTCCGCTGGAAGCAATAGCCTTGCCTAAAATCACGTAATTGGCTTTAGATAAGTTTCCCAGCTTCACTGCCTTATCATCCGAGAAATTCACCAAGCGAAACGCTTTATCCTGATTGATAATTCTATTCAAATTCGAAGGTTCAAGAACCTCATAACCGCCATCTATAAGCTTGGTTGCCAATTTAGCTTCCGTGGTAGATAAGTCTATTTCACTTGCCCACCAGGCACGCTGGGGACCTTCTATATTTTGTTCGGATATAAGTAGAATAACTTTTGGTTTAGCCGGCGCCTTTTGCTCGGCAGCGCAGCCAAAAGCTACTACAGCAGCCACCAATGTTGCCATGATAAACGTGATTTTTCTCATCTTATCCTCCATTTAGACGGTAAACTGCGGATTTGGAAGCCGGCAGATTAAATTAATATATTACCAAACAAAGCTACTGTCAAGACAAAACACCCTTCTTTAAAACAGAGATTAGGCCCTGCAAATTCTTAAAAATCATATCGGGTTTCTGCATTTCTATCTGTTTCCTTGAGCTTGAGCCGGTAGTAACAATAAATGTGCGTACCCCTGCACATCTGCCCGCCTGAGCGTCTATTGTCATATCCCCCACATAAATAGTATCGCTGGCGCCTATCTTAAGCTTTTTCATAATCTTAAATATAATTTCCGGATGCGGCTTACCTTGCCTTAATTTATCCGCGCAAAGTACATAATCAAAATATTTCTCCAGCCTAAGGTGCTTAAGCAAAGATACAGTAAACTTTGTCGGACGGTTACTGGCTATGGCCAACGCACAGCCTCTCTTTTTAAGCAACTTCAATAAAGTTAAGGTGGCAGTAAAAAGCCTGGAGCCGCTGAATATGGCCTTAGAATGATGGTTACGGTATAACATCAGGGCGCGGTCAAGCATGCCCGCGGGAACAAACGGTTGCAGAAGATTTTTATCGCCCCAGCCTACAGCCTTTCTGATGACGGCGTCACTATGTTTTCTCAAACCCAACTGCCGCATGACGTAATTAAAGCTTCCGATGATTGCCGGATAAGCATCCACCAAAGTCCCATCTAAATCAAATATAATGAGCTTTCTCTTCTTCATAATAAAAATAAGGCAGGGCTTTTAACCCTGCCTAAATAATTATAGTCTACCTCTGATGCCTACTGGCTGGATTCTTCAGGCGAAACCGCTTCCTGTTGCTCCTGCTGTTGCATGTCATCCGGCGAGATGCTATCTGTATCATCCTGGGAATTTTCATCAGGCTTATCTAAGCTGATATTTTCGGCAACACTATCTCCTGTAACAGTAACCCGGTAATCTATACTCAATGTATCCTGCGGTTTAATATCAGCCAGGGAAGATACGTTATTATATTGAGTTTTTTCGTCTACCGAAAGAGTAATTTCTTTATCCTGCTCTGTTTCATAATCAGGATATTTAATGGTAACTTTATTGCTCCCAAGGTCAACTGAAACAACTTCGCCCCAAAGCCATTCAAGCTGAGGGTACTCCTGAGCAGGCGCACTAGTTTCCTGAGAAAAGGCAAAAGCGTTGCAAAAAAACATGATCAACCCTACCAATAACGCAATAATACCTATCTTCCTCATAGAACACCTCCTAATAAAGAATCGCTATAATCTAACACTTATCAAGATAAATGTCAATACGAGTCTTTACAGCCCTAATGATAATACGGGACAAAAACAAGCACTGCCCACACAACCAATGTGGTAATAAGGCCTACTACTATCCCTATCTTAAACCAAGCAAAGAAATTTACGTGTATATTACGCTCTTTTTCCAAAATACCCAAAGCAACGATATTAGCGGTTGAGCCCACTAAAGTAATATTGCCTCCGAAACACCCTCCGAAAAGCAGGGCCCACCATAAAGGCTGCAGGCTGATATTCAGAGACTGAAAACTTTGTACAATCGGTATCAAGGCTGCAACCAACACCACGTTATCAAGAAGACTGGAACCTATGGTAGCAATCCAAAGAATCATACCTATAAGCGTAGATAGGTTGTGGCTTGCTATGCGCGCAAGATGCTCTGCCAAGACATCAGTAGCGCCAGTATATTTAAGGGTCCCTGCCTGCGCAAAAAGAAGAAGAAAGAATAAAAGCGTCCACCATTCTACGTCTTTTTCAATAAATTCCCTGGCCTTTTTCCACTTCCAGGCCATAACTCCTCCGCTGGCCAAAAGCGGGATTATCAATAACACGGTATTTTCTTTCAGTCCCAACAAAAGCTCAAGACGATGATGTAGCGCTATTGAGAAAAGTGTACAGCCGAAAATAATCAAGCCGATCCTTAACTCGCGTTCCGGCGGCACGGAAATAAGCTTGATCAACATATCATTGGCGCCTAATTCTTTCATTTTATGATCGAGTTCAGACAACTGCTTCCTATACCAGAATCTTACGATTAATATAGTTGCCAAAAGACAAACTAACATCACCGGGAAAGCCTTAGTAATGAAATCCTCGAAAGTCAGCCCTGATTTAGTCGCGATAAGTATACCTATCGGGTTACCAAGAACTGTTCCGCTTGAGCCGATATTAGTTGCCAGAATAGATATGATTAAAAACGGCACAGGGTCAACTTCAAAATAATCGCAGATTTCAAATATAGCAGCTACAATAAATATAATAGAGGTAACCTCATCTATCGCGCATGAGAGCAAAGCGGAAATAAAAGAAATAAATAAAAGGAATTTGGTGGCGTTTAGATTTTTAGCTCTTAGTATAAGACTGACAATCCAGGCAAAAAAACCCGCGTCCTTGAGTAGGCCGACTAAAACCATCATACCCACAAGGAAAAGTATGACTTCCATGGAAGAAAATTTGATTACACTTTCTAAGTCTATAGTTTTTGTAAGGAGGAGGATTGAGGTGCCGAGAAAAACAAAGGTGAGCCTGAAACTCCAGAAAAGCAAAGTTCCTAATATAGAAACAAAAAATATGGATATGGAGATTGCCTGTTGAGAATTAAGCCCTATCTTTGTAGATAGCAATCCGATACCGGATGATACAGCAATAAGTACCAGCAGCTTCTTAAACAAATTATCCAAACACCCCCTTAATACTCATAATCAAACGGGATAAACCATGGATAATAAAAAGAATTAATCCTGGATTTCGCTTGTTATCGCCTTTAAGATATCGCAGCGGGCAATAATCCCCACAACTCTGCCGTTTTTATCTACAACAGGAAGGCGCCGGGCTTTTTGAGTAAGCATAGTACGAGCTACCTCGCATAAAGCCGCATCCTCATTAATGGTAAGCACTTCCTTGCGCATAACCTGGCTCACCTTCACCCCACTCAAAAGCGCAGCCTTCTTTTTTACTGCTTTCGGATTATCTTCATATACAAAACTACCGACCTTATCGATATAACTGGGCAAAAGATAAGCTAAGATTTCTTTCTCTGTAAGCATGCCGACAAGCTTACCCTGTTCATCTATAACCGGGAGGCCGCTTATTTCTGTCTCTCTTAATACATCCAAAGCTTCCTTGGCGCTGGAGTCAGGAGAAAAACTTTTTACCTGACTTGTCATGATATCTTTTACCTTCATTTTAAGCTCCTTTTGTTATAAGATGCTTGAGAAAGAAGGATTAAAAAAAATTAATCTAGTATTTCTTTTGCTCTGTTCTTAAATTTCCAAAATATTCCTGCTGCAGCTGAAGCCTTTAATAAATCTCCGGCAATAAAAGGAGCAACCCCTAAGGATACTGCCTGGGCAAAACTTAATTTAGTAAGGAATGCCAGATATACTGCTCCGCAGAATAAAATAATCAAATCGGCTGCAAATAACAAACAGAATACTGAAAAGATACTCTTGGCGAATAAATGAATAAACTGGCCTATAAAAATAGCTGCTACCAGAAATCCGAATAAATACCCGCCTGTGGGGCCGAACAGATAAAGTAACCCCGCCTGGGCTCCGCTGAAAACAGGAAGACCGATGACCCCGATAAGTATATAGCCTAATTGCGATAAAACTCCTAAGTTCCTGCCTAAGAAAGCTCCTGCAAGAAGCACAAAGAAAGTCTGCAGGGTAAGCGGAACAGGGGTGAAGAAAAGCGGTATGCGCACAAAAGAGCCCAAAGCAGTCATAATTATAAAAAACAATACGGCTATTACACGGCAGGTTGTTTTATCTGCTACGACTTCTCTTTTTAAAACCAATTCTGACATACGAGCCTCCTAAATTTTTGTCCCGGTTAATCTTTACTAACTGATAAAATAAGCACTCCTATTAAAATCAAAATCAAACCTAAGCTTGCAGTAAAAAGAGTCCAGAAGGCATCTCTCCATTTTAAAAGCGCCAAGATGCCGGCAGAAAGAAATACCAGGCCTAATATTAACTTGAATAAAACCTTAAACATTATAGGGCTCCTTTTAGCCTGCTATTTTTTCATCTCGCTTTTCCAGCGACGGTGAACCCAACCCCATTCCGCGGGGTATCTGCGGATGTAAGTTTCAATAATGCCGGTTAACTTCTGGATATTCTTTACAATAGTAGCCTCGGAGGTGTCCGCCTCCTCTAAAATCAAAGGCTCTTCAAATATTATCAAGTGCGAATCATCAGGTTGCCTTACGATAAAACATGGGACAATCGCGCTCTTAGTCCGTTGCGCCAGCACAACCGGACCGGTAGCAGTAGCAGCTTTCCTGCCGAAAAAATCTACCATCACTCCGCCGGTGCCAAAATGCTGGTCTATCGGAACAAACAACAAACCATTATCGCGCAGTACGCGTATGGAATTATCCACGCAAGCCTTGCGCGGCTGGGCATACACAGTAATAATTCCTAAACGGTTACGTTTGTTTAAAAAAAGCTCTTCTATTTTTGGGTCACGCATCGGCCGCATTATACCGGCCGTCTTATAACCTTCCTGGCTCAGGCGCGCCATCATCAAAGGAAAATTACCGAAATGCGCACTTACCAGTATAACACCGTTACCTTTTTTTAACGCCGAATCAAGCTTCTCTTTACCCGAAAAACTAACACGCTGCTTCAATAACTTAGGCCTATCCATCAAAAACATTAATTCAATACTCGCCTTGGCCATAAAAACAAAACAATCTCTGGCTATCTTCTCTATCTCTTCTTTTGTTTTCTCCTTGCCAAAAGCCAGGCTTAAGCTCTCAAGCGCTATTTCTCTTTGTTTACGGTTAAATCTATAAGCCAAATAAGATATCTGTCTGGCAAAACTATACAGATAACGCCTGGGGATAATTCCTACTACAAAAGAGCAAATGTTTAAAAAAACCAACCCCAGTGAATAAAGAATATTTTGTTTTATCTTCTTGGAAAACATATGGTTTGATTTTAGATTATAACAGAAATAACGCTAAATACAAGGCTGCTTCTTACATCGGATATACCATATCTTAAAATAAACGAATCATAATTTGTATCCGATATTGCGTAGGAAATCATGCCGCCATTTCTTATCTTCCTCATTTTCCAGCCCCTTAAGATAAGAGCCGTCTATAACTCCCAAAATACCACAGCCCATATCACTCCGGGCTATTATCACCTCTGCCGGATTAGCAGAAGCACAATATATATTACATACCTCGGGTATATTCTTTATTCCGTTGAGAACGTTTATGGGGTAGGCATTTTTAATAAACACCAGAAAGCTGTGCCCTGCGCCTATCGCCATCATATTCTCTGAAACAAGATGCGTTAATTCAGAGTCATTGCCTTCACACCTTATCTTGCAGGCCCCTGATGACTCAACAAAGGCTATCCCGAATTTTATCCCCGGGACATTATTAACCAAAAGCTCATAGATGTCCTCTACCGTCTTTATAAAATGGCTCTGGCCAAGTATTATATTTACATCAGCAGGCTTATTTATCTTAACAAGTTTTAGTTCCAGCATATATTCCTTCCTTTCTTGGCTGCCGCTCTGTCTATGTCTATCTTGCGGAAAGCCCTCCTATCGGATATATCTTTACCAGAAGTCTTCATGAAACTCAAGATAAAATCCGGGCTATCCAACAAAGCCCAGGGCAGGCTTACAGTTAAAGCCTCTTTCTCGCTTTTAAATAGCACGCCCGAAAGAGATAACTCCTTCTTTTTGTCAAAAATAACTATCTTATCCGGCTTCATCACAAGGCGGATTTTAGGCATGGAAGAAAAATCAGTTCCATATCTATATCCAAACAGATAAACCATAGAATAAAATCTTGATTTGATATGCGGCGGCTTACTGATGCTCACAGTAAAATAGTCCTTATTTACAGAATAAGTAAGATAATTCCCTGCCCTGCGCAGAGTAAAACTGTTCTTTTCAATCTCAACCGGCCTGCTGAATAAAGACTTAAAGTATGCGGATATGCTATCAATAAAAGAGCTACTCCTTGCCTCTGTTTGAGTAACACTGTCGCCTAAGAAACCTATAGCTATCTGCGGATAAACCGAAAAAAGTTCATTATTACGCGCAAAAGCAAGAAGATAAAATGCGCTTGATCTAGTTTGGCTCTTATAACAAAGCAATGCCTGGTGTTTTTTATTTATCTCCTCGCTGCTTAAGCGTATTTGACTCCATTCTAAATCAGAGTCCGATAAATCCTGTGGTGGATAAATCTGCAGATATGGATGATAATGCCGAGGCAGTGGCCAGCCTACTTTATGTATAAGGTAGAGGTTAATTTGCGGGCGCTCCATACTATCTTTAAGTTCAGCTAACGCAATCTCAAGAAATAAATACGCGGCCTTATGATCGCCATTGACATCCGCAGGATGAGAAACAAAGATTCTATTCGGCTTAAAATCAGATATAATTTTCTTAATATCTTGAAGTATATTTTCACCGATATAAGAAGAGCCGAATGAAAAATTATCTTTATAGGGTACGCTGGATATCCTGGTCAATATACTGCGAAACGGCTTATCCGTCTGCCAGTATTGGCTGAATATACTAAAAAGCCCGAAATCGGGGTAACCAAGAAAATAAAGATTTTCTTCTTTTAGTCCTAAAACGGCCATTGCCCTTACAGCTTCCCTGCGGCGCATCTCTCCCATGCCTATGAATTCACTTTTAAATATAGGTATACGTTTTTTATAAGCTATAAAAGCGAATTCATTATGATCGCCATTAGTCAAATATACTATTCTTAACTTAGCCCCTGCCCTAACTGCACGCTGGATAACCCCGGAACAACCTAGCGCCTCATCGTCAGGATGGGGGGCGATAATAAGAATCCTGTCTGTTGGCTTTATAAGCCCTGCCTCCGGGATATCGGAGCCGCTGGCAGAACCGAACAAAAATAATAAAACAATTATTAACAGCGTGATTTTTTTCATGGCTATATTTATTGTCAACCTCGTATGAAAATAATTTTAACATACGCTAAACTCTAAATCAACTCCTCATATTCACGCAACTAAAGCCTGGAGAACACCTTAAAAAATATTGCTTGTCTCTACAGTTAAGATATAATAAAGGCTATGGACGATACGCGTATCCGCTATAAAAAAATAACTTTCGTGCTAATTATTGTACTGATATTGAATTGGCTGGTGGCCTTGGCAAAAATCGTATTCGGTATAATCACTAATTGTGCAAGCATAACTGCAGACGGCTTTCATTCCTTATCAGATGGGGCATCAAACATCATAGGGCTGATAGGCATACGTTTAGCCTACCGCCCCGAAGACCTCAATCATCCTTACGGACACAAAAAATACGAAACCCTCTTCTCGCTTATTATAGCTGCCATATTATTCATCGTGGCCTTTAACTTATTTAAAGAAGGCCTCGGGAGAATATTTATTCCGGTGACCCCCGAAGTAAATATCAAGAGTTTCGCAGTAATGATAGTAACCCTGATTATAAATTTATTCGTCCTGTTATATGAACGTAGGCGCGGCGAAGCTTTAAAAAGCGACATATTAATATCCGACTCAATGCATACAAAGTCTGATATATTTGTATCGCTGTCAGTTATTATAGGGCTAGTTGTAATAAAATTAGGTTACCCTGTATTTGACCCGATAGCTACAATGATTATCGCGCTGTTAATAGGCTACAGCGGATATCAGATTATTGCTGAAAGCTCCAAAGTGTTATGTGACTCAGCAGCCCCTGTAGAGACAAAAAAAATAGTGGATATCGTGCTTTCCACAAAAGGAGTAAAAACCTGCCATAAGATCCGCACACGCGGCAGGAGTGATGATATACATATCGACCTGCATGTGCAGGTAGACCCTAACATGCACATAGACAAAGCCCACCAGATATCATACGACATCGAAGACAACATCAAAAAAGGCATTCCCGGAGTCACTGATGTGATTGTGCACATCGAACCGCGCGAAATATAAGATTTATATTTATTAACTTAAGTATCCGGAAGGATCCTGCGGGATATTGTTTTTGCGAATCTCAAAATGCAGATGCGGCAGCATATCCGGGTGGTTAGCATTTCCTGTCTTGCCTACTTTGCCAATAATCTCGCCCTGCCTTACCAACATCCCTTTTCTAGTATCAATACTGGAAAGATGCCCGTATATAGTAGTAAGACCATCATAGTGTTTCAGGATAACATAATTTCCCATACCCTTACTGGAAGTAGCTTCGACAACCAGGCCTGAACGCGCCGCCAAAACAGGTGTACCTATATCAGCTAATAAATCGATACCATTATGCACTCTGTTGCCGCTGCGCTTGGCAGCAAAAAAGCCATCTCCACGGCTGTCATTACGTATTATAATATCATAGCTATAGCATACCGGGATGATAAAGTTCTCCTTATTAACCCAGGATATAGTCAGCGGAATAAAAACTAAAGCAAGAATAAGGAATAATATAAATGTTTTTTTCATTTTCTCTCTTTCGCTATATAAAACAAACGAAATATACTATAAATCAGGAAAATAAACAATAGAAAAATAAAAATATCACCGAATCTGGTATAAAATGCCTTTCCTGCAGCAAACACTTTCAGCTCCCGGGTAAGGGCCCCCTCTACAAAAATACTTCTACCCTTATCATCGCTGAATATCGCTTCGATGCGGCCTTCGGGAGATATAAATGCCGAAACCCCCGTATTCGCTGAACGCACCAGAGAAACCCTGTTCTCTACTGCCCTGAAAACCGAAGCAGAAAGATGTTGATAGGGGCTTGATGTACGGCCGAACCAGGCATCATTAGTGATATTAACTAAAAACTGCGCGCCGTTCTTTACAAAATTCCTGGCCAACCCGGGGAAAACATCTTCAAAACAAATTAAAACAGAGAATTTATCCTTGGCCCTTGAAGCTGGATCAGGAATATTAAATACTATGTATTCCTTCCCGGCAGAAAAATCTCCGATAGGCACTACTGTATCTAAGAAAGTGAAGATATGCCTTAACGGTACATACTCGCCGAAAGGAACAAGATGTATCTTATGATAAAGCTGGTATTCCTGTGATAAACCGTTGATGAATAAAACACTATTATAATAAGAGCCTCTATCTACCGTAACCGTACCAAGCAATAAAGGACGATGGATGCGGTAAGATAAATCTGATATTTCATTAAAACACCACTTTTCTTCCCCCAGATAACACGGAGAGGCGGCTTCCGGCCAAATTATCAAATCCGGCCTTTCTTTTGATACTGTTTCTGTCAGGCGAATATAGTTTTCCATTATGTAATGCTTTGCTTTAGGGTCCCACTTTAATTCCTGTGGGATATTCGCCTGGACTACAGAAATCCTTAATTGCGATAAAGAAATATGGCTATGGGCTAAATTTATTTTATAGAAACCATAGCCAAACGATACTAAAACAATAACTGGAACAATAACGGCCTGCTGAAGTCTCGGCCTGTTTCTTATTAATCTATAAATATAAACATTAACAATTATTACCAAAAAAGAAACACCCCAGACACCTGTAATATCGGCAATCTGTATTGCAGGAAGATTCTTATACTGTGAGTAACCTAAAAGCGCCCAAGGAAACCCGGTTAACAAAAAACTGCGTATATATTCTAAGACAACCCACAAAGAAGGGGCAAAAAGTAAGGGGAAATAAAACCTTCTAATCAACACACCGAAAAGACCGAAATACAATCCTAAATACAAGATAAATACGATAAGCCCGATAATAGTTACATTAGCCAGCCAATATATAGTAAAAAACCAGAAAATAACTCCTGATAAAAATGAAAACATAAAAGCCTGGGCAGAAGACTTATTCTCTAAAACAAAGAATAACGGAACAAAACCAAACCAGGCAAAAACCCAAAGATTCCCGTTATTAAAGGGCAACGCTAAAAGCACTGCGGATAAAATAACCAGGGCTACATCCCTTAAGGAGTTATTCTTAATCCTTGAATTTTTAGTCTTTGAGTTAATTACTTTCCGCAGCATTTTTTGTATTTTTTTCCGGAACCGCAGGGGCAGGGATCATTTCTTCCGACTTTATCACCAGAAACATGGGGGGTGTTTTTGGCAGTATTATTTTCGGTTAAAGACAACGCTGTGGCGTTTGTCCGAGGCTGATCATTTTCAAAAGTAGCGCTTTCAGGATGCGATAAGTTCTGACGAACCTGGCTAAAAACTCCTCTAAACGGCTGATGTTCCTTAGCCGGAGCAAGCTTAAATATCGCTTCAGTAGTTTCCTCTTTAATATTAGAACTCATTTCCGCGAACATTGAAAATGCCTCATGTTTATATTCAACCAAAGGATCTCTCTGCCCATAGGCCCGCAAGCCTATCCCTTCTCTTAGGCTATCCATAGCGTAAAGATGGTCTTTCCATTTAGTATCTATTATCTGCAAGAATACAATCCTCTGAAGATGGGCAAACAACTCCTGCCCCATTGAAGCCTTTTTCTCATGATATAAAGAAGCTACCCTTTCATATATATAATCCCTTAGCGCCTCTTTGTCGGCCTTGCCCTCTATCTCATCAATGTTAAGCTCGAGGCTAAATTTGGATTTTATGCTATTTAAGAAAGTAGCAGCGTCATATTCCCCTGCCTGTTGGTTATCGGTTAAATAAATATTAACTAAACCATCGAGTATCTCCTGGGCATTAGACAGTATTTCGTCTTCTAAAGACACCCCTTCTAGTATCTGGAGGCGTTGAGAATAAATAACCTCTCTCTGCTTATTCATAACATTATCATATTCAAGCAGTTGTTTTCTTATTTCAAAATTATGCTCCTCAACTCTCTTCTGCGCCACTTCTATAGATTTGCTGACCCAGGGATGTTCTATGACTTGCCCTTTCTCAAGCCCGAGTTTCTCCATAATACTTATTATCTTCTCTGATCCAAAAAGCCGCATCAGGTCATCTTCCAACGAAACATAAAACCGTGAGGATCCGGGATCACCCTGCCTGCCCGAACGACCGCGCAGCTGATTATCAATTCTGCGTGCCTCATGACGTTCGGTACCTATAACGTGCAGGCCGCCCAATTCCACAACCTTATTATGTTCTTGGTCTGTCTGGGTTTTATATTTATTATATATTTTCACATATTCATCATGATAAGCAGGATCATCGGCAGATAAACTTTGCTTTGCTATACTCTTAGCTATAAAGTCGGGGTTGCCGCCTAAGAGTATATCCGTACCTCTTCCGGCCATATTGGTCGCTATGGTAACCGCTTTAAACCTGCCTGCCTGGGCAACAATTTGTGCTTCCATCTCATGGTATTTAGCATTTAATACCTGGTGCGTTATGCCTTTGCGCGCAAGCAAAGCAGAGATATACTCGGATTTTTCTATTGAAATAGTGCCAACTAATACCGGACGACCAGCCTTATAAAGCTCTTCTATCTCTTTGACAACTGCATCAAATTTTTCTTCTTTAGTCTTATATACGCAATCTGAATAGTTAACACGCGCAAGTTCTTTATTGGTAGGCATAACGACTACATCTAGCTGATATATATTCTTAAACTCATTTGCCTCCGTATAAGCTGTGCCGGTCATGCCGGAAAGCTTTTCATACATACGGAAGTAATTTTGAAAGGTAATGGTGGCTAAGGTCTGGTTTTCTCTTTCTATCTTTAGATTTTCTTTGGCCTCTACTGCCTGATGCAGGCCGTCAGACCAGCGCCTGCCCGGCATCATTCTCCCCGTAAATTCATCAACAATGATTACTTCGCCGTCCCTGACAACATAATCAACGTCTTTTTTATACAAATTATGTGCGCGCAAAGCCTGAATAATATGGTGCCTCCATTCCATAGTTTCAATATCATGCAGGTTATCTACATTAAGCAGGGAACAAGCCTTAGTTTCACCTTCCTCGGTAAGATGAGCGGTATGGGCTTTTTCGTCAACTATATAATCAAAGCCCTTGCCGATATCTTCGCCTCTATATTTAGCGGCAATCTGGTCTTTTTCTAAAATAATTCTGCCTTTCAGACGCGGGATAATCTTATCTACCGTATAGTATTTATCGGTGGATTCTTCGGCCGGACCGGAAATAATTAAAGGGGTGCGCGCCTCATCTACAAGAATAGAATCTACCTCATCGACTATCGCATAATAAAACGGCCTCTGCACTAAATCATCCAGCCGGTACTTCATATTATCCCTTAGATAATCGAAGCCAAACTCGTTATTAGTGCCGTAGGTAATATCACAGGAATACTCTGCTTTACGCTGCTCATCAGACATTTCATGCTGGATTGTCCCGACGCTCAAACCTAAGAATTCAAAAATTGGCCCCATCCATTCCCTATCACGACGGGCAAGATAATCATTAACGGTAACTATATGCACTCCTTTGCCTAATAATGCATTCAAGTAAGCCGGCAAAGTAGCAACCAAGGTCTTACCTTCACCCGTTGCCATTTCTGCTATTCTTCCTTCATGCAAAACAATACCACCTACTATCTGCACGTCAAAATGACGCAGGCCTATTGTGCGCAAAGATGCCTCTCTGACAACGGCAAAAGCCTCAGGCAGTATTCCTTCAAATATCTTATTACGCAGTGTCTTGAGCTGCTCCTTAAGCCTCTCCTTTTCCTGAGGCAAGGCCGAAGCCGCTATTGCATCCTCTAATTGAACAATCTGATCTTTTAATAATTCATGCTCTCTGTTTATTTTCTCTTTAAATTCTAAAGTCTTGCCTTTAAGCTGCTCATCGCTTAATTTCTTTATCTGCGGCTCGAAAGCATTAACCAACTCTACTGTACGGGCGGCGTCCACAACCTTATTAACGCAAGGGCTGGGGATATCTGAATGCAGAACAATATTAACTGAAGGATATTTATTCTTCAGGGCATTTTGCTTCTGTTTAAGCATGCTGTCTTTTATAAAACCGAACATTCTATCTTTCCTCTACTTTTCTTGGGCGCTTTTGCGTAAATAGGCCTCGATAAAATCATCTAAATTGCCGTCCATTATCTTGTTTACATCGCCCGTCTCGCAATCGGTACGATGATCCTTAACCATACTGTAAGGATGCATTACATAAGAGCGTATCTGACTGCCCCATTCTATTTTCTTCTTATCTTCAGAGCTGGATTTAAGCAAATCTTCTTTCTTGCGCCTCTCTAATTCATAAATCCTTGACTTCAGGATCTTAAGTGCAGTCTGTTTATTTTGATGCTGGGAGCGTTCATTCTGACACTGGGCAACAATGCCTGTCGGTAAATGCGTTATCCTGACCGCAGAATCTGTAGTATTAACGCTCTGGCCGCCTGCGCCTTTAGAGCGGTACACATCTATCTTCAAGTCCTTTTCTTCTAATTTCAGCTCTATATCGTCTTCAACTTCCGGAGTGACATCAACGGAAGCAAAAGAAGTATGCCTGCGTTTATTGGAATCAAAAGGCGATATGCGGACCAGTCTATGCACTCCGCGCTCCGCCTTTAAATATCCGTAAGCATAATCACCCTCAACTAAAGCCGTAACGTTCTTTATGCCAGCCTCTTCTCCAGGAAGTATATCAATAACCTTGAAGCTATAATTATGATTCTCTGCAAAACGTGAGTACATCCTAAAAAGCATACTCGCCCAGTCGCAGGATTCGGTACCCCCTGCTCCGGAATTTATGCTTAAGATTGCGCTATTTTTATCAAGTTCATCCCCAAGCAGCGTTCTGAATTCCAGGCGCCCCAGGCTGTCGACAAGAGAGCTTAAGTCCTTATCTATGCCCGACAATAGCTCCTGGTCGCTACTTTCTAATATACTGGATAATTCTTTTAATTCGTTATATTTCTGGAAGGCGCTCTGCCAGGGTTCTACCGTGGATTTTAAGACTTTAAGTTCTTTTACAATCTTTGCCGAATTCGTTGCATCATCCCAGAAATGCGGATCAGACATCATAGAAGATAATTCTTCTATCTTAGCCTTACTGACATCTATGTCAAAGATAACCTCTGAGCTGATCCAGGCGCTCATTTATTAACGAAAGTTTTGCGCTGATTTCCTCTAACATTTTCTCTCCTTAAAGAATCAATTACGTTTTCTTAAAACCTCTTAATGCCAATGTAAATTCCTCTTTGTTGTCGGCAAGATTTCCTGCGACTTCCTCGCTGATCTTACCTTCTTTAACCAGCTTTACCAAGGACTGATTAAAAGAACTCATGCCGAATATCCCGCCCTCCTCAATAAACTTCGGTAGCTCCCAGGTGCTGCCTTCTCTTATAAGACGGCTGACGGTAGGAGTAAGAAGCATGATTTCGTATGCAGGAATCCTTCCCGGCTTATCCTTAAAAGGCGCTAACCTAAGCGATATTACGCCTTTGAGCAGGGAAGAAAGCTGTATGCGTATCTGCTGATGCTGGTGCGGAGGGAAGAAATTAACTATCCTTTCAACCGTCTGTGGGGCGTTAACCGTATGCAAAGTGCTAAGCACTAAAACCCCTGTTTCGGCGGCAGTCAGGGCCGCAGACATTGTCTCATAATCACGGATATTTCCGATAAATATAACATCAGGGCTTTGTAAAGTAAAAGCTTTCAGGGCTACTGAATATGAAGAAACATCGATCTTTAATTCGCGCTGGTTTATAACCGAATTTTTATCCTTAAAGGTAAATTCTATCGGCTCTTCTGCAGTAAGTATATGCTTATTGCAATTAGTGTTGATATGCTCAATCATGCTTGCCAGGGTTGTGGATTTACCGCTACCCATAGTCCCCGTCAAAAGGACCAAGCCTCTTGTTTCCTGCGATAGCTTACTTAAAATATCTGCGGGAAGGTTCAATTCTTCGAAACTAAATATTGTGTTGGAGATATTTCTTATAACAATGGAAGGCCAGTTACGCTGCATGAATATGCTTACGCGGAATCTTCTGTCAAGCTCCTGCATATACAGGCCAAAGTCTATATCTAATTCTTTGCGGAATGCTTCTTTCTGCTTAGGCGTAGTTAAATCATCTACCGCTTTTAAAACATCATCTACGCTTAAGACCTCATCCCCGGCATTAAGAACCTTACCGTCTATTCTCAAACGCGGGATACCGCCTGCGCGATAAAATAAATCCGAGGCCTGCTGCTTAACCATTGTTTCCAGCAATGTTTTAATAGTTATCGACACTTTTGCTACCTCCGGTTTAGTTTATTAATATTAAGTTTATACTTTAGCGGCCAAAGACTGCGCCGTTTATGGCGCGGGCGAAACATGAACCGCTTGAGTATTTCATTTAAAGAGGCCGCTTAGGCTTAAAGAGCCTGCGGATATTCGTTTATTATAGCATTAAATCTTTGATTTGTCTCTCCAGATTTAGAAGGGTTTCTTTCTTATTTCTCCCGCGGTTATAGCCGCCTGCCTTACCACAAGATTCAACCACGCGGTGGCATGGAATAATCAGCGGGTATGGGTTATTCTTTAATATCTGTCCCACTGCCCGATGAGCCCGGGGGCTGCCGGCTTTTTTAGCCACCCACTTATAGGTACGCACTTCACCCAGCGGTATGCTTAAGACTGCTTGATAAACTCTCTTGGTGAATTCTGTCATCTTATAAACTCTAAACACTAAACTCTAAACCCTAAATAAACTCAAAACCATAAACCCAAACTAATTTTTTGAGTCTCGGATTTAGGATTTATTTTATCTACCGATTATTTTTTTTCGTCTTAATAAATGATGGTAACTTACCGCAAACCTGTGCGCCTCATCTCTTATGTGACGTATGAGATTCAAAGCTGGAGTATCTTCTTTTAATTTAATGGGATTAGCCTTGGCAATAATATAAATATGCTCGTGCTCCTTAGCAATGCTGGCTAAAGGTATGCTTCCTAAGCCAAGCTCTTTAATTTCTTTATAAGCTGCTAAAAGATGGGCCTTGCCTCCATCAATAAGAATCAAATCCGGCATAGGCTTGGCTTCGTTTTTAAGACGCAGGTACCTGCGCCTGACCACTTCACGTATCATGCCATAATCATCTATAGAGCTGACGGACTTTATGCGGAACCTGCGGTAATTATTTTTATCCGCAGAGCCGTTATAAAAACTCACCATCGAACCTACGGCCTCCTGCCCGGATATATTAGAGATATCAAAACATTCAATACGCTTAGGTAGAACTTTTAATCGCAATAAAACCTTAAGGTCTTCAACCTGGGAAAACGCACAACTCTCATCGGTTATATTAGAAAACACGCTTAATGCATTAATTTGGTCTCGCACCTTAGCTGCCTCCTCGAATCTATGCAAACCGGACAACTCCCGCATCCTCATCGAAAGCTTTGATATCAATGCGGAGTATTTATATTCAAGGAACATCCTGATATTATTTATTATGCTCTCGTATTCTTCCTTGCTAATCTTATTCTGGCATGGCGCGGGACAAAGTTTAAGCCTGCCGTAAAGACAGATTTTATTGCTCATATTCTTACAGGAACGGTACCCGAATATGCGCCGGATGATTTTTATCGCCCGCCTTAACATCTTAGCGTCGGTGTAAGGACCGATATAAACAGCGTTTTCTTCTTCGCGCTTCTTTTTGCGCGCGATACTGACAACAGGAAAATCTTCACGGCTAATTCTAACCCAAGGGAAAGATTTATCGTCCTTAAGGCTGATGTTATATTTAGGCTGGTTGTTCTTAATCAGAAAAGCTTCAAGAATCTGCGCCTGGGATTCACTTGGAGTAATCTTATATTCAATATCGTTTATTTTTGAAACCAATTGCTGTGTCTTCGCGTCTAAAGGGCGGCTAAAATATGAAGATACCCTCTTCTTAAGCGATCTTGCCTTGCCTATATAAATAATCTCACCCCCTGCATCCTTAAAGATGTAGACTCCCGGCGAATTAGGAAGAAGCGATATTTTATCTTTCAGGTTTTTCATTTATCTTCTCTTTATCCAGCTGCGTATCTGATGTATCTCTTGTACCCTTAATAAAAAACAAAATAAAACATACGATAATGCTGCCGTCATAACGGTAATAATCAAAACTAGCAGCTTATTGAGATAACCCGCTCCTAAGTTAAGGCTTCTGTAAAGTAAAGAACAAATCAGCCCCATAGCTAAACTGGCCACTAACATCTTGATAAAGGAAAAACTAGCCTCCCGCATATCCATATCCCCGACTTTCTTCTCAAGCAAAGATAGCAAAACAAAGAAAGAAATAATCCCCGAAACTGAAGTAGCAAGGGCAAGGCCGGCTACTTTTAAGGGGAACATAAATATGGCATTAAAAATTATATTCAGCGCCAAAGTAAGGGCCGACACCTTAGTAGGAGTTACCGTATCTTTAAGTGCAAAAAAAGCACACTGAGTAACTTTGGTTGAGCCATAAGCAAAAAGCCCTATGGAATAAAAAAACAGTACGTCTGCAGTCTGTAATGTAGCGTAGGTATCGAATTTTCCCCCTTCAAACAAAGATTGTATAATCGGCCTGGATAAAACCATAAAACCTACCTGCGCCGGGATCATAACAAAAAAAACCATCCGCAAGCCCCATAAAAATGTATTTTTCATACTCTCTTTGTCACCACCGGCTGCCTGCGTAGACAAGGTAGGTAATATCGCCTGCGAAAGCGCATTGCTGAATATGCCTATTGGGAATTGTATGAGCCGGTAAGCAAAGTAAAGTACGGCTACTCCCCCCTCCCCGACAATTCTAGCCAGTGATCCAAAAATAGAGTCTACAAAGTTATTAAGCTGATATATTGAGGTTGAGGCAAGCCGCGGAACCATAAGTTTGCCAACTTCGGATGCCGCAGGATGCCTGAAGCGCCTGAATAACGACGGGCGGAATCCTTTCTTATACAAGACCGGAACCTGTATCAAAAGCTGCAGAAGGCCTCCGGCTAAGACGCCCAATGCCAGTCCTGCGGTATTCTCCCCGAAAGCTAAAGCAAAAGCTATGATAGAAATATTTAATAAACATGGCGCAAAAGCAGGGAGAGAAAAATACCGCAGCGAATTTAATATTGCCGTAGCGTATGCAGCCAGGGCAATTAACATAATATAAGGGAATATAACGCGGGTCAGGTTTATCGTTGCGCTTAATTTGTAAGGATCGGACAAAAAACCGGGAGCGATAAGGCGCACTAAAACCGGCGCCAGCAACACACCGGCTATTGTAATTAAGGTCAATAAAACTAAAAGAAGATTGAGGATTACATTAGCTAACTCCCAGAACTCTTCTTTGCTGCGTTTTGATAAGTATTCGCTGAAAACCGGAACAAAAGCAGCGTTAGCTGCTCCTTCTGCCAGAAAATCGCGCAAAAGATTGGGGATTTTAAAAGCAACTACAAAAGCCTGGGCATAAACATAAACCCCAAAAAGCCTGGCAATAACGATATCGCGGATAAATCCCAGAAGACGGGACAGAAATGTCGCTATGCCAATCAAAGTGCTGGATTTGGCTATATGACGGTGGTGATACTCGGATTCTTTAGAGGCTGGGTTTAGTATTGACACTTTTATCCAATTATGCTATAAGTGACCTATTAATTTAACCCAATATATATAACTTAAGGAGAAAAAAATGCCAAGACGCAGAACTTCATTAAAAAGAAAACGCGCGGACAAAAAGAAACGTATAAGAAATCTAAATGTTAAGCGCGATTTAAAAAAGACACTCAAGAAATTTAACGAGTTAATTCTGGCAAAAAACATCGCCGAGGCAAAGACCCTTCTGCAAAAAGCTTTTTCCCAGCTCGATAAAGCTGCCAAAAAGAACGTTATCCATAAAAGAATGGCGGACAGAAAGAAATCACGCCTAACGCTGAAGTTATCTAGAGGCGCATAACCTGACTACCAGCCTTTCAAGAGCAAAATCACCTTTTACTCTGCCTGTCTTAATCTCCAGGTCGCAGTCAAGAAGCATTTTAAGCCTTTTTTTCTTCTCTAAAGGAGTGGCTAAATCGTTCATCCAGGCATACCTTAACCCACCTAAGATTCTTTCCGGCTTTTCTCCGTCTTTAAGAAGCTGATTTAATATCTTCAGGGCTGAGGCACTCTTTTTTGCTTCTATCTGACGGGTAAGAGTAAAAGTATTGTTCTGGATTTCCTGACGGAAACGCCATACCCGCGCTTTACTCATAATCTTAGCCAAGAAATCATCCTTGGGGTTTGATTCGTTAACATCAAAAATCAAAATTAAACCATTCTTAAGCCCACTGGCAACTTCAGCTAAGATAAAATCTTTTAACTCTGGTTTAAGATGTTTCGAATCCTTAATTACAATAATCCTATTCTGAGAATTAACCGGCAGCTGTAGAAAAAACTTCTGCAGGTCTTTTAAGGTAAGCTCTTTAGAATGCACGACATCAAGATTAAAGATATCTGCGCCTGCTCTGAAAACACTGGATTTTATATTATTGAGTGTGATTTGCTTCCTGGATTTTCCGTCAGGGCCGATTATATCAAGCCCCAGGAAAACGTGTAGACTACCAACCTGGCTGGCTACCATTCTTCGACAATGCGCTCTACTACCCTACGGCCCAAATCAACCACCGCTTCATGCACTGCTGAATCATCTGATTGCGCATAAGGCCCCGTAGTAAAATATGCCTTACTGCCTGTAAAGTTATTTTCCCGCCAAAGCTCTTTATCCGCTTTGTTATCCTTGAGAACCATATTTATTCTTACGTTTATTCTATATTCGGCAACCTCATCATTGTTTGTGTATTTAAGAGGATCTCTATCGAAAGCAACCAACTCGCCTTTAAGCGTCAAATCCGCATCGCCTATCTTAACCGGCTTCAGATTACCGTCAAAAATAAGCCTGTCTATAATAGCACGGGTAATATCTACTTCCAGGGTAGGCTTATATATCTTATAGCGCATCTCTGCGTCACCCTCGCGGGTTATGTCTATCTTATTAATAAAATTATCTACGTAGATAGTGCTATACTTATCGGCAATCAGTGAGCGCGTAGTATAACCGCATCCGGCGATGCAGCCAAGAAACAAACAAAAAATACTTAATACAAAAATACCCTTCTTCATCTCTTTTTCTTATCCAGTATACCGAGGCGCTCTAATGCCTTAGCAGCCCATTTGCTCCTCGGATATTTATCTACTATATCATTATAATAAACTCTGGCTGAAGCATAAGCGCCCTGCTTCTCATAGAATAAACCTATATTATAACTGCTCTGGGCTTCTTTTTCCTTCAGTTCATCAATACTCTTTTCGGCTTCACGGGAAAGGACGGCATCTGGATGCTCCCGGACAAACTGTTCAAATTTATCCTTAGCCTCCTTTGTCGCACCCTGGTCATAGTCTGAACTACGTGAAAGGCTGGCCCGGCAAGCAGCAATTTGAAATTTAGCTGCTTCAACCCACTCGCTGTCCGCATAATTAGTGATAACTTTATTAAAGGCATCTTCTGCTTCATAATAACGCCCCAAGCTCTTTAACACTAAACCTAATTTATACTGGGCCTTGGCTGCCAGAGGGCCATAAGTAGAATTCTCGACGACCTTGGTAAATATTTCTATGGAAGGATTCTCAACAGGCAGGGCAACGCCTAAGGCTTTACGCTTGTAGCCTGACATAAACTCCTCGCCTATTTTGTATTGACGCTCGATTATTTCCTGGATTCTGCTGGAAAAAGGATAGGTATCAATGACTTTCTGGTAAGCCTGAAACGCCTCGTATAGGTTGCCTTGGTTCTCCTCTGTAAGCCCAAGATAATACTGGCTTTCTGCTGCCTCAAGTGACTTAGGATAATTCCTTATCAGTTTCTTAAACTCTCTTTTGGCCTCATCGTAGCTCTTAGCATCATAGAACCCCATGGCATATTCAAATTGTTCCTTAGGCGTGGCCTTGACCGCAGTCTTAGGATTAACCCATTTATTGGTCTTAGGCGTCCAAATCCAATAAGAATAGGCGTTATTTGAGAAACAAAACAGTAATAAAACTAATAAGATAGCTATACGTTTCATAGTAACCAAATTTACCATATATGCGAGCAATTGTCAACTGAATTGGACAGCTGATATCTATTTCTTACCGGATAGTTCTTCATCAATTATCTTCTTGAACACCTCGTAGGGATAAGCGCCTTCTATAAAACGGCCGTTGATAAAGAAAGCCGGCGTACCCTGAACGCCAAGCTTATTAGCCTCTTCCATATCTTTATCCACTGCTTTAGCCACTGAAGAATCAGCAAGACACTTTTCAAAGCTGGCAGAGTTTAACCCTATCTCCTGGGCATATCTCTTGATATTATCCTGGTCAACAGCGTTATTACTCATGAGCTTATCATACATCTGCCAGAACTTACCCTGCTTATCCGCGCAACGGCTGGCTATGGCTGCCGGTTTTGCATGTGGATGGAATCCCAAAGGATAATCGCGGTAGGCGAATTTAACCTTGCCGGTATCGATATAGTCTTTTTGCAGCTGCGGGAATGAACCGCTGTAGAATCTTTTTGAAAACGGACACTGGAAATCGCTAAACTCAATCATAAGAACTTTGGCGCTGCTTTTGCCCCTTATCGGCGTTGCGCCGACACCCGCATTCTCTACCCTTTTCTCTCCCGGCTGCGGCATTTTCGGCTGAGGCACAACTTGATTCTGCCTAAGGCTCTGGATAGCAACAGTCAATTTGTCTAAGCTCTTATCCGAAATTATTATCTCTTTGTTATTAATGGTACTGGTTAACATAGTTATGCCGATAATAAAACAGCTCCCTAATATCAAAGCTGCCAAAACCATAGCTACAGCTATCCAAATATTCTTAGCGTTGTCATTCATTTACGCCTCCTTAATCTAAATCAGCTTATAACATTATTTTTGCGGTTGGTTTTAATAGATTACTGCGGTTCTGTATAGCGGTCAAGCGAATTATTAACGCGGGTATCCCTTATTCTATTTATTCTAATATATAGAACTACACATAAAGCGGTTATTTACGGATTACACGCCCCATCAGAACAACCACGACCATCATTAGGACAGCTTCTGACATAGGGGACAGCGATCATCCCGCCGTTATTATCGGAAACACACCTGGCTTCCCAGATATTCAGGCCATCGCAACGGTCAGGCAGAACAGCTGAATATTTCTTTTCGCCGTTGGCTAATTGGAAATACGCAGAAGCAGATGTTGATTTATAGAGATGTCCGCGGCAGGGATCTTCTTCCGGGCCCTGGCAA
Source organism: uncultured Planctomycetales bacterium (assembly GCA_964467905.1). GTDB lineage: Bacteria > Omnitrophota > Gorgyraeia > Gygaellales > Profunditerraquicolaceae > CAYXSY01. The sequence continues at coordinate 12,532 of CAYXSY010000005.1, read as the reverse complement.
TCAGGGTCAGAACATTTCCAGACCCCACAGACAGCAATAAGCAGGCCATTGGGCGCCTTAGCTGTTCCATGGACAAAAGTCCCCGTAGGGCAATATGTATCTTCGTAGTATGTTTCGTATCTACCTGCATCTAAATTTCTCCTGACTCTATGCTGGCGGATAATATAAGACGGACCGCTTGGCGGATTATTAGCAGCAAACCAATCCGAATCGGTAAAGTTCTTTGTATGTTTATTATAAATAGCCCCCGGGATAGATGGATCATTATCCGGATCAGTATCTACAAGAATATCTTTACATTGCCCTTTAAGACATTCTTGCTCCCCTTCGACACACTCTTCGCAACAATCATTTTGGGGTATCTCAACACATCTTCCGTTCCTAACACAAATCTTCCAATCAGAAGAACATGGCTGGCATTCTGCAACACAACGATCTTCGGAAGCGCCATCTCCGTAGCAAACTCTTTCACCAGGACAACACCTCCTGTTATACGGGCAACCCGGGCCAGAGCAAACACAAGTAACGCCGTCAGCGCACAATTCATCATTCGGACAACAGCCTGTATCACCGTCTACGCAAATGGGTCGACCACCAGGTCCGGATTCTTCACATTTACGCTCTCCGGGACAACATGATTTCTCCGGGTCTATACAGGTATTTGCTTCATCATCACATAATTCTTCTCCCTCGCAACATTCACCACTTCCTCTTTCTATGCATCGCGGGGGATCCTCATTGACACATTTTCTTTCTCCGGGAGTATAATTATTTTGAACCTGCTCACAACAATCATCGGGAGAAACGCAATATGTAGAAGAAGGTACTCCTGGGCCATTATCAACAACACACCTTCTATCTTCCGGGCAGCACAAATCATTGCCCCTGCAACTTCCATCACTGCATGTCCCCCAACAACACTCTCCCTTAGGCACACACCTTAAAATCGAGCCATCAGTAGAAATGCAAGGGTCCTCGGTTTCCGGATTACACTCTACCGCTATCCCGGCTGTCAATTTTCCTGCTGGCATTAAAAGTAAAACTAAAATAAATAAGGCAACAAAAAATAACCCTAAATCTTTATGAAACGATTTTATTATCATTTTAGTATTTACTTTAATCATCTGCACCCAAATTTTTCACAGAATTTAATGCCGTAGTTTCTATTTTTATCATAACACAGCCCGTTACCATCATTACCTGCCCCGCTGCTACACCATACTGGGATGCCTCCGGGATGATTCCCGCTTTCACCAAGAGGATTAGCGCTAAGATCGTTTGCAATATCAATGGCTCCGTCAACATTGGTATTATCAAGGCAAGTCTTGGAATAAAAAGTCTGCATCCCTGTAGAGGGATCAGTAGATACAACTTCTATACTCTGGCCTGCAGATACGCATCCGGCAACTGCGTCAAAACACATATTAGCAGAAGGGCAACATCCGGCAACATCACGATTAGCTGCATGCGGATCTTCCGACAAGGCTAAAGGACCGTTACCATTTTCTATAAAAATAACGGATCTGCCGCTTGAACTACATTGAGCAGCACAACCTGCGTCAACAAAATTACCACAGACAGCATTTATGTTTTCATAGAACAAATCCTTTATTTGCTGCTGGTCTAGCTCTGTCCTGAATATCTTTAATTCATCGATAAGCCCATCAAAACAACTGGTAGAGAAATTACCGACTTTGCCTATTTGAGTATTACCTTTATTCCTAGGCACATCTTTAGTAAAAGGCGCGATTAATGTGCACTTTAGAGAATCAAGATAAACATTGGCCCCATCCTTGCCAAAAGTAGAAGCTATATACGTCCATTTATTTAACGGGACAACGCACGAGTATATACCACCGTAGAGCTTTGAACCATCGTTGTACGCCCACGAAATCTTCCCGTCTTTGGCTATGTCCAGAGTAATGCTTTCTCCGGCATAACCTTTAGCATCATTATAAATAACCTGATAGATATCGTTTATATCGCCTCTTGAGCGTTGGTTTACCCATACACTTAAAGATAATTCTTTGGAATTGGTAAAATCAAGCAACGGCTGTTTATAAAAATCTATGTAGTCTTGGCTACCGTTAAAACTGAAAGACTTACCCCTGACTGCCACATCTGATACAATCGGTCCGAAAATCTGACCGGAGAATAACCCGGAGTTTTCTGCTACTACATTAGAAATCATTCTATCAAAAGGTAGATATCCTGCTAATTTATCATATTCATAAAGATCTCTTACTTCTTCGTCGCTTAAGGCGCGGTCATAAAATCTTATCTCATCAATCAAACCTAAGAATTCCTTGCCTGTGCCTTGCGTGCCTATTTTAAAAGACCCGCCTATACCATTAGTCGCTATGAAATTAGCAGTTGCTTTCAATTCTCCATTCAGGTATCCTTTCATAACCTGCGTCGATCCAACAGTATCCCAGGTCATAGCCAAGGCATACCATCTGTTTAACGGCGTATCAGCAATAAGCCTCCTGCATACTCCGGGATTACCGCGGCATACATTAAAACTGCCGTTATTCCATTGAATATAGTAGCGATTGGTATTAGCCCCAAGCCCCTGAATGACATAACGGTTCTGGCCTTCGGCCGTAGGATAGGCCCATGCAGAAATTGTGCCACGCGCAGAATTTATATTATCATTTACGCTTGAGATATCCAAATATTGATCGGCTATCCCGAACGAACAACCGTTTCTTTTAAATCCGGGGTTATCGCTGCAATTTAAATTGCCTTTTGCTATAGCATTATTGTTATTACCTGAAGCATCATTTAAATTTGTATCAAGCGGCCAGTAGGCAACCAGACCGCGGGTGGGTAAAGCAGCCAAAGAAAAGCTCCCTGAAGAAATAAGAACGCTTAAAATAAATAAAGCGCAGATAAAAAGAATTATCTGACTGGGTGTAATAGTATGGATATTTTTGGGAGGAGAATTCTGATCGTTCATATTTAAATTTTATTATAGCATACCGACAAAAATGAAGCAAAATATTATTTGACTAGCTTCTTTCTTTCGAACTCAAAAACTCCAGCAATTCATAGCGCAGGTCTGGATCTTGTATCCCGGCAATAACAGCAACGATATTGTCTCGCGCGCGCAAATCCTCAACCGTAGCAGAAGGCCCGAGGTTAAGACTTTGGATCTGAGTAACAATACCTTCGGGCAACAAATGCGCAACACCTTCACTGATGACTTGACCGGTATAGATAGATACATCATCTGTACCCTTCGGCAACTGTATATCAGAAGAAATATCCCGTAATTTATCATCTAACGCCTGTTTAAGCGAAACCTGTTCTTCTAAAGGCAAGAGCCCGATAACATGCTCGATAACTCCTCTTTGTTGGACAGGGACACTTTGCCCTAAGCCAGAAATCATATTCCTTACCTCAAATATTATAGACTGGATATTTTCTGCACTAAGCGAGATCTCTTTTTGGAGCGGGACATTTTCAGCGGGATTATCGGCATAAACAGTAGGATAGCTCTGAATTACAAGAAAGAAAAAGACTAAGAAAATAAATACTATATTCCTCCTCCAATAAAACATTGACCCTTCCTTTTTATATTTTTATCAATAAAAGTATACCTTCCATGCTAACGGTTTCAATGCATATAAATAGGACAAAAGAAAACGTTTTCATAGGGATGTAAACTAATGCACATCAAATAGATACGCAGGAAAAAGGCAGTAAGGAGAAAACAAAAGAGATATAAATAATTAAAGTAATCAGCAAATCGCAGGTATAAGCAGCAAAGACAGCAAACCCAGGCGCTAGAAAACTCACCCCTATAAGTCCGACTCCGCAGAGAGTAATCAAAGCGGCTAATGGCACAATAAATAGGTTAGCTAATACCGTAACTGTTGATATAACGCGAAAATTACAGGCAATTATAAGAATAGTTCCCAGCCATGCCGAAAAAGAGACCAGAATACACTCTATCAAAAACCTGATTGCTTTTATCTTTATAATAGCTGTTCTTAAAAAGGCGCTTAACCTGGGATAAAAATAGGCTATCGCCACTACACTTGAAAAAGACAGCTGAAACCCAATATCAAACGCCTGCAAAGGATTAAATGACAAAATCAGTAACCCGGAAAGCGCCAAAGAATTATAGATATCCGGCTCCCTCTTTACAAAATACGAAAAAATAAAAACTAATGCCATTATTGTCGCGCGTACGACAGGCGTAGATGAACCGGTTATCAAGCAGTAAATAATAAGTATACAAAAAGTAAAATAAAAGCGCGTATTCCTTTTGATTCTTAAGATCTTAAACACTAGAACGACGACAAAAGCAACGATGCCGACATTAAAACCGCTGACTACTAAGATATGCACTGTCCCGGTCTTTACCATTACTTTATAAAGCGGACGCGGGATATCCTTCTTCTCTCCTAATATCATTGCCGATAAAACAGAGGCCTTTACAGGCTCAAGATAACGATAAATCGCCTCTCTTATTCTGCTTTTTAGATGTAAAGCAAAACGTTTCAATAGGCTGCCTTTGTTCCTGCCGGTAGGAAACGCCCAGATGTTTTTACTCACCACAAAAGCCGCATAAATCCCGCGGGTGCGTAAATAACTGGCGTATCCATTATCATTAAGCCCGGATAAAGATCCCTTTAGGATTAATTCCTCGCCATATCCAAAGGGCTGTTTATTTTTAAGGCAGACTTCGACTTTCCCGCTGCAGCCAAAACTCTTTCCCTTTAATTCTATGCTCTCAACAGAAAAAACAAACCTTCTATCCTGTGGCTCATCAGCTACAAAGCCTTTCAAAGTACAAAAAACTTTAGGCTGAGTAATAAAATTTATTATATTAGATTTTGATATTTCCGTGCGGCTCTTAAAAGAGAGAATTCCCAGGCAGAAAAATGCCGCAAGGATAAAAATAACGAATTTACGTACTCGGTAAAAATAAACACAGCTTAATAGAATGCTGCAGCCGCAAAAGAAATAACATAATGCGGGATTTATCCTGGCATGCCTGCCGATAATTATGCCGCAGAAAAAAATAAGCGCTATACAAACAAGCGGCCTCCTAGCCATCAACGGAAATACTCCTGCATCTTCCGGTACCTAAGCTCGGTTATGCCCTTTATGCTTCTTAATTCATCCTTGTTTTTAAAAGCTCCTCTCTCGCGGCGATACTCGATAATCCGCTCTGCTATTATTTCTCCTATTCCGGGGACCTCCATAAGCGTCTGTTTATCTGCCGTATTTAAATCTATCCTAAAAACATCCTGCGATGAAGAAACAAAAATACACACTTTCTGGAATTTAACGGTTAGGAACTTAAGACCTAACCCTATAAACAATATCAGCCCCAGGAAAATTATTGTTTTGCGTTCTTCAACGGTAAGATTGAGCATGCGTCTATCCTCTCTTATACTAATAGACGCAATGACTCCGTAAAATCTAACACCTTTTTATCAGTGTCAGGCACTAAGCTAATTATAGTACCAGGTACGTACCTGGTACTAAATGGGGTTAGAGGACGATGTTGACTAATTTTTTGGGGACAATAATGAAATTACGGATGGGTTTATCTTGAATCCAGCTCTTTAGTTTCTCATCGGCAAGGACTATCCTTTTAAGCTCATCTTGCGATATTTCAGCAGGAACATCTATTTTTGAGCGCAGTTTACCGTTAACCTGAATAATAATAGTTGAGGTATCTTCGACTAACATGTGCTCGTCATATCCGGGCCAATTGCTTTTAAAAATACTCTCCTTATTTCCCAAAAGCTGCCAAAGTTCTTCGCAGAAGTGCGGGGCAATAGGAGCTAACATCATCAATAAATTTGAGAAAATCTCTTTATCCGCCGGAGACTGATAAATGGCATTTACAAATTCCATAAGCGAAGCGATAGCCGTATTAAATTTAAAGTTTTCAATATCCTCACTCACCCTTTTTATGGTTTTATGCATAATCCGGTATAAACTATCCTCGGATTTATCAACCAAGTTCTCCTGAATACGCCAGACACGGTTTAAGAAACGGTATGCCCCGTCAATACCGCGGTCATCCCATTCCAATTCCGTCTCCGGAGGAGCGGCAAATAAAATAAAAAGTCTTAAGGTATCCGCGCCGTATTTAGAAATAATGGAATCCGGATCCACGATATTACCGCGCGATTTCGACATTACCTCGCCTTCTTTTAAAACCATACCCTGGGTAAGCAGACGGCAAAAAGGCTCATCTCCGCCAATATTTTTGGCGGAGAAATCTAACATACCCAAATCTTTAAAGAACTTGGTAAAAAAACGTGAATATAGAAGGTGCAGTATCGCATGTTCTATGCCTCCGATATATTGGTCGACAGGCATCCAATAACCGGCTTCCTTTTCATCAAAAGGCGCATCTTTAAAGTCAGGCGAACAAAATCTTAAAAAATACCATGACGAATCAAAAAACGTAGCCATAGTATCGGTTTCCCTGCGCGATGGAGCTTTACACTTAGGGCATTGTGTTTCCACAAAATCCTTAACCTTGCCCAAAGGAGAGCCGCCCTCCCCGGTAAAAGGCGCATCTTTTGGAAGTTCTACCGGAAGATCTTCATGCGGCACAGGCACAACGCCGCACTTTTTGCAATATATAACGGGTATGGGTGTGCCCCAATAACGCTGGCGAGAAATAAGCCAGTCACGCAGGCGCCAATGAGTTTGAATCTTTCCTATGCCTTTTTCTTGCATCCATTCGGCAATTTTTATCTTTGCTTCCTGGTTAGAGAGACCATCGAACTGCGCAGAATTAACCTGAACGCCATCACCCTCATACGCTTGGGTAAGCTCACTTTCTATATTCGCGCCTTTTATAACCAGCTTCATCGGCAATTTATGTTCTCTAGCAAAAAGAAAATCGCGCTGATCATGCGCCGGCACAGCCATAATCGCGCCTGTCCCGTATTCCATCAATACATAATCAGCAATCCAGATAGGAATCTGTTCGTTATTAACCGGATTCACCGCAAAAGACCCGCTAAATACACCTTCCTTCTTAACATCGCTGGAAGAACGCACAACTTTGCTTTCTCTGGCTACCTTATCAATAAAATTTAAAACTTCTTTCTCATTAACTTTGCCCTTAACCAGCTCTTTAACCAAAGGATGTTCCGGCGCCAATACTATATAAGTGCACCCGAAAATCGTATCCACGCGCGTGGTAAAAACAGGAATAATTTTATCGCTGTCTTTTAACCTGAAAAATATCTCTACCCCCTGACTTTTGCCTATCCAGTTAGACTGCATAGCCAAAACTCTTTCCGGCCAGAAATTAAGTTGTTTTAAGTCCTCCAAAAGACGCTCTTTATAATCAGTAATCTTTAGAAACCATTGCATAAGGTCTTTTTGCTCGACCTTAGTATGACACCTCCAGCATCCTCCGTCGATGACTTCTTCGTTGGCAAGCGTTGTCTCACATGCAGGGCACCAATTGACATTTGACTCTTTACGATAGGCAAGGCCACGCTCCAGCATCTTCAGGAATATCCACTGATTCCATTTGTAATAGACCGCATCGCAGGTTGAAATCTCCCTTTCCCAATCATAGGAGAAACCCATCTTCTTAAGCTCTGTTTCCATCCATTCGATACATTTGTGCGTCCAGACATCCGGTTTGGTTTTATTCTTTATAGCGGCGTTCTCTGCCGGCTGGCCGAAAGCATCGAAGCCCATCGGATGTAACACGTTATACCCCTGCATCATTTTAAAACGCGACGCCACATCACCGATAGTATAATTACGCACATGGCCCATATGTATCTTTCCTGACGGATATGGAAACATCTCAAGCAGATAATATTTCTTCCTGCCTGCTAGATACTCTGCGCGGTATGCACCGCTCCTGGACCAGGCTTCCTGCCATTTCTTTTCTATTATCTTGAAATCATACGCCACTTGACTGCTCTCCCTGTCTGCGTAAAGGAATCAGCGAAATCATAGTTTCAATACCCTGCAATATTTTATCCATATCGCATGGCTTGGTTAAATAATGGTCTGCTTCTAAGCCATAACATTGCTTTAGGGCTTCTATATCGGTATTAGCGCTTACGATAATAATCGGTATCCACTTATTCTTATATTTCTCCCTTATTTCCTTAACTACATCAAAACCGCCTTTCTTCGGCAGCTTTAAATCAAGCAATATCACATCGGGGCTATCGCTTGCAACTTTTGCCAAAGCCTCTTCTCCATCATAAGCAACAGAAGTAACATAGCCGGTTTTATTTAACTTATCCCGTATAAGTTCAACAATCTCCTTCTCATCATCTACAACAAGTATCTTATAAGGCATGCTTTAATCCCCTTAGTTTTCTAACCGTGCCCAAATCAATTAAATTAGCGTCTTCGCTATCTTTGGGCGTTTCTAAAACAAACGGCTTATTTTTAAGCGCGGGATGGTTTATTATCCTCTTCATCCCCTCTATCCCGATATTGCCTTTACCTATATGTTCATGCCTGTCATGATGGCTGCCTAATTTATCCTTGGCATCGTTTAAGTGGATTAATTTAACTGAATCTAACCCCACATTACGCTGGATATCATCAAGCATACTCTCAAGGCCTTCGTGCGTTGCGATATCATATCCTGCCAGATATGCGTGCGCAGTATCAAGACAAACTCCGAAACGCTCTCTATCTTTAAGTTTAGCCAACACTCTTCTATGATGGCTGAATTTATACCCCAGCCACGAGCCGGAACCGGCGGTATTCTCCAATAGTATACCTACAGAAGAGCCTTTAGTATTTGTTTCTATCTTATTCAGGGCCTTCGCCAGCCTTGCTAAGCCCGCTATCTCAAGAGTATTCTTATGGCTGCCCATATGCGTGACTATATAATCTGCGCCTAATTTCTCGGCCTCCCGTATATCCTCAATATAAGCTTCAATCGAGCCTTTGTATAATCTGGGATTAGGTGAAGCCAGATTTATCAGGTAAGGGATATGGATAAAAACCGGGCTTATCTTGAATTTATCCCTATTTTTACGAAATAATGCTATCTCATCCTCATCTATAGAAGCGCTGCGCCATCTCTGCGGGCTGCGCGAGAAAAACTGGCAAGTGTTAGTTCCCAACTCATGCGCTTTTACCGGTACATCCGAGATTCTGATTACTCCTGAAATGTGAACACCTAGTAGCATAATTAATAAGATTATACTCTTGTTAATACATAGCGTCAAGTTATCCACAAGGTAGGGGAGGTTTAAACCTCCCCTACATCTGTTAATAACTTCTGGAGATAAGAACGGGCGCGATAACGCGCCCGGATGAATTAAAGTGGTCCTTACTGGATAAGGTTAGAACCTGTATCCAGCAGAACCTTTAATCTATATCAATAGGCACCGCCGCTTGGGCGGCTCCCGTATCTCCCGTGTATCGTTCGGCTTTGCTGGGGCAAAGCCTCACTTGGCGCCCCGCTGGGGCGGGGCTTCTTGCTAATACAATGCGTGACCGGCTCGGCAGGCTGGCGGCTGGGTGGGGGCAGCCGCCAGCCGTCGCGTCCAATTCGAGTATTTAAAAATAGCGGTTGTCCGCTATGCCGCAATCAACTCTTTAAAATCTTCCCCTGTGCGGCATTGCCGAGCCTCTCGCGAACAGTGCTTGAGAAGCGCGGGCAAATTTTGCCAAAAAATACAAAAGAACAGATTTTATTATACTGTATGTACACAGAATATTCAAGAAGGGATTTTGTTTTCAGGTAGGTTTAAGGACTTCCTTTATGCACCAGGGTTTTCTTCTATCCATTTTTCCAAAGCCTCGGGGTCCCAAGCCAAGCGTTGCGTCGACCTGCATTCCAAAGCCTTATGGGCTGTTGCTTTTTCGCAGCCTTCAAGAAACATACCGCGAATATTCATCCACGCTTTACCAGGCAAAAGCGCATCTTTCATCTTATAAAAATTGTTGACTTCCCATTCCACCCATGCGTCTTTATAGGTTTCGTTCCCCATTAAAACTACCAGCTTAGAACACTGCTCGAATTTCTTGATAATTTCTTCGCGCATTGGTTTTGAACGGCCTTCGTTTATCTGGCATATAATTAATTTTTCGCTGCCGTCCGGCGATACTTCTTTGCATAAATGGTCATGAGATTCAAAAACATGTTTCGTCTTATTTTTAAGCAAATCAAAAGCTTCAAGCTGTTTTTGGTCAGCGTGGTTAAAACTAACAAATACGGTTATTGCCATGGCCTCCGCTCCTTTGCATTTAAACCCGTATAATGGCAACTCTGCTATTGTGCAGACAGCCCATTATGGGACCCGAAATACAGGTCGCAGGTTATTTACTCATACTGCTTTAATATTCTTATCCGCCTAAAACCTCTTTTTCCGCTTTAAGCCATATATTCCAATCTTTTCCTTGAGGTTTCCCTTCTTTTTCCCAAAGATAATATGCTTTCTTTTGCACCTCAATAAATAACCTCTCAGATCTGGCGGAGGTTTCTTTCTTATCGGATATAATTTTCTTTATTTTTGCAGCCATTGGACGCTCCTTCCTGTTATGTAATTGTTATTAACCGCTATACCTAAAATGCTTTTCGCGCACCTCCTTTCAATAAGACTTAATCTAATATAGTAATACCCTTAGCCAGCATTTTTTTATCTTGAGTCTTTATAAAATCTATATTGATCTTATTTCCGGCTTTTATATCGCAAAGGCCGGCGGTTTTATTGCCCTTTCCTATAATCAGTGTTTGGGTGTCTACAGTAAAAATTGTCTTTATATGCTTCGCCCTGTTTCCGCTAACCCTTATTTCCTCCGTAACTAATCTCTTGGCATTATTATCTACGCTCTTTACTTTAACACCCAGTAATCTATCAGAAATTCTTCCTTTGCGTTTACAGCCCATTTTTAAAGTACTTTAGAAACAACTATATCTTTAAGCCAGAGGCTCGTTACTCCATGGTCGTTTTTTAAGGTTAAAACTATATCTTCATCATTGCCGTTATATTCAAACTGGTTAATATAATGCCCCTTTGAAATCACCCTGATCTTTTCAATTATACCGGCGCAGTCTTCAGAATATTTTATCGTGTCTCCTATGTTTAGCACTATATTCCTGGCCATTTAGCATCCTCCTGAATAATTCTCAAACGTTCTGAACTCATGTTTCCGGTTTCTTTAATTTTACGCATTTATTAGAGATGATAGTCCTTGGCTGCTTCGGGTTGATATAATATTTTCTTGATCTTAAGCCTTCTTAACCCTGCCGGGACTTTCCATTCAATGACATCGCCTACTTTATATCCCAATATTGCTGTTCCGATAGGAGCTAAAATAGAGATTTTGTTTTGTTCAATATCTGCGTCTTCAGGATATACTACCTGATAAATCTCATCTTTGCCTGTATCCACATCTTTAAGGCAAACTTTTGAATTCATGGTAACTATGTCTTGGGGGAGTTTGTCAATTTCAACTATAGTTGCCCTGTCCAGTTCAGCCCCGAGCTCTTCAATCCGCTCCCATTCTGTATCACTTCTTGAATTCTTTATTCTTCTTACTTCTTTAATCAATCCTGATTCGTCCCGAGAGCTAAAGCTATGCTCCAGCTCATCAAGAGACCGCCTGTCAATCCCTTGCCGGGATATCATATCTTTGATTATTTCCTTTAAACGTTCGAAATCCTGCTTTGTTATATAAATTTTCTTATCGTTCATTTGAGCCCCTCCTTAAGTTTTAGCTTATGACTTCATCTAATCCAGATGTAACAGTTTGGGTAATATTGACAGTATGCACAGCAATATCCTTTATGCATTGGACAATAAACAATACAGTTGATTCGCTGCTTTCGGCAGATTCAGCTGTTTTACCGGCCTCTATCAAACTTTCCTGCATACGGATGCATATTTTTTTAAGCTCAAGGCTCCTAAAAAAAGTCTTTTTTGCCAGCAGCATATCATTCTTTAAGAAAGATATAACGGAATCCCAGACTATATTCTGAAAAATCTTGGCAAGCTGGGAAATATTAATTTTATACTTATCCGGAATACCTGTGTTTAAACTTAGCAGGCTTGCGGCAATACCTGCGGTTAGATCCGCAATTTGCTTAAGCTCGATATTTACGGCTATCCCTGAGGATATAAATTTTGAATTTTCATCTTCAGCCTGATGCTGCTTAACCACGCCGGAGAAATATTCCTGGAAGCCGATACAGAAAGCCCCGATCTTTTTATTATTATCAATGATTTCTTGTATCTTTTGGGCGTCAAAAAACATGAGAACGCCGGATGTTTTGTTTATAGCCTCCTGCGTTAAACGGCAGCTTTTAAGCAAATCATCGTTTAATTTCTTAAGTTCTTTTTCGGTAGCCATCGTTGGGTCCTTTCTTAGATCCATCAAATGATTTTGCATTAACCAAACAAAGATATTCATATCTCATGATGCTATAATTTCCGCGCCGGCTTAATAATAACCGGCTTAGTTTCCCATTGATAGAATAAGCAGCCGCTAAATTTGCCAACGCAATACTTCTTTTTACGTTTAATATTTGGATGAAATGAACCCTCTCCGTAGC
>CAYXSY010000004.1:0-86844 GCA_964467905.1 uncultured Planctomycetales bacterium | reverse complement strand
AACGACCTTGACATTAAGAGTGTCCTGCTCTACCAGCTGAGCTAATGGCCCTAAAATCTATATTTCTTTTTAACCCATTAGCGAAATCCTTATTAGGGAATAAGCTAATGGCCCGGAAGATTTTGGATAGTATTCTAACTTAAATCCGCAGGCAAGTCAATTATATAAGAAGAACTTTTTTACCTATTTTACAGAAAACCTTGGCAGGGCGCCGGATAATTTTATCTTCAGGTTATACTGGTTAAAGGTAAGTTTATATGTATTATCTGGATGCTTCGAATCCGTAAACTCTGATACTCCGTCGGACAAGCTAAGCTTAATCAGATTATCTTGCGGCAGGTATTCATAGGTGCCGCTTTTGGCTGTAAACTTCTTCTCATTGTCACTTACTTCTATACCGTATAATTTATTTCCTTCGACTTTTTCTACGGATACAGTATAATCACCGAATTTAAGCGGCTTCCCTGATATAAATATAGCGCTCGCCGCAAATTTATTTAAAATGACACTCCTAAAGATAAATAAAACAGCAGCTGATGCAACAATAATTAAGAATACGGATATAACAATTGCCGGCCATTTCTTTTTCATTTATATGCTCCTTAATGGTGCGCCTGGCAGGAGTTGAACCTGCAACATCTTGCTCCGAAGGCAAGCGCTCTATCCAGTTGAGCTACAGGCGCATTAATCTATAGCTCAAAATTCCTATTACCGGCGACGAGGGAAGTCTTTGCTTCCCGAGGAGTCCCGCACGCCTTTCGCGGGATTGAGCTACAGGCGCAGCAAAACTAAAGTATTTCGCATTTATCGCCTAAAATCTCCTGGATCTTCTCAAGCTTATTCTTCGGAACCGAAAAGATCCCTGCCTCGGCTGTTGTGCGCACAGGAGAATTAATTTGAATCTTATCAGGGTTAATCTGTTCTATAACTGCCTTTAATTTCTTTATATGCCTTATATCATCATTGATGCCTTTGATTAACATAACCTCAAGCCAAATCTTGCCGCGGAATTCCTTGCGCAGGCTTATCAAGCCACCGATTATATCTTCAACACGAATACCCTCCTGCGGACGGTCAACCTTCTCAAAAATGTCCTGCCTGACAGCATCCAGAGAAGGTACAATTAAACTCGCCCCCAATAATTCACTACGAACAGATTGCGAAATCAATAAAGAACTATTAGTTATAACCGCAATGGGAATAGGCGTAATTTCTTTGATGCGTAAGATAAGTTCAGCAACGCCGGTGTTTAATGTCGGTTCGCCGGATCCGGAAATTGTAATATAATTTAGGATATTGGCCTGCTGGGCATTATTACTTAACCAATTCTTTAATTCGTCAAGTATATCATTAATATTTACGTAGGCGCTGCGTTTGATAGTTTTATCCGTGGTCTCACCGATTTGACAGTAAACACAATCAAAACTGCATACCTTGCGTGGCGTAAGACTCAAACCCAGAGAAAAACCCAGACGCCTTGACTCTACCGGACCATAAATATACTTCATAGATTATACCCTAACATATAAAACCCCCACTTTTCTTTGTGTGAAGAACACTAAAAAGTGGGGGCATAATAATATCGACTATCTTTATTTTACTTCCAATACGCAATTATGGGTGCCAAAACCATTAGGAACACATCCGCTTGAGCAATTTGGATCATTAATCCAATTGCCATCAACCAGGAATTTATATTCATATCTGCCCGGCTTGAGGCTAACCTTTGCTACCCAATTACCGCGGGAATCTTTCTTAGCTGTAAGAGAACGGGTATCCCAGTTGTTAAAACTTCCTGATAATGTTACTTTCTTTGCCTGTGGAGCATACAATTTGAACTGGACAGGCGTAGATTTACTTGTTCTAGCCATTGCTACCCTCCTTTTTGAATAAACCTATGACCTGCGAGGAAATAACACAACCCATAGGCGAATTCACTCTCTCCGGCGTTAAAACCGGAGATAGACCCTTTACATAACTCCTTTATACACAACAATTAAACGTCTGTCAAGATGTTTTATGGTATGCCTACAAAGCTACTATTGATAAACCCTTCTTATCTGCTAGGGATAAAGACTTATCTTTATCTATAAATAAGGTCTTGCCTGATTCTATGGCTAAACACCTCGCCTTTGCCTTAATAAGATTTGCTATTGTCCTCTTACCAACCACCGGGATATCAAAGCGCATATCCTGTTTAGGCTTAGCAACCTTCACTACCACGATACCGCCTGCGGCAGTCTTGCCTGCACGGCGGATAAGATTATCCGTGCCCTCAAAAGCCTCAACTGCTATAACAGCTTTATCCTTTACCGCCACAGTCTGGCCTATATCCAAATAAGCTATTGCCTTAGCTAAATCAAAACCAAAATAAATATCCTCCCACTCCAAAAAAGACGGCTCTCTTTTTGTCAAAGTACCTTTAGCGGGTATATGCTCATCCATAAAAATACGCGAATCATCAAGCTTTAATCCTGCCTCGTCCAATCTCTCGGCAACAGCCCCAAAGATACTATCTGCTTTTTTATCCTTAATCGTCTTTAATAAAGACTGTATGTATTGGCTTTGGCGGACCTGACGGCTAAAAAGCCTGCGCGGGCTTATTTGCCCGGCCATAACCACTTTTTCGACACCTCTGGATTTAAAGATATCCACCATCTTCTGAAATTCGCCCAAAGATATCCAGTGGATCTCATCTGCTATCCTCGCCAATGACCCATCGGTCTCTCCTCTGATTGCTATGGCAACAATATATTTATCGTGCTTTTTGGCAGACCTTGCAAAAAGTAAAGGGAAATTTCTATTACCTGCTATTAAACCTATTCGCTCCATTATTATTCCTCTTTAATACGGCAAGAACGGGCAAGCCCGCGGTGAGAATCTTTGACAAAATCTATAAGATAAGAAACTTCTTTGTCTTTGGTGATTTCTTTTTCCATTCTTTCTAATGCGCTCTTAGCCGTCAGGCCGGAATTAAAAAGTATGGAAAAGGCCCGGTGAAGAAGTTTTATTGACTCTTTAGGTATGTTGTTACGCCTTAGGCCTATTAAATTCAGGCCATATACCATAGCAGGGTGCCCGTCGCAAGTCGAAAATGGCGGGATATCATGCACAACCTTAGAGCAGCCTCCTATAATAGAAAGCCTGCCTATCCTTACAAACTGATGCACGGCAACAAGGCCACCGATGATAGATTTATCTTCAACCGTTACGTGCCCGGCAAGTGTACCGTTATTTGCAAAGATACAATTATTGCCTACTTTACAATCATGCGCTATATGAGAATAGGCCATAAAAAGATTATTATCTCCGACAACCGTTCTTCCTCCGCCCTCATTTGTCCCGGGGTTGAAAGTGCAGTATTCGCGTATAATATTGTTATTGCCTATCTCTAGATACGTCTTCTCGCCGCTATATTTTAAATCCTGCGGGCGACTTCCAATTACAGAGCCGGTAAATACCTGGCAGTTATCCCCTATCCTGGTATTGCCTTCTAAAACAACATTGGCGCCTATCTTAGCGCCTTTGCCTATTACAACTTCATCGTCTATAATCGTATGCGGGCCAACTTCTATATCATCGGCTAATTTAGCAAGCTTGGAAATTATTGCTGTAGGATGTATTTTCATATTATTTGTTAGATTCTAAACCGGATCCGATAAAACAAATATTATGTCTGCCTCTGCTACTACCTTGCCGTCAACCAACGCCTCTCCTCTTACCTGCCCGGTTTTAGACTTAACCTTTACTGCTTCTACCTTAAAAACAAGCTGGTCGCCAGGGATAACAGTTTTTCTGAATTTGATATTATCTGCTGCCATAAAATAAGCCAGTTTGCCCTTATTCTCTTCTAAAGATAACATCATCACTCCGCCGACCTGAGCCATAGCTTCTATAATTATTACCCCCGGCATAACAGGTTTGCCCGGGAAATGCCCTTTAAAGAAATAATCGTTTATGGTAACATTCTTGATACCGACGACGCTTTTGCCTTTCTCCACGGAAAGAATTCTATCAACAAAAAGAAACGGTTCGCGATGTGGCAATATTTTCTTTATCTCCTCAACATCAAACCCTCCCTCGGAAGGAACGTCTTTCTTGGAATAGTTTGCCACTCCGCCTAAAGAATACCTGTCTTTTTGCTCTTTTATCTTACGCACCAGCTTCAAATTAAGCAAGTGTCCGCTCTTTAAAGCAATTACATGTCCCTTGATAGGACAACCTAAGAGATACAAGTCTCCCATTAAGTCTAGAATCTTATGCCGTACAAATTCATCCTGATAGCGCAGTTTATTATTAACAACGCCATTCTTGCCTAAAACAAGGGTATTCTCATAATTAGCCCCCTGGCCTAAACCCTGCTGTTTAAGGTCGCTGGCCTCATCTTCAAGACAAAAGGTCCTGGCAGAAGCAAGTTCCTTCTCAAATACCCCTTCTTTAAATGCTATCTCCATAAACTGCGATTTCAATAGAGGGTGATTATAACTAAGGGTATAAGAAATCTTAAAATCAGAAGAAGGGATAACCATAATAGAAGAATGTTCATCTTCTACAAAAATAGGTTCTTTTATAGAATAAAAATGCTTCTCTTTATCCTGTTTGACTAATCCCGCCTTTAATAATGACTCTAAGAAATTAATACTGCTTCCGTCTAAACCCGGAACCTCCTCGCTGTCAACTTCAATAATAATATTATCTATACCCAATCCCGCCAGAGAAGCCATGAGATGCTCTATGGTATATAAATTTATGCCTTCGGTACCTATAGAGGTGCGCCTTGGGCTTTTGGAATAAGAAAAAGAAGAACTGTCTATTTCGGCCTTAATCACCGGCTTCTCCGGTAAATCAACACGCACAAACCTTACTCCGGAATCAACTTCAGCCGGTTTAAATATCAGGTTAGCCTTTTTAGCGGTATGCAGCCCAAATCCTGACATAGTTATTTCTCTAGCTATTGTTTTCTGTTTATCCATGATTAACTCTTCGATTGTTCTAAGCGTTTTTCTAATTCCTGAACTTTCTTCTTAAGTTCATTTATAGTGCGGATTAATCTTGGAAGATTCTGTACGCTTGCATTAACGCGCCTGGCTGTCTCAACCGGCTTAGCAGGATAGCCCCAAACCGCAGTATCAGGCGGAATTGACTTGTTGACGCCTGACTGAGCCATAACTATTGCGTTATCTCCTATTTCAAGATGCCCGACGATACCGACCTGCCCCGCCAAAGTAACATTTCTGCCTATGCGGGTACTGCCTGAAATGCCTACCTGGGCTACGACTATAGAATTATCTCCTATGACTACATTATGCGCAATATGAACCAGGTTGTCTATTTTTACGCCGTTACCTATAATAGTCTTATCAAAACGTGCCCTGTCTATCGAAACATTAGAACCTATTTCAACGTTGCTGCCTATCTCCACTGTTCCCACCTGAGGTATCTTAATATGGCTGCCCTCAAAGGTTTCATAACCAAAACCGTCGGAACCAATAACCGTACCGCTATGTATGATTACGTTGTCTCCGAGTGTAGTTCTTTCGCGCACAGATACATTTGGATATATTAACGCCTTTTTACCTATCTTAACTTCATTTCCTATATAACAATGGGAATAAATTATACTCTCTTGGCCTATAACAGCTCCATCTTCTATAACCGCATAAGGCCCGACAGCCACCCCCTCACCAAGCGAAGCGCTCTTACTGATTACTGCCGTAGGATGCACGCCCTTAGGATGTACTGTCTTAAGCGGGACTAAAAAAGAAACTAGCTTAACAAAAGCCAAAGAAGGGTTATCGGTACGAATAATAGGCTTAGGGCATGAACTTATCTCTTTTGAGGTAATAATTGCCGATGCCAAAGTCTTATCCAGAAGAGACAGATATTTTGGGTTCGCGACAAAAGTTATATCTCCGTCTTTAGCTTCCTTAATGCCGGATATACCGCTAATAACTATATCCCCTCTGCCAATGAGCTCACCATTTAAAAAATCAGCTATTTCTTTTAATGTTTTATTCATATTGAAGTTTACCCCACACCCAAAGATTTGAGTGTGGGGTAATCAGGGTTACTTTCTTAGGCCGTTTCAAAAATCATTTCGACGGCTTATAATCCTTGTTAAGTATGTCTATGATCTTATCGGTTATATCCATACTCTTATTCTGATAAATCAAAACCCTATCATTAAAAACAAGGGTATAGCCTTCTTTCTCGGCATACTGCCTGACCGCTGACTCTATATCCTTTAATATTTCTTTCATCTTATCATCCTGCTCTTTACGCAGGTTTGTTTGCTTCTCGCGGTCGAAACTCTGTAAATCTTTTATCTTAGTTTCAAACTCTGTCTTTTTCTTCTCTTTTTCCTTATCGCTAAGCAGGTTCATCTTATCCTGAAAACTCTTAACATCAGCTACTTTCTTATCCCTTTCGCTGGTGTAAGATGTTTCTTTATCGCTTAAGACCTTATCGTAATCTTTGGTCTTCTTATATTCGGAAAACGTGCGGCTCAAATCAACATAAGCAAACTTATCTGCTGCGCTGGCTACACCAAGCAACATAACCATAGTAAATACCGTGCCTAAGAAAACTGCTATACCAAACTTCTTCATTGCCCTTCCTCCTTTTAATAATTAGAACCCTTGGCTCATGCTAAAATGCAGCCTGCCGGTTCTACTTTTCTTTTCTTCACCCGGTTCTGTATTTAAGGGGTAACCGTAATCTAACATAACCGGACCTATCGGCGTTTTTATCCTGACGCCTAAGCCTACGCCTGATTTATACCCGCCGTCTCCTAAATCCTTCATCTTTGCCCAAACGTTTCCTACATCATAAAAAGCGGCAACTTTAAGAAAGCTAAATAAAGGATAGGTATATTCCACATTACCTATAACCATCGCCTCGCCGCCCAGCGGATCCTTTGAAGATGGGTCTATAGGCCCGATTTTTCTTTCTTCATAACCCCTGATTGTATAAGCGCCACCTGCGAAGAATCTTTCATAAATTGGAACGCTATCGCTATCACCATACGGCTTGGCTACTCCTATACGGCCCCTTAACTCAAGGCAAGAATTCCGTAGCAAAGGTATATAATGCGAAGCCCTGCCCATTAATTTCCAGTAATCCTTATCTCCTGCGAACGGCCCGCCTGCCCACTGGGCAGCGCCTGTTACCAAATTACCTTTGGTGGTATCAAAAACATTATCGCGGCTGTCAAAAGTTAAGGCATATTCAGTGCTGCTAATGATATTCTTGCCTGCTTCTTTCTTTAAATCTATGGTCGCATCCTCATTGACATTAGATATCCTTAAGATATCGTAGCGATAAGTAAAATTACCAGTCAGATATTCGGTAAACTGCTTTCCAAAACGTACATCCCCTCCGGTTATGGTCTGGTCATAACCGTAACCTACGTCTGATTCCCTTTTATGCACTCGCCTGTAGGCATCAAACCCAAAAGAAACCGGATAATCAAACAGCCACGGCTCGGTAAAACTTAAATCGTAACCGGAACTGACGGTACCGAAAGAAGCTCTTAATTTAAGATTCTGCCCTGCTCCCGTAAAATAAGGGAAATTACGCCAGTCAAAGTTTTTCTGCTCTATTTCCACAAAACCGACAAGCTGGTCAACCGTACTGTATCCGCCGCCAAAACTAAAAGTCCCTGTTTTTGCCTCTTTAACCTCTACAACAAGGTCTTTTTTGTTAGCAACTTCAGTATCTTCGGTATCGTAAGCGACCTCCTCAAAAAACCCTAAATTCTGCAGCCTTTCTTTGCTGCGCTTTAACTTATCTCCGTCAAATCTATCCCCGGGTTTAATCCTTAGCTCCCGGCGTATTACCACATCTTTAGTCTTGATATTACCTCTTATCTTTACCTTATCAACATATGCAATCTGATTTTCGGATATCTTATAGTTGATATCGGTGCGCCCGGTCTGGTCATTAAGAGAAATGGTCTCCTGCACTTGAGCAAATATGTAGCCTTTGTCAAAATAAAGCTTCTGGATATTATTAATATCTTCCCTAAGGGCATCTTGGCTGAAAACCTTTCCCGGAACACAGGTTTTTAATTTACCGAGTATATCCTTTTGAGATATGTCTTTGTTGCCTTCTATAGTTATATTACCTACCAGATACTTTTTGCCTTCGTTAATATTAAAAG
Source organism: uncultured Planctomycetales bacterium (assembly GCA_964467905.1). GTDB lineage: Bacteria > Omnitrophota > Gorgyraeia > Gygaellales > Profunditerraquicolaceae > CAYXSY01. The sequence goes on along the minus strand of CAYXSY010000004.1, from coordinate 78,683 downwards.
TTATATACAAAAACGGCTTCTTGAGATCACTTTTTATGCTGTAATCAACGGTCACATCGGCAAATCCTTCTCTCTGATAGAAAGATTTAATACGATCCAAGTCTTCAGTCAGCTGCTCTTCTTTTAATATACCGGGATTAAACAACCAAGCCCTTTTAGTCTTGAGGAGTTTGATTATTCGCTTATCAGGAAAACTGGTATTGCCTTCTATATAAATATCCTTTATTTTTATTCTTTTGCCTTCAATTATATTAAACTCTACCTTGGCCTTATTAGTTTCCTTATTCACATCTATGGAATAATCTATTTTTACGTCAGAAAAACCTATACGCTCATACATCTTCTTAAGTATATCCACATCTTCCGCTAATTTCGGATAATCTACATATTGAGACTCTTTGGATTTCAACTGGCCTTTTATCTTATCTTCTTTCATCGTCAAACGCTCAATACCGGAAAAGACTATCTTCTCTATGATTGGCCTTTCAGTAACGATAACCATAAGTTTGACACCGCCATCATGATCCTGAGTATCAATCTTTATATCCGTAAAAAAGCCCAATAGATAAAGCCTTTTTAAATCTTCATTAATGGTGTTATCAAGGTAGGGGCCGCCTATATGAGACTTCATTTTAGAAAGGATAACGTTAGTGCTTACGTTCTTATTACCCTTAACTTCAATTGCGGTAATCTTTTTAGCTTCTGTCTGTTCCTGGGTTGGCGGTACAAGCTGGCTGCCTGCTTCATCGTTCTGGAGAGAAAGTCCTCTTTCCTGTGCACACAAAGATGAGACAGTAAGAGACAAAACGGCAAGAATAATTAATAATATCGCAAGGTGTCTTTTAAGCATTTTGATTATTATATTAAAAATCGCTGGATTAATCAATATATTTTATATATTTTACTCTATTCTGGCTATATTTTCAAAGCGGGTATACTCTTTTAAGAACGTAAGGTTAATCGAGCCTACCGGCCCGTTTCTTTGCTTTGCAATAATAATCTCGGCCAATCCGCGGTTCTCTTCCGTCGGGTTATAATACTCTTCTCTTAATATTAAAACGACGACATCGGCATCCTGTTCTATAGCCCCCGACTCGCGTAAATCAGAAAGCTGCGGCCTATGGTCGGTACGCGATTCAACTGCGCGTGAAAGCTGACTCACGGCAATAACAGGAACACTTAACTCTCTTGCCAACGCTTTTAGAGAACGTGAGATTTCAGAAATCTCCTGCTGCCTGCTTTCGGCGCTAAACGATGAACCGCGCATAAGCTGCAGGTAATCCAGGATAATCATTTTAATATCATAGTGCATCTTAAGTCTGCGGGCCTTGGCGCGAAGCTCCATAACCGATATCGCTGGAGAATCGTCTATAAAAATTGGCGCCTCTGAAAGCTTGCCTGCAGCTGCGGTAAGTTTCGGCCAGTCAGATGCCGATAGATAACCTGTACGGACCTTGTTCGCGTCAACTCTGGCATGCGAACATAACATCCTCTGTACAAGCTGTTCCTTAGACATTTCCAGGCTGAAAACCGCAGTTGGTATCTTTTCCGTCACGCCGGCATATTCAGCTATACTCAACGCAAAAGCACTTTTGCCCATAGAAGGGCGTCCGGCAACAATAATCAAATCCGACGGCTGCATCCCGGCTGTCTTAAGATCGAAATCCACAAAGCCCGTCGGCACGCCGGTAACGTGGGCTTTCTTCTGATAAAGCTTATCTATAGTCTCAATGCTGCTCTTTACAATCTCTTTTAAATGCAGGCAGGAGCCTTGATGATCCTTATCCCTGACTTCAAATATCAGCTTCTCTGCATTATCCATCACCTCTTCGATGTTGCCTTCTGACTCATAACACGAAGAGACAACTTTTGTGGCGTTATTAATCAGATCCCTTAAAATTCTCTTTTCCTTAACGATGCTAATATAATGGCCGACATTGGCAGTCGTCGGGACAGCATTAACAAGAGCAGTTAAAAAAGCTGCTCCTCCGACATTTTCAAGAGAATCATTACTTTTTAACTCATCCGTAAGTGTAATTAAATCAACTGGTTTATTCGCTGCATATAATGCGGATATCGCTTCGAATACTTTCCGGTGGGATTCCTTATAAAAAGAATCTTTATCAATAGCTTCCATAACCACGGCGATGGCTTCTTCGTCAATTAACATTGAACCTAAAACTGCCATCTCCGCTTCAAGATTCTGAGGCGGGATTTTTTCTAAAATCATTTCGGCCATTTTAATCTAACTAGAGGCTACTTCTTGACAATCCACACCTTAAGCTTAAAAGAAACTTCCGGGTGCAGATCAACGGGGATTTCGTATATACCCAGAGCCTTCAATGGCTCTTCCAATTTTATGCGGCTTTTGTCCAAATCAAAGCCTTCTTCCTTCAAAGCCGTTGATATTTCCTGGCTTGTTATGCTACCATAAAGCTTCTCGCCCTCATGGACTAAAACCGGAATAGTCAAAGAAAAAGAAGCAATTTTATCTCTTAATTCCTGGGCTTCTTTCTTTATCTTTTCCTCTTGCAATGAACGTTTTTTCTTTTCTTCTTCAAGGTGCTTTAAATTTGAAGCATTCAGAGGAACAGCCAATCCGTTTGGAATAAGAAAGTTTCTTGCAAAACCATCTTTAACCTTAACCACCGAGCCTGCTTTTCCTATTTTATTTACATCCTGCTTTAAGATTATTTCCATAGTTTTTATATTGGTTGTTATAACCTTACGTAAGGGATAAGGGCGATAAACCTTGCCTTTCTTAGTGCGCGGGCCATCATTCTTTGATGCTTAGCGCAATTACCTGAACCGCGCGGCGAAATTACCTTGCCTCTTTCGCGGATAAAAGACTCTAATCGCTTCACATCTTTATAATCTATCCTCTTTATCTTTTCAACACAAAAACGGCATTGTTTCTTGCGTGTATTAAATTGCGCCCCGCGGCGCTTTTTGATGTTTCTTTTGGTTTTAAACACCATTTATCTTTCCTCGCTTTCTTCTAACCAAGCTGTTTCTGTATCTACTGTCTCTTCGTGAGAACTATCTGTGGTAACGGTATCCTGCGACTGTCTGCCGGAAGAGCCTGACGGCGAACCTAAAAACTGCACTCTCTCGGCACGTACTTCTATAGTATTACGTTTTTGTCCCGAATTATCTTCCCAAGAACGCGATTGAAGCCTTCCTTCGATAAAAACGGGGCTACCTTTATGCAAATATTGATTGCAGGTTTCAGCCTGCTTGTCCCAAACAACAGCTGTTATAAAACAAACCTCTTCCTTTGTCTCCTGGTTTCTGTTACGAAACTTTCTATTTACAGCCATCCTGAGGTTAGCAACCGCCGTACCCTGAGGAGTATAACGCAATTCCGGGTCCTTTGTTAAATTGCCAATAAGCAAGACTTTATTAAGATTAGCCACTGTCACACCCTCCTGTTCCTCGTGCCCCTATAATTGCTGATCCTGCTTTACAATCATGGCCCTAAGGATATTTTCATTTATCCTGTAGGCACGGGTTATTTCTTTAATTGAATCCGAGCTGGAGCTAAAGTTAACCAAATAGTATGTACCTTCGTCATATTTTTTGATACGAAATGCCAGCTTTTTTCTCTCTGCCCAAATAGACGCACCCAAAACCTTACCGTTATTCTTAGTTATTACATCCCCGATTGAATTAAACAAAGCTTGCCTTTCACTTTCAGGTAAATCGGGTCTTACTATAGCCATAACTTCATACTTGTTCATATTCAGCTAACTCCTTATGTTTGCGTTAAACTCATTCATTGTTTTATTCATACCGCGTTCCAGCCAACTTTCAACGCATTTACTAGCCCTATCTATGGATTCAAGAAATAAACCTTTTTCTTTACGCTTAAACGCCGACAATACATAATCCCTAGTTTCGTTTTTTATATCTGGCCTGCCTATACCGACGCGTAGACGGGCAAAATCACGCGAGCTCAAACAATCAATTATGGAATTAAGTCCGTTATGTCCGCCTGATGAACCACCTGGCCTGATTCGTATCCTGCCTAATTCTAAATCCATATCATCACAGACAACAAGTAATTCACTTAAAGCAACATCATACTTATGCATCAGGGCTTTAACGGCTGAACCCGAAAGATTCATGAAGGTAAGCGGCATAGCTAAAACCACCGGTTCTTCTAATTTAAGCCTCGCGGTTAAGGCCTGCACACTTTTTTCTTTCTTGCATCTTACCTTATAAACAGTCTCTAACTCTCCTAAAACAAAGAATCCCGCATTATGCCGCGAATTAACATAGAGCCTACCGGGATTTCCTAAACCTACAATCAATTTCATAAAATAACTTTTATTTCTTCTCCGGCTCTTTTTCTTTCTGTTCTTCTTCAGGAACTTCCTTCTTTTCCTTGATTACTTCCGGTTCCTGAGAAGCAGCTTCTCCCTCCAAAGCCTCGGCAGGAGCTTCCTCTTTCATCGGCTCAACCACAGACAGAAGAATAGTATCTGCGGCAGTTACGGCCTTAACGTTGGGCGGTAATTTTATATCCTTAACATGTATGGATTCACCCATTTTGAGAGCAGAAACATCAACCTCGATTTTTGACGGGATATCCGTAGGCAAACATTCTACTTCAATTTCCCATAAAATATGCTCCAGCGATCCGCCTTCCTGTTTCACGCCGATAGGCTCACCTGTAGCTTCAATCGGAACATTAATCTTAAGGGTCTTGGTAAGTGATATCTCGTTAAAGTCCAGGTGAAGTATATCGTCATTTACCGGATCGTACTGTATTTCTTTTACAAGACAGGGATGCGCCTTTTGCTTGTCTCCTTTTAGCTTCAGATTAACAACGGTATTCTCCAAGCGATGCTGATGTGCTAAAGTTATCAGTTCATGGCGGGATACTTTAACAGACTTTGCCTCTTGCCCCTGCGCATATATTATCGCCGGGACAAAACCCGCATCACGCATATGTTTAATCTTAGGTTTCCCTATTTCTTCTCTTAATTCAGCATTTAAAATTATCTCTTCCATTTTTCCTCACTCCAGTAGAATTATATTATTAGTCAAACAAACAGCTAACGGACTCATCCTTATGAATCCTCTTAATTGCCTCTCCCAAAAGCCCGGCCACCGACAACACCTTGATTTTAGGGTGTTTTTTATCTTTTCCTAAAGGAATCGTATCAGTAATAACAAGCTCTTTTAAACTATCGCATTTATCGATTCTTTCTATTGCCGGACCGGAAAGCACTCCGTGCGTAATCCCGGCATATATATCTTTTGCCCCGGCCCTCTTTAGCGCTTCTGCTGCCTCTACCAGAGAACCTCCGGTTGCAATCAAATCATCCACAATAATCGCATTCTTACCGCTGACTTCACCCAAAAGATGCATAACCTCTGCCTTTTCAGGAGAAAGCCTTCTTTTATCTATAATCGCCAGGCCCGCACCAATTCTCTTGGCATAGGCCCTAGCCATCTTAATACTTCCGACATCAGGCGAAACAACAACCAGATTATCCGGTTTATGTCCGGCAAAATAATCTATAAACACGCCAACAGCAAAAAGATGATCTAGCGGAATATCAAAGAAGCCCTGAATTTGGCCGGCATGCAAATCTATAGTCAGAATCCTATCTGCTCCTGCAGTAGTAAGAAGATTGGCAACCAGCTTTGCCGTAATCGGTACACGAGGCTGATCCTTCCTGTCCTGTCTTGCATAACCAAAATAAGGGATAACTGCGGTAATACGCTGACTGGAAGCTCTCTTTAATGCGTCTATCATTATAAGAAGCTCCATCATATTATCATTAGACGGGGGGCATGTCGGTTGAATCAAAAATATATCTTTGCCCCTGACATTCTCATTAATCTTAACCCTGACTTCTCCATCGCTGAATCTATCTACCAAAGCATCCGACAGCTTAATTTTCAGATATTTACCTATACCCTCAGCTAATTCTCTATTCGCATTACCGCTAAAAATAGATATTTTATCCATCATGCCCTCATTTTGTTAAAGATTCCGGAAAAAATAATTAATTTTTCTCAACTACTGCGGGTTTTATTACTTAATAATCCTGGATGGCACGCCTACTGCTACTGCTCTATCGGGGATATTCTTATTTCTAAGAACAACACTCCCTGCTCCGACTACCGCACCACGCCCCACCTTAACAGGCGCAACTAATACCGCGTCAGATCCTACAAATGCTTTATCTTTTACAATTGTCAAATTCTTATCTTTGCCGTTGAAATTAGCTGTAACAACTCCCGCTCCGATATTAACTTCTTTACCCAAACGGCTGTCGCCGATATAGCCGAAATGTTTCGCAAAGACCTTAGAAGAAATCCGGGAGCGGACTATTTCAAGGAAATTTCCTACCAAAACATCATCTTCTATAACTACGTTATCCCTCAGGTGGGCAAAAGGACCAACTGAACAACGTTTTCCAATTTTAACACCATTTTCAATGACTGTAAAGGGATAAATTACCGAATCTTTGCCTATTTGTACACCATAATCAATGAAAGCTGAATCCGGGTCAACTATAGTAACCCCGGATTGCATTAACTGCTCATTTATCCTTACGCGCATAGCCTTATTTACGCTGGCTAGATCTGCCCTGGAATTAACTCCCTGCGCCTCATTCATATCTAAGAGCTTAGAATCAGCTAACAAACCGCCGCTGTTATAAATAATTCCGAAAACATCTGTCAGGTAATATTCGCCCTTACGGCTGTTGCGTTTAACCTGGCGCAAAGCCTTAGAAAGACAATCAGTTTTGAAAACTGCTACGCCCGTATTTATCTCCTTGATATCTTTCTGAAACTCATCTGCGTCATTATCTTCAACTATGCCGGATATGCCTAAATATTTATCACGCAGTATTCTACCGTAACCATCAGGCTTCTTAACTTCAGCAGTCAAAAGCGTAACATCAGTCTCGCTCTTAGCATGGAACTTAATAAGATTATCTAGTGTCTCTTTCTTTAATAAAGGCATATCGCCATAAAGAATCAACAAGTCGCCCTTAAAAGATCCGAGCGCTCTTATGCCTTTTTTAACGGCATCCGCTGTGCCTAAAAGCTTGCCCTGTTTAACTATCTTAATATCGGCAGGGATATATTTCCTCACCTGTTCATGCTGGTGGCCTAAGACAACTACGGTTTTCTGTGCGCCGGTACTTTTAGCCAAATCCAAAACATAACCAAGCATAGGCCGGCCGCAAACTTTATGCAAGACTTTAGGCAAGTCGGATTTCATACGCTTACCCTTACCTGCTGCTAAAATTATAACCGCCAATTTATTCTTCATATACTAATCTCCCAATTAACTAATTGCCCGGTGAGGATTCGAACCTCAACAGTCAGACCCAAATTCTGATGTGCTACCATTACACTACCGGGCAGATTTAAGGTTCGACCCTTATTTTCAAAAGCCACAAACATAATTTGACATACTGCACATAAGATCAGGAAAAACAATCTTAAAGCGCAATAACAGTTGTCTCAATACAAAAACTAATAGTTGCTTTGTCCGCTTGTCTTTTCTTTTTCGTATGCTTCTAGAACTTTCTTCTGCAGATATTCCCTAAAGGATTGTGTTATGGGATGGGCAATATCCTTATGTTCTAATTGAGCACCCAAAGATGGATCCTGCGTCTGCGCCGGGGCGCTAATAGGTAAGGCCGCTGCGCACTGATTACAATATTTGCTCCTTGCTTCATTCTTAAAAGCGCATTTAGGGCAAGGATGCTTTATTTTTCTCGACGGCATAGCAATAAATAAACCGCCCGTGCCTTCTATAACTTTTATATTTCTGACTACAAAAGCATTGTCAAATGTAACCGTTACATATGCCCTTAGTTTTTTGTCTGGGGAATCTTTTAGAAAAACCTTGACCTCAGTTATCTCCATATCTTTCCAGGCCTCCTTCAAGAGTTAGATTGTACTGGCTATAAACAGGCGCCACGCACCGTTAATTCTGCGCAGCTGTCTATATAAAGTTGCGGCCGCACCCTTAGACGAAACAATCCCAAAAACAGTCGGCCCGCTTCCGGACATTAAAACAGCCTGTACTCCTGAATCCGATAACTTTCTTTTAATAAAAGCTACCTCGGGATAAAAAGAAGATGTGATATCTTCAAGGTCATTTTCCAAAAAACCAAATGAACGGCACCTTATTTTATTCGATAAGAACCGATGCGGTATTCTAACATCGCAACGGGCTTTTGTCAACCTCGGTTTTATGCCTTTTTTACGTATATCCCAAGCCTGATATATGCTGCGGGTAGAGACATTAATTCTGGGGATAACTAGAATATGCCATAATTTTGCTTTTTCTAACCCCCTAAGAGGGATTATCTTCTCCCCCCTGCCTGAACCTTGGGCAAAAGAAGTATTATATATAAAAAACGGAACATCACTCCCTAACCTTGCCCCTAATTTTGCAAGTTCATTCACGCTAAGCCGGGTTTTCCATATTTTATTTAAGCCGACTAAAACGCTGGCGGCATTGCTAGAGCCTCCGCCCATTCCGCTTCCTAATGGGATATTCTTAATAATTTTTATATCCACACCTGAAGACACTGCCAGCCTATCCTGCATTAACGCTGCCGCACGATAGGCCAAATTCGAAGAATCCCCGGGGAGTTCGGGGTTATTCGTGGCAACTCTTATCTGTTTATCGCTGCGTTCGGCAAGCGTAACCCTATCGTTTAAGCTTATTCTTTCATATATGGTTTTAATGCTATGAAAACCATCTTTGCGTAAACCATCTACTTTAAGAAATAAATTAACTTTAGCATACGAAGGCAGAATTATCTTCATAGGAAGACTGACAGTTTAGGACAGGATTTTAAGAACGGCTTGTTCGATATTCTCGCTGGTAAGATTATATTCTTTAAGGAGCTCCGCAGGATCTCCTGATTGCCCGAAACGCCCCTTTATCCCAAGGCAGATAACTTTCACAGGAGATTCTTCCGAAACAACCTCCTGTATACTTGAAGCAAGGCCGCCGACTACGGTATGTTCTTCACAAACGATTAAACCTTTAGTCTGTCTGGCTGCTTTTATTATCACCTCGGTATCTAATGGCCTTATACTATGTATATTGATAACCCTGGGTTTAATGCCTTTCTTAGATAGGCTATCTGCGGCTTTCAGCGCTTCATGAGTCATGACTCCGCAGGCGAATATTGCGACATCGTCGCCATCAATCAAAGTCTGGGCTTTGCCAAAGACAAACTCCCCCTTATTCTCAATAGTAGGGACTTTGGCCCTTCCTAAGCGCACATAGAAAGGCCCTTTATTATTTAGCGCTGCCAAAACTGCCTCCCTGGTCTGTGGGCCATCACAAGGGACAATAATCTTCATATTAGGTATAATACGCATAAGGGCTATATCTTCAAGCGCCTGGTGGCTTGCTCCATCGGGGCCAACAGTAAGCCCGGCATGTGTAGCAACTATCTTGACGTTAAAGTTATTATAGGAGACTGTATTTCTGACTTGATCCCAGGCCCTGCCTGTTGCAAAGACTGCGAATGTAGAAACAAAAACTGTCTTACCACAGCTTGCAATACCGGCTGCGGAAGCCATCATATTCTGCTCGGCAACGCCAAAATTGAAAAACCTCTCCGGGAAAGCTTTGGCAAAAAGCGAAGTTCTGGTTGAGCTGGAAAGATCCGCATCCAATACCACTATATCTTTATTGCTTTTACCCAATTCGACCAGTGTTTGCCCGTATACATCGCGTTGATATAATAATTCCGGCATATTATTCTAATTCCTTGAGTGCTTTTTCTGTTTCTTCTTTAGTCGGCGCGCGGCCATGAAAATCGACCACATTTTCCATAAAAGAAACTCCCTTGCCTTTTATGGTATGCGCGATAATTATAGAAGGCTTGCCCTTTATGCCTTCAGCTTTATTATATGCTTCCATAATCTCTTTCATATCATGGCCGTTTATTTCGATTGTATGCCACCCGAACGCATCCCATTTGTCAATTAACGGCTCAAGATTCATAACTTCCTTTGTTTTCCCATCTATCTGAAAACCATTGTAATCAAGAATAGCACAGAGGTTATCACATTCATAGTGGCTGGACGCCATTGCTGCTTCCCAGATGTTTCCCTCCTGTATTTCTCCGTCTCCCATTAAGCAATAAACCCTGTAGTTTTTTTTATCCATTTTCGCAGCTAAGCTCATCCCTAAGGCTACAGAAAGCCCTTGCCCAAGAGAACCGGATGCAACTTCTATACCCGGGGTACGGCGATCAGGATGACCCTGCAGCAAAGAACCAAATTGGCGCAGAGTCATAAGCTTATCTTCCGAGAAATAACCGGAATTTGCTAATACAGCATACCAGAGAGGACAGCAATGACCTTTAGACATATGGAATCTGTCACGCTCTTCCCAAAGAGGATTCCTGGGATCATGCTTTAGAACCGAGAAAAACAGAGCAGTAATAAGGTCTGTTGAAGAAAGGCTTCCGCCCGGATGCCCCGAGCCGGCCTTAGAAATCATCTTAACAATAAGTCTTCTTATTTCTTTGGCCTTTCCTTCAAGTTCTTTTATTTTTTCCTGGCTTACTTTAATCATTCTGAAGATATTTTCTTTATTTTATCTTTTATCTTTTCCTGGTTCGGATTCATACTGAGAGATTTTTCCCAGCTGTTTTTAGCTTTATTTACATCACCCATCTTAAAATAAACATCCCCGAGATGAGAATATATCTCCGGATCATCCAGCAAAGTTGCGGCCTTTTCAAGCTCTTTAAGCGCCTCCTGGGTACGCCCCTTCTTAAAATACAACCATCCCAAGCTATCAACATAAGCGCCGTTATCAGGATCTATTGCTAAGGCCTTTTTAATCATCAATTCAGCCTGTACTAAATTGCGCGATTGTTCAACATACATATACCCCAGATAATTCAGGGCTTCCGGGTATTGCGGATTTAGTTCAATCGCTTTTTTTAGCTCCGCTTCGGCAAGCTGATCCTCATTGAGGGTATCATATATGTTGGCCAAATAAAAGTGCGCCTCGGCATCCTCGGGAGATAAATCCAGTATCACACGATATACGTCTTTTGCCTCTTTGAACCTTTTTTGCTGTAAATATACTACACCTAGGCTACGGTAAATATCCGTATTCTTCGGGTCAAGCTTAGATGCATTCTTAAGAGCAAGTTCGTACTCAGAGGTCGCCAAATCCGCTTTTTCTTCTAATGCGTAAAGGAGAGCTAAGATCGCGTGCGGCTCAACTGCCTCCGGGTCAAGACCTGAAGCAATTTTTAACTCACCTATGGCCTTCTGGTTATTGCCTTTTTTTATATAGCTGGCGGCTAGCTTTATGTGCGTGAGCGAATTATCACTTCCGGATTCAAGCGACTTTTCGTATTCCTGAATGGCCTTATCTATATCACCGAGGCGCTCATATACGCCTGCCATAATATAGTGGCTTAACGCAAGAGAGTTTTTTTTATCTAAGGCAAACGCGCTGGTAGAGATAAGCAACGCTAAGAGACAAAAAAGCACCCCTAGAAAGCATTTTAAGCGCCAAGAAAACATAGCTAACCCGCTAAGAAGCAATCTTTTTATTAACCCCAGTTTCTTTTCTTCAAATGACGAAGACGGCGACGCATTTTTTTTCTTTTATGCGTGCGAATCTTCCTTCTTTTTCTTTTTCTGCCGCAAGGCATATTTTACTCCTTAGTCTTAAGTGACTAATATATTACTTTATTTAACGGATACTCAATAATACCTTCTGCCCCTGCATCTTTTAATCTTGGTATCAGTACCCTTACCACTCTTTCGTCTATAACTGTATCGACCGCGAACCAATCGCCGTCGGACAACCCGGATATGGTAGGCTTTTTTAAAGCAGGTAGCGCAGATATTACCTTTTTTAAATCCTTCTTTCTTACATTCATCTTCAGCCCTACTTTTTCTTCCGCGGCTATAGCTCCTCTTAAAAGAAGGCTTATTTGCTCCATTTTATTTCTCTTCCATTTATCCTTAAATGAAGCTCTATTGGCGATAAATTGAGTGGTCGACTCACAAATGGTATCAATTATCTCGAGCCTGTTTGCCTTAAGGCTTCTGCCGGTTTCGGTTAACTCAACGATAGCATCAACAAGCCCTGCGCTTACCTTAACCTCGGTTGCACCCCAGCTAAATTCAACATCAACATTTATGTTATTCTTCTTAAAATAATCCTTGGTGACATTAACTAACTCTGTCGCGATACGTTTATTCTTGAGTTCCTTTATGTTTTTTATCCCGGAGGCTTGGGGTACCGCCACGACCCATCTTACCTTGTTCAGGCTTTGTTTAGCATACATTAAATCGGTGATCCTGACGACCTCGGACTTATTCTCCATGACCCAGTCATTACCGGTAATCCCGCAGTCAAGCGCCCCATCCTGAACGTAACGTGACATTTCCTGGGCCCGCAACAAAACAGGTTCAATTTCCGCATCATCTATGGAAGGAAAATATGAACGCTCCGAAGAAACATTCACATTGAATCCTGCTTTTTTAAACATCTTAAAAGTAGCTTCTTGAAGGCTGCCTTTAGGTAACCCTAACTTTAATATATTCTTTTTATCCATTTAGACTATCCTTTATTATTTACGGCCTTTATTTATAAGCAATTAATTATACAAAGCAAGCAGTATTTTGTAAAGCAAAAAACTCCCCCCTTATATCGCTAGAGGCTATATATTTCCTAAACTGCTTGCTATAACCGGAATAATTTAGGGCTGTTTCTCTTATAGATATTCCTGGTATCAAAAATTAACTTCGAGCTGCGGGATAATAATTTATAATCGACTTTCGAATGATCGGTAGCGATAACTACGCAATCAAATCTAGAGAGCTCTTTTTTAGTCAAAGGCACCGACCTTAGATTTATTCCTCCGATCTTCAGATACGGTATTAAGGGATCATGGTATTCCACGGAGGAATGCCTTCTCTTGAGCTCCTCTATTATATCAAGAGCCGGAGACTTACGCAGGTCTTTTACATCTTTCTTATAAGTTGCCCCGATAACTAAGACCTTTGCCTCTTTAAGGCGGATACCTTTTTTTATAAGGATAGAAGACACGCGCTCTACTACATACACCGGCATATGGCTTATGACATCAGATGCCAACTTTATAAATCTAGATTTAAAGCCGTAATGGCGGGCTTTCCAGTAAAGGTATAAAGGATCCTTAGGGATACAATGCCCGCCGACTCCGGGCCCGGGGTAAAAAGCCATGAAACCAAAAGGCTTAGTTTTAGCTGCATCTACTATCTCCCAAATATCCAGCCCCATTTTGTTGGCCATCATTGCTATCTCATCAATAAGCCCGATATTTACAATACGAAAGGTATTTTCCAGTAATTTAACTGTCTCGGCAACCCTGGTAGAAGAAACAGGAACAACTTTATTAATTGCTGTTTTATAAAGCTCCTGAGCCAGCTTTGATGCCTCCGGGCTAACTCCCCCTACAACCTTAGCAATCTTATTAACAGGGAAATTAGCATTACCGGGGTCTATCCTCTCCGGAGAAAAACAAAGATAAAAATCCCTGCCATGAGCCAACCCTCTGGACTTAAACATAGGCAATATCACTTCTTCTGTTGTCCCCGGATATGTCGTACTCTCCAGTATTACTAAGGCACCTTTTTTAAGATTATTTACTATCGATTTAACCGCGCTCTTAATAAAAGAAATATCCGGATCGTATTTTCTTTTTAATGGCGTAGGTACACAAATCAAAAGCACGTCAGCCTGCCTTAAAGTATGCGGATCTGACGAAGGAATAAGCTTGCCTCTTGATACCAAAGCAGCTACCTCTTTGCTTGATATATCAGTTATATAGGAATGTTTTCTGCGCAGATTCTCTACCCTGTCTTTATCGGCATCAAAACCTAAAACCGCGAATCCCTTTTTAGCAAACTCTACCGCCAAAGGCAGGCCGACATAACCTAAACCTACTATGGCGATTTTGGCTTTTCTTGTCTTAATTGCTTTAAGCAGATGGGCGTAATAACTGGGCATAAAACCTCTTATTGTGCTCCTGACTTGGGCTTATGATAATTCTGGTCAAAGTCAAACTCGGTTTCAGGGAAGGCTTTGAGCTTAAAAACAAACCATATTGTATGGCCATCCTCTTTACTGATGTTATAGACCATATCCATAATCCAGCAATGCATGTCTCTTGATAACCTGTATTCCTGTTCGCGCAAACCGCGTTTTAAATCCGTATCTGCGGAAGCATTATAACGCTCATATATACTAAATTTCCATTTGGGATTTATACGCCAGTCAATTTGCGCAGTTATTTCGTTACTGCCATTGCGTTCGTAACGCTGTCCGATGCCGAAAGACCTTTCTTTTGCGAAATCAAAATTAAAATCGTAGTTTACATCAGAAAAATGCCCGTAATTGCCGTTATTACGCGGGCCTGACCTTTTATAAGTAGAGTCAAAATCCACGCGCAACCAGGCATAAGGCTTCATTTTTAACTGCATAAAGATATCCGAAAATTCATCGGTACGCTTAATATTATTAGTGGTATCAAAAGAATTAAAATAGTAATTTGTATAAACCAGGAAATCGACCAAGTCAATTGACTTACCATCTCTTTTGGTTTGCAATTTATTTGAAAGTTCTATATAAAGAGAAGAATTCGCGGCTATATCATCCACTGAATCTATCTGCCTGATCATGCTGCTGTTTACTGTCGGCTTATGATTATAGTTGAACTTAACGGAAGGGCTGATAATATGACGTAAACCATCTACATCCATGCCCAAGAAGTTAGACTTTACATTTAGAACGCGGTAAAGTTTTGTGCTTGCCTCAACTCCGGAATAAAATATAGCCCGGTTTATACTGTCGGTGCTTAATTCTCCCGTATCATAGAAAGTCCCTCTTTCAGCGACAAAAGGGGCTATCCTAAAAATAGAAAGGCTCATAGGAATGGATATCTTATTTAAAGTATCAAGCCTTGCTACGGTCGTATCATCACCAACATCGCCTCCCTTTCTATCGAAATTAGCCACTGTAGTCTCATTTGAATAATAAAAAGGAGACTGCGCCAACTGATAAGCCGGCATACTGAATATGGCTTCCGGTTTTTTCTCTATATAATCAAACCAGTGGTTAGTGCGGTCCTGGAACAATACACTGATGCTGGAATAATTAAAGTTATGCTGCAGCAAAACATAAGAAAGAGGTTGTGATTCTTTTTCGTATTCGCGGTAAAAATATTCCTTTAAGAAGCCGTCTGTTGCAGGAGCGAATTTTCTTTTTTCATCAAGAATCTTATAATACTCTGTGGTGAAGAATGTCCTGGAATCAATTGCCCAGGTATGCCGCAGGCGCGCAAGGTAGCGGTTAAAATACTCCGGCTCTCCTATAGAGAGAGTCTCGGGATGTTCATCGGTATAGTAGAATTTAAAATCGCCCTTGCCAAAACGCTTAGTATCGTAATTAACCCCGAAACCTTCTGCAAAACCTAACTTTTGCCGGTAATCAAAATACACCCTGCCATTAACATTTTCAGTAAGATTATACCTCCAGGCGCTCAAGACATAACCTCCCCATTCCTTACGCTGCCCCGGAGAAACTCTTACATGCATAAGCGGTTCTTTCAGGCTATGATTATAAAACGGCAGATAAAAGAACGGGATGTCTCCGATATAAAAACGGTTATCCCTGGTTTGTATTTTATCACCCGGGAACATCTTGACTTCTTTTGATTGGATGCGGTAGTGCGGATGATCGTAGTCGCAGGTAGAGGCATATCCTTGGTAAGCGACAAATTCGGTATCGCTGACTTTCTCTATCTTCTTTGCCTTGCCAAAATAAGGATTAGATTTAAATTCCGCGTCCAAAATAACGCCTGTCTTTGTCTCAAAATTATAAGTCATTTTCGGACCCTGTATAATTCCGTATTCTGGGTCCTCGATTTTTACATTGCCTTCTGCCGAAGCATCTTTAGTCTGGGTATTAACGCTAAGTTTATCGCAGGTAAGCTTTGCCCCCTTATAAACGACAACCACGTTACCGCTTGCGGATGCCTCGCTGCTATCCGTCATATACTCTACGGTATCTCCGTTTACAATAATAGGGCTTTCGTTCGAACCGGATGCATAACAGGCAAAATTAAAAATCAAGCCGCAGCAACCTAAGCAAATAAAGGCCACCGCAAGTTTAATCCTTTGTTCTTTGCCTACAGCTCTAATCTTTAGTATTTGATTTTTAATCTGCATTATTTAGGAATCTTTTTGAAATCATCCAAAAATCTCTGTACGCCTATTTCAGTAAGGGGATGCTTGATAAGCTGTTCAATCACGCCAAAAGGTACCGTAGCAATATCAGCGCCTAGTAACGCAGCATCAACTACATGCATAGGATTACGCACCGAAGCAACAATTATCTGAGTCTGATATTCATAATTATCATATATCGTTTTTATCTGGGCAATCAAATCCATACCCCTTTGACTTATATCATCCAGCCTACCGATAAAAGGAGAAATATAACTTGCCCCTGCCTTAGCGGCTAGAAGCGCTTGCGTAGGAGAAAAACACAGGGTAACATTAGTTTTTATACCTTCCGAAGATAAAATTTTTACTGCTTTCAGCCCTTCCTTTATAAGCGGCACCTTAATCACAATGTTTTTTGCTATTTTTGAAAGTTGCTTTGCCTCTACAACCATCTCGTCTGCACTCAAACCAATGACCTCTGCACTCACCGGGCCGCTGACAAGAGAACATATTTCTTTTAAGAGCTCTAATGCGGGACGTCCTTCTTTAGCGACTAATGTAGGGTTGGTAGTAACACCATCTATAATGCCGATTGACAAAGCCTCTTTTATCTCTTTTATGTTTGCGCTATCAATAAATATTTTCATTTTATATGTTTTCTCTTACTAATATTGCCGCGCCGATTAACCCGGCATCCTTAGAAAGCTTGGCTTTGATAATACTGACTCTTTTTGCCTGTACAGGCATGGCATAATCTTCTACCTTCTTGCGGATCGGATCAAAAAGAATCCTTCCTGCGCACGAAATCCCCCCTCCGATTACAATACATTCAGGATTAAATATGTTTACTAATCCTATCAGCGCACTTCCGATATGCTCTCCTATACGCGACCAAAAAAGCGCCGCCTTCTTATTGCCCTTATTAGCAGAATCTGACAACGCTTCCAATGTCGTAAAATCAGAAAATATCTTTTTTGCTGAATTTATTATCCTCTTATTTCCGACATATGCCTCAAGACAAGCTCTGCCTCCGCAATTGCATATCGGGCCATTTTCATTGATAGGCAGATGCCCCAGTTCTCCTGCGGCATTATCAAGCCCACGGTATAGTTTACCAGAGATTATAATTCCTCCCCCTACTCCCGTGCCTAAAGTCACGCATATAGCATTCTGAGACCCCTTAGCTGCACCTACCGTGTATTCAGCCAGACACATTAACTTAGCATCATTATCCACAAATACCGGGATACCAAGCTGCTTCTCTAATATGCCCTTGAGCAAAACATCTTTCCATCCGGATATGTTAGGCAAGAAATGGACACGCCCTGATTTGTTATCAACGGGGCCGGGGAGACCTATACCCAAACCTAATATCGCCCCTAAAGAAAGCTTATTATTTTTAGCAATGCTTTTTACGGCAGAAACTATGCCCTTAATCAAATCCTGCCGGTTTTTAAAGCCGGAGGTATCAATATATAACCTATCGATTATCTTATATTTCTTGCTGACAAGAGCTACCTTAAGGTTGGTCCCACCTAAATCAACAGCCGCAATTAAATCTTTTTTCACCATCTCATCCTTTTTACAACGTCGGCTTAACTCTGAATACCTCACGCTCACTCAAAAAAACGAGTTTATAGCGTTTTATTCTATATTAAATATATTTTAATTGCAATATAAATATATGGAAGGACCTGAAAGAATATTACTTTATTATTAATAACGAGTTAAGGTTCTGAATAAATATTGACTCTATTCCTACCTGAGCTTTTTGCAGCATACATTGCCCTATCTGCCTTATCAATCAGCCCCTGGACACTAAGAGCCGAATTAGGGAACACGGCTACGCCTATACTAATCGTTGTCTTTAGTTTCTCGTCATAGGCGTCGATAACCACATTCTCCACGGCCTGTCTTATACGTTCGGCAACAAAAGATGCATCCTGACGGGCGGTTTCGCTTAAAACAACTAAAAACTCTTCTCCTCCGTATCTGCCCAACATATCAATCTGCCTTATGTTATCCTTGATGACCGCGGCTATTTTTCTTAAGACAACGTCTCCCACAAGATGTCCGTATTTATCGTTAAATTCCTTGAAGTGGTCTACATCAATCATCAAAACAGAGAAATGGAGTTTCATATTCTTTGAACGCTGCAATTCATCTTCCATTCTTTCCAATGAATACCTGCGACTGAAAGCTGCGGTCAAAGTATCTGTTATCGCTAGTTCCTGAATTCTGCCATAAAGCGTTGCTCTTTTAAGCCCAAGTAAGAACTGCTGGGAAAGAATATTGAGCTTCTCCCTGTCGGATTCATTCACTCCCGACACCAATAAGTTGACTGAATTATTCTTATCGATTTCTAAAGGTATACTTAGATATCCGGCATAAGAAGACGCGTCCTGTCCCTTTCTTAGAAAGACACAATCGCCGATTTTTAGATATTTCCTGATTTCTTCCTTAAACAAACTGAATACGACGTTATCATCAAGGCTCTTACAAATATTATTTGCAGTATTATAGATAGCCACTGTCTCATCCAGCTGAAGATATAAACTGCGCAGCTCGTCTTTAAGCCTTAAACTATCTGCATATAATTTCTTATACCCGTCATCTAAAAACAAACACTCCCTTTCTAAAAGAACCGCCTTTAAAGCAAGCTTCTTTTTCGCTAAAATAACTGCCGAGAATAAAATAGCCAGTAGGATATATATGCTGAGGTTAAGCATAAGCTACCCTGTTCCTTCCCTGTTTTTTTGCCTCATACATAGCATGATCCGCCTTAAATATAAGCTCTCCTGCTTCAGGCGCATCTTTTAAAAAAGTGGCTACTCCTACCGAGACAGTAATTTTGTTCTCCAGGCGGCGCAAAACTATTTTCATCCCTTCTACAGATAAACGCAAATCTTGAGCTATCTGAACAGCTCTCTCTTTATCGGCAAAAGGAAGGATAATGCAAAATTCCTCGCCCCCAAAACGCCCTATAATAGGGTTATAATCTCGCAAGAATTCTTCTATATGCGCGCTCAAATTCTTTAAGACTATATCTCCTGATGCGTGCCCAAACTTATCATTGTAATCTTTGAAATGATCGATATCCAGCATCAGTAATGAAAAAAACTCATTTTTGCGTACCGCTCTTTTGCATTCCTCATCCAGGCGCCCCAGAAAATATTCTTTCCGGTAAAAAGAAGTGAGGGCATCTTTTATCGCCAGCTCTTCTGTTCTACGGAAAAGCTGGGCATTTTCTAGTGCCACTGCAGATAAATCTGAGATAGTGGCTAAAAACCTAAGGTCATCTTGAGAATAAAAATAAGATTTATGGTTATCTAACCTTAATATACCGACAAATTCAGTTTCACTTATTAACGGAGAGCTGATAAGCGAAGAGAATATCCTTGTATGCCGGCGGTCGAGTTTTTCAAGGTCAAAACGGAAGTCTCTTTTTAAATCCTCAATCAGAATAGGACTGGCATGTCTTAGAACCCAAAAATCAAATATATCTCCCTCCTTGGCTTTTATAACCAGGTCCTTATCTTCTTTTTTACTCTTAAATAATCCTAAGTGGATTCTTTCTTTTTTATCGGCAAGATATAAAAGGCAGGTACCGCTTTCTTTCCCAATATTAGAAAACGATATCGAAACTAAATCTTCGGCTATTGCATCAATATCAAAATTCTGGTTCAGCTTTACGAGTATATCCTTAAGATGATAATAACGTGAGATTTTATCTAAAGCCGAATCTTTGTTTTTATTATCACGCGATATATCATCCTTGAGGATATTAGTATTCTCCCTTATTTCCTGGCGCTTAATTTCAAAACGCCTTTTCAAAAAGGCCCTCTTCTTAAAGAAATAAAAAAGTATACTTAGCAAAATAAGATAATACAACAATAACGCGGGAATTGTCTGATGCAGTAACTTAACAAGAAAAACCGGCAGGATTGCGTAGAGGAAAAATAAAAAGATATTTAACAAAAATTTAGGCCTATTCGTATAACCTTAACCTCTTCTTAAAAAATAATTACAATGGCTCGGGGTTACGGAAAATAACACCATAAATTAAACTATGGTATCTTCGGTATCCTTATCAAAAAAATGGACCTTGCTCATATCAAAAACTACGTCCATATCCTGATTTACGCCGGGTCTGTCATGGGCCCCGACGCGCGCCACAAAAGTATGCTTGCCTGTATTAAGATACAAATAAACCTCGGAGCCCATCGGCTCAACTACTTCACAATTTACGCTAACTATATTTTCCGGAGGAGCCTCTGAAACAAACAATTTATCGTAGATATCCTCCGCCCTTATGCCTAAAATTACCTCTTTGCCTACATAAGACATTAACTTAGGATACATGTCCTCGACTACTTTAACTTTTATGCGGCCTTCATCAAAATAAATACGGCTGTCTTTCTTTATTATACGTCCGTTCATAAAATTCATCGGGGGCGAACCTATAAAACCGGCCACAAACTTATTCTTAGGATAATCATAAACTGTTATCGGATCAGCCACCTGCTGCAACACTCCACCCTTCATAACGGCAACTCTATCACCCATGGTCATAGCTTCAACCTGATCGTGCGTAACGTAAATAATAGTTGTCTGCAGCCTTATGTGTAGCTTGTGGATTTCGGTGCGCATCTGAACTCTTAATTTTGCGTCTAAATTGCTTAGGGGCTCATCAAAAAGAAAAGCCATCGGTTTCCTTACGATGGCCCTACCTACTGCTACGCGCTGCCTTTCTCCACCCGAGAGTTCTTTCGGTTTACGGGCAAGAAGGTGTTTTATGCCCAATATATCTGCCGCCTCATTGACGCGTGTAATTATCTCAGACTTTGAATAGCGGCGTAATTTAAGTCCAAAAGCCATATTTTCAAAAGCAGTCATATGCGGATATAAAGCGTAATTCTGAAACACCATTGCTATATCGCGGTCTTTAGCCGGTACATCATTTACCAACTTATCTCCGATATAGATGTTACCTTCGCTTATATCCTCAAGCCCGGCAATCATTCTTAAGGTTGTGGATTTGCCACAACCGGAAGGGCCGACTAAAACCATAAATTCCTTGCTCTCAACCCCTAAATTAAGCCGATTTACTACTTTTGTGCCGTTGGGAAAGGTCTTGGAAACATCTTTTAAACTGACTTGCGACATATAAACCTGCCTCTTTCTTAATAACTGACAGCGCCTGACAATTAGGCCATATTATAACATTTTTCTTTTGAAAATCAACTAAGATAATAAATAAGTTTGGCCAGAGTATCTTTCATTTCTTTACGATGTACAATCATATCAATAAGCCCATGTTCTAACAAAAATTCCGAACGCTGGAACCCCGGGGGAAGCTTTTGTCTTATAGTTTGCTCAATTACCCTGGGCCCGGTGAAGCCAATTAGCGCTTTAGGTTCGGCAATGATAATATCACCTAAACCGGCAAAAGAAGCCATAACCCCTGCCATAGTTGGATTAGTTAAAACAGAGATATAGGGCAGGCCTTCTTTATTATGATAAGAAAGGGCTGCCGATGTCTTAGACATCTGCATAAGACTAAACATTCCCTCATACATTCTGGCCCCCCCACCGGAACCGGAAATAATAATCATGGGCAGGCGTTTCTGGGTTGCTGTCTCAATCGCCCTGGTTATTTTCTCACCGACCACCGAACCTAATGATCCCATTATAAAACGTGAATCTGTCACGGCGACTACCACTTTACTGCCGTTTATAAGCCCGCTCCCTGTTGCCACTGCTTCCTTCAATCCCGTAGCAGCCTCATCCTGCTTTAGTTTTTCTTTATAAGTTTTAGGGCCCTTAAAATTAAGAGGATCTTTTGACGTCATATCTTTATCAAATTCATCAAAAGTTCCGTCGTCTAAAGTAACCTTGATTCTCTCATATGCGCCTAATATAAAATGATGGTTGCACTTCGGGCAGGTTTTAAGATTTTCTTCCAGGGCCTTGCTATAGAGCGGTTCAGAACAACCTTCACACTTCACCCAGATACCATCCGGTATCTCTCTTTTTCTAACCCTGACAATAGTATATTTTGGCTTACCAAATATGGCCATCGTTCCTCGCTTTATGCATAAGAAACCATCTACAAAGAACCATCTAATTTGTTTATCAGGAGCCCCGACAGAATCTTAGGATAGAAATACGTCGACTTCGGCGGCATCCTGTTACCTGTTAAAGCAACCGATATTATCTG
The DNA here is from genome assembly GCA_964467905.1 of uncultured Planctomycetales bacterium. GTDB lineage: Bacteria > Omnitrophota > Gorgyraeia > Gygaellales > Profunditerraquicolaceae > CAYXSY01. The sequence continues at coordinate 56,215 of CAYXSY010000004.1, read as the reverse complement.
CTGCATATTAACCGGGTTTAATAAAAACAAAACAAACTCATCGCTGGATTCTGAGCGCTCCATAAGTTCCTGGGCATCCGGACTAAATATAATACCATCTTTGCCAGCTGAATCAAGACCCAAAATCTGGGAAAACATGATAGCATTTAATATGGATGCATCCAAAGACCTGTATTCTTTCGGCTTATCCGGAATCATCTTATCCAAAATCTTTATATTTTTCAAACGCAGGAGCCAGTATTTCTTATTTTTGTACATCCCGATAACGTGTTCTGTTTTGCCGGCCTTCTCCAGAAGAAATAAGAATTTTGTTTTGTCCTTTATCTGTTCTATATCAAAATACTCCTGCCCCATATCAAATATTTTATCAAAATTCGATGGATTCTTTAGCTTCACCAGCCTGTGTATCGGCATTATAGTTAACCCGCGAGGGTCTGAATTCGTAAAATAAGCCATGACATAATTAACCGGGCTATCTTCATCCAGATTTATTTTTCTTTCTTTTAGGTAGTCACGGTAAGCGCAGGCAACCTCATAGCGATGATGGCCATCGGCGATAAATATATTTTCATCGGCCATTCTGCTTTCTATCTCGCCTAGGAGCTCCGGGGAATCTATCTTCCATAAACGATTCCTTATATTTTGCCTATCCGTAACGTCTATAAAAGGCTTGTGCTCCTGCGGATTGCATTTGGTAGTTATGCGCTGCATCAACCGGCTCTTATCCGGAAAAACTACAAATATTGGACTCAAGTTAGCTTTTACGGCTTTGATTAATTTAAGCCTATCTTCTCTGGGCTCAAGTCTGGTATGTTCATGAGCAAATACAGAAGAATCTCCGCTGGGTAGTCCTAAAAGCGCAATAAAACCTACGCGGGTTTTCTTCTCTCCCCTTACTACATAATCCTGAATATGAAGATATACAGCTGGCTTATCATCTTCAATAAAGACGTTTTCCTTAAGCCATTCCTTAAAATAAGCTGCTGCGCGCTTATACTTGTCATCGCCTGCTACATCCAGGCCTAAAAGAATATGAATAAAATTATACGGATTGGCCTGATGATAATCTTTTTGCTCCTGGGGGGAAATTACGTCGTAAGGCGGGCAAACGAGATCTGTAATATCTTTAAATTTACTTTGATTATAAATAACGGCCTTAAAAGGCCTCACCTTAGCCATTAGAACAACCTTTGCAGCCATCATGCGCCTTGGGGCAGGTGCCGGGGCCGCCCTTTGCTTGTTTGCGATAATCAGTAGCATAGAAACCGCTGCCCTTGAATATTATACCTGCTCCGCTTCCTATAAGGCGCTTGACCTTCTTGCCGCATTTAGGGCATTTATTTATCGGTTTGTCATTAATATTCTGAAAAACTTCGAAAACATGCTTGCAACTTGTGCATTGATAATCATATGTAGGCATCTGCAACACTCCTGATTATAAGTTATTTACCTGAATGTCTTCTTTATTTTATCCGTAAAACTTTCTTTGTCTATATCTTCTCCCGAGACCTTGGCAAATTCCTCTATTAGCCTGCGCTGCTCGCTGTTTAACCTTACAGGTATCTCAATGTCTACCTTTACCAACTCATCGCCAATGCCTCTGCCGTGTACATCCGGCATCCCTTTTCCTTTTAAACGAAATATCCTGCCGGGCTGCGTACCCGCCGGTATTTTCATCTTCACCTTTGCGTCAATGGTAGGAACCTCTATTTCACAACCAAGCATCGCTTTGGCTATGCTTATATTTATACTCGTCAATATATCATTATCATGGCGCTCAAATACCGGATGTGAGTGGACTTCGATAACCACATATAAATCACCCTTGCCTCCGGCAGCAGCCTCCCCTTCACCGCGGACTCTTAATTGAGAACCGTTATCGACACCGGGTGGTATTTTAACTTTAATCGTGCGCGTTACTTTCTTACGACCCTGCCCGGAACATTCGGTACATGGATTCTGGACAACATAACCCTCTCCGCCGCAGCGAGAACATGTTTGCGCCAGCTGGAAAAAACCATTTGATACTACAGTACGCCCCGAACCCTTGCACTGACTGCAGGTTGTCTTCTTGCTCCCGGGTTTTGCTCCGCTGCCGCCGCATACCGGACAGGTTTCATAGCGCGGGACACTTATGGATTTCTCGACCCCAGAGAATGCCTCCTCTAAAGTAATACCCACAGCTATCTGCAGGTCTCTGCCGCGCCTTGCGCCTTTACGCCGCGAGCGTGTTCCGAAAATATCAAATCCCAGATCAGAAAAGACTTCCTCAAAAACACCGCCGCCTAAACCAAACTCACCAAGATCCTGAAAAACGCTGCTAAAATCCGCCCCCTTAAATATATCTTCGTAAGCGTACTTCTGATCTATGCCTGAATGCCCATACTGATCATATAATGCTCTTTTTTGCGAATCAGATAAGACCGCATAGGCTTCGGATATTTCCTTGAATTTCTCCTCTGCTTCCTTCTTTTGCTCGTGGGGTACCCTATCGGGGTGAAAACGCAAAGCAAGCTCCCTATACACCTTTTTTATCTCATCAAGGGTAGCATTTTTCTTAACACCCAATATTTCATAATAATCACGTTTAGCGCTCATCGCGAATAGTAGGTAGCATGTAGCAGGTAGTATGTAGGGTTTTGCATATCCTAACTACTAACCACTATCTACTACCTACTGTTTCCCATCCTCTTCCTTGAAATCAGCGTCGATGATATCTTCGTCTTTCTTATGCTCTTTAGGCTCCTCTTGGGAGGGCGTGTCCTGTCCGGCTTGAGCCCCTTGTGCCCCCGCTTGCTGTTTAGCCGCTGCCTGCTTATATACTTCTTCGGCTAATTTATGGGACACCTTAGTTAACTCATCCATCCCTTTCTTGATTCTATCGACATTCTTATCTTTAATCGACTGTTTTAAATCATTAATCTTTGCTTCGATATCGGCTCTTTCAGCCTGGCTTACCTTATCCCCGAAATCTTTCAATGATTTCTCGGTAGCGTATACAAGGGTGTCCGCCTGATTTATAACCTCAACCTCTTCTTTTTTCTTGGCATCATCTGCGGCAAATTTCTCCGCATCCTTAACCATCTTATCAATCTCTTCCTTAGAAAGCTTTTTAGGAGCGGTAATACGTATAGATTGCTCTTTGCCGGTTCCTAAATCCTTGGCTGAAACATGAACGATACCATTAGCATCGATATCAAAACCGACCTCTATCTGCGGAATACCGCGAGGCGCAGCAGGAATACCTACCAAATCAAAACGCCCCAGCTCCACATTGTCATTGGCCATCTGGCGCTCACCCTGAAGAACACGAATAGTAACGGCGGTTTGGTTATCGGCCGCAGTTGAAAACACCTGGCTTTTTTTCGTAGGGATAGTAGTATTACGCTCGATGAGCCTGGTATTTACCCCTCCCAACGTTTCAATACCCAGTGATAAAGGAGTGACGTCTAACAAAAGCACATCCTTCATGTCCCCCTTGATAATTGCCGCCTGAATGGCAGCGCCCAAAGCAACACACTCCATCGGGTCAACCCCGCGCTCTATCTTTTTGCCGACATAATCTTCTACGAATTTCTGGACTATCGGCATACGCGTAGGTCCGCCGACCATAATAATACGGTCAATCTCTTTGGCGCTAAGTTTAGCATCAGAAAGCGCCTGCTCCATCGGATGGCGGCACCTGTCAATAATCGGCCCGACTAATTCTTCAAGTTTTGCGCGTGTAATAGGCATAGTCAAGTGCTTAGGCCCGCTGGCATCTGCAGTAATAAACGGAAGGTTAATATCTGTTGTCAAAGTCGAAGATAATTCAACCTTGGCCTTTTCGGATGCTTCACGTAAACGCTGCATTGCCATTTTATCATTAGTTAAATCAATTCCTGTCTCGCGCCTAAACTGAGAAACTATATATTCTATAAGCGTATTGTCCATGTCAGTCCCGCCGAGTTGTGTATCTCCTGACGTAGACTTAACTTCGAATACACCCTGGGCCATCTCCATAATCGTTACGTCCAGAGTCCCGCCGCCTAAATCAAAGACCATGATTCTTTGTTCTTTCTGCGATTTCTCCAGGCCATAAGCCAAACATGCAGCCGTAGGTTCATTTATTATACGTAAAACCTTAAGCCCGGCAATTTCCCCTGCATCTTTAGTTGCCGTGCGTTGATTATCATCAAAATAAGCGGGGCAAGTAATAACCGCCTCTTCAACTTTATCACCTAAGTAAGCTTCAGCATCCTGTTTAATTTTCTGCAGTATAAAAGCTGAAATCTGCTGCGGAGTATATTCTTTACCATGCACCTTAAATTTATAATCCGTACCCATTTTGCGCTTTGCAGCCTGAATGGTTCCTTCCGGATTAATTGCCGCTTGACGCCTTGCCGGCTCACCGACCAAGCGCTGTTCGTCTTTAGTGAAAGCAACGTAAGAAGGGAAAGCTTTGCCTGAAGCAACGCCTGCGCCTTCTGCTGATGGGATAATTACCGGCCTGCCACCCTCCATAACAGCTGCTGCTGAATTAGATGTTCCCAAATCAATACCTATTACTTTAGCCATATCGCACCTCCGGATTTTTTAAAATTCTAATTTTGCCCCTTCTTTGAAACCTTAACCTTGGCCGTACGAATTACCCGGTCATTCATAGTATAACCTTTTTGCAATTCTTCTAATATCGTATGCTCTGCTGCCTTATCGTCTTCGACCTGCATTAATGCTTCATGATAATTTGGATCGAAGCTCTTTCCCACGGACTCAACCGGCCTAACCCCGTGTTCCTTCAATAAATCATAGAGATGGGCCAGGATCATTTCAACGCCTTTTAAGAATGTCGGCAGATCTTGATGCTTGGTTTGAGCAAGTTCTAATGTACGCTCTAAATCATCCAGGATATTCAATAACTCGACTATTATGCCTTCATTTGCAAACTTATAGAAATCCTGTTTTTCCCTATCCAGACGCTTACGCGTATTATCAAAATCCGCCTGAAGCCTCAAAATTCTATCCCAATATTCAGAGGCCTTATCTGCCTGTTCTTTTAGCTTTTCGTACTCCTGCTTAGACAAAATAACTTCATTGGCTTCCCGAAGCTTCTCTTCCTTATTATGGCTATCTTTATTATGTGTATTGTCCATATCCTAAACCTTATCTCCTAAAACATCAACGAGGACATCCGAAACATACTCCAAAGCAGGTATTATATTATGATAATCCATGCGGTTAGGCCCGAAAACTGCAATCTTTCCTAACGGTTTATCGTTAATACAATAATTAGAGACCACTATAGAGCAATTACTTATCTGCGGACAATCAAGTTCGTCCCCGATATAAACTTTGACCTTCTCCGGAAAATCCCGGTTGATAATCTGCAGCAATTGCTGTTTATCCTCAATCATCTTTAAGATAATCCGCAGCTTCTGTATATCACGGAACTCCGGCTGCTCAAGAATAAAACTTACCCCTTTATAAAACATCTTGTCCTGCCACTCCAAGAAAGAAACGATGCCTGCATAATGCGTAATATTAGAGATGACTTCCGATGTTATCTCTAGCGCATCTTCAAGACGATTTATGCGCTCCTGGTATTTGCCGATTATATGCTGTTTCTTCTCATCCAGAAGCTCCATCTGCGAAAGCAGGAAATCAACGTAATAACGATAGCCCTTATTAGTCGGAATGCGCCCGCCTGATGTATAAGGATGCGTGAGATAACCGTCCTGCTCTAATTCGGCGAATATATTCCTGATAGTAGCGGAGCTTAAATCAAACTCCCGGGATATCTCTTCAGAAGACACAGGATTAGCATCCTTTATGTATCTTTTTATTACGCTGGCTAATATAGCCTTACGCCTAGAATCATAATTTACACTGCGAACCATAACCTTCTTCTCCAAGAATAATATACAACCTAAAAGGCTGAAATTAGCACTCACTACGAGAGAATGCTAAAAAGCAATTTTAGCACAAAAAGCCGCTTTGTCAAAGCCGTTTTATCTAAAAATAACTGTATTGTCCTTTCCCATCTCCGCGCTAATCTTAGATCCATTCTTGAGTTTGCCTTCAAGCAACATCAAAGAAAGCGGATCCTGTATATATTTCTGTATCGTCCTTTTTAAAGGACGGGCGCCGAAATTCGGGTCGAATCCTTCTTTAACCAGATATTCCTTAACCGCATTGCTGACCTTAAATCCCACCCCTTGGGCCATAAGCTTATTTATCAACGGCTCGAGCTCCAGGTCCACAATACGCAATATACCCTCCTTTGCTAAAGGATGAAATATCACTATATCATCTACACGGTTTAAGAATTCCGGCCTGAAAAACCTCTTTACTTCATCAAGAAGTTTCTGCCTCATCTGCTGATACTGTGTATCGTCTTTTCTCTGCTTGAACCCAAGTGCACCCTGCTGTATAAGCTCCTGGCCTATATTAGAAGTCATGATTATAACCGTATTCCTGAAATTAACCGTACGGCCATGTCCGTCTGTCAGACGGCCTTCATCAAGTATTTGCAGCAACAAATTAAATACCTCAGGATGCGCTTTCTCAATCTCATCCAAGAGGATTACCGCATAAGGCCTGCGGCGCACTTTTTCCGTAAGCTGGCCCCCTTCCTCATAACCGACATATCCCGGCGGAGAACCTATCAGGCGGGAAACACTGTGTTTTTCCATATATTCAGACATATCAATTCTAACCAGAGCCTCTTCGTCATCAAATAAAAACCACGCCAGGCTCTTAGCTAATTTTGTCTTACCTACGCCTGTAGGACCCATAAAGATAAACGAACCCATCGGGCGCTTATCGTCACTTAACCCTGAACGCGAGCGCCTTATACAATTAGATATCACCTCAATGGCATCATCCTGGCCGATAACCTTTGACTCCAGAAACTCTTCCATTTTAATAAGTTTCTGGGCCTGGGTTTCCATCAATTTAGACAAAGGAACCCCTGTCCATTCAGAAACAATTTCTGCAATGTCATCCTCATCTACCTGCTGTTTTAACATTCCAAAACCCTGCTGTATCTTTAAAAGTTCCTTATTATAATCTTCAAGCTGTTTATCTAGTTCGATAAGTTTGCCGTATTTAATCTGGGCTGCCGTATCTAAATCCCCTGTTTTTTCTGCGGCTGTTGCCTGAATCTTTAAATTCTCAATCTGTTCTTTAATTTGCTTGGTTTTTACAATAACTCCTTTTTCCTTCTCCCACTGCACCTTCTTAGAATCGAGCTCTTTTTTAAGCGCGTCTATCTCTTTCTCTATCTTTGACAGGCGCTCCTGTGCAGAATGATCCTTATCCTTTCTTAACGCCTGCCGTTCAATTTCAAGCTGGATAAGTTTACGCTGAACTACGTCTATTTCCGTAGGCATGCTGTCGATCTCTATTTTTAAGCGCGAGGCCGCCTCATCCACCAAATCAATAGCCTTATCCGGGAGATGCCGCTCGCTTAAATAACGCTCGGATAAAGTCGCTGCGGCAATCAGAGCCGCATCCTTAATACGCACTCCATGATGTACCTCGTATTTTTCTTTAAGCCCCCTTAGAATAGCAATCGTATCTTCTACGCTGGGCTCCTCTACAAATACCTGCTGGAACCTGCGCTCTAAAGCGCTGTCTTTTTCTATATATTTTCTGTATTCATCCAACGTTGTAGCGCCTATACAGCGTAATTGTCCCCTGGCAAGCATAGGCTTTAACATATTGGAAGCATCAATGGCTCCTTCAGCAGCCCCTGCTCCGACTAAAGTATGCAATTCGTCAATAAACAGGATGATCTGTCCGTTTTTACTTTGTATCTCGCGTAATAATGCCTTTAGCCTATTCTCGAATTCTCCCCTGAACTTTGTCCCGGCAACCAGAGAACCTAAATCAAGGGCAATGATTCTTTTATCTTTAAGGCCTTCCGGCACGTCATGCGACACAATACGCTGGGCAAGACCTTCAACAATAGCGGTTTTACCAACACCTGCATCCCCTATCAAAACAGGATTATTCTTGGTGCGGCGTGATAATACCTGCATGAGTCTGCGTACTTCCTTATCGCGGCCGATAACCGGATCAAGCTTATTTTTCTGGGCGAGCTCGGTTAAATCCTGGCCGTATTTCTGCAGCGCGCCGAATTTCTCCTCCGGGTTATCATCGGTAATACGGTGGCTTCCGCGAATCTGGCTTAACGCAGACAAAACTCTTTCTTTATTAATACCCCGACGCTTAAGCTCTTGTGCTAAAATAGAATCAGTATCATCTAAAACCGCCAAAAGCACATGCTCCCCCGAAATAAACTCATCCTTTAAAGCCGCTGCCTCTTTTTGCGCCTTAACCAAAAGCCGGTTAGTCCTTCCGGAAAAATATACGGCTGCAGCAGAGCCGGAAACAGAAGCTTTCTTTAAAAAATCATTCTCTATTATCTTTAAGACTTCCTGCACAGGCAATCCAAGTTTATCAAACGCAGAAGATACAATAGACTGATCCTGTTTAAGCAAAGCATAAATGATATGCTCGGGCTCAACCTGTTGATGTCCGGATTCGGTAGCAAAGCTTACCGCCTCCTGTAAAGCCTCCTGCAATTTTACCGTCATCTTATCCAATCTCATAGAATTCTCCTGTCTATACTCTAGCAATCTTTAGCACTCCTGTTCTGTGAGTGCTAATAAATAAGTAAAAAAATTATTCGCTTATTTCTTTCTCTAATATAATTTTTATACCATGAATATTTACGTGTTTGTCTTCCATTAAGTAATGTATATATTCCAATCTCTTGACATCTTTTAAAGAATAAAGGCGGCTTTTCCTGCCGATCCTCTTAGGACGCACAACACCTTGTTTGTCTAGCTGGCGTAAAGTCCAAACCGGTAAATCCACCAATTTGCTTACTACGCTAATTACGTATACCGGTTCATCCGGACTTATATAAACATCAAAGATAGGCATAAGCCCAATCCTTTCTATTCCATAATAAACATAACATAAAATAACAGTATTGTCAAGATATTTTAATAATTCTAATTAGATATTCTAACTGATATCCTCTATATCATTGTTCTGCAATAGCTTATGGTAAACTATACTGGGTAACTGTGCTCTTAATCTTATCTCCTTCTGTCCGTATTGTATCTCTTCAACCTTGCCTTGGCTATATAGGATATCAACTATATCCATACGATAACCTTTAATCTTTATATACTTATTTACCATGCGCTCTTTAAAGATACCAGCTATCCTCTGAAGCAACCCCGCGATATTTATTTTATTCTTAGCAGATATAGCCACTGCATTATCAAATTCTGCTTCCAATTGCTTAAGCCAAGCCTTGTCATCTAGAAGATCAATCTTATTAAGCGCTCTTATCATCGGCTTGTTATTGGCATCCAGACTGCTTAGAACATCTTCAACTGCCTTATCCCTTTCGTATACCCTAGGGTGGCTTACATCTAATACTTTTATCAATAGGTCCGCCTGCGTTACTTCTTCAAGTGTTGACTTAAAAGCCTCTATCAAATGATGCGGCAGGTTATTTAAAAATCCTACCGTATCGCAAATGACTATCCTCTCTCCATTAGGAAGAGTAAGATTCTTATAAATTGTATCTAGAGTAGTAAATAAACTATCGGCGACTGTCTGTGATGAGCCAGTCAACGCATTTAGCAGCGTAGATTTCCCGGCATTGGTGTAGCCGACTAAAGCAACCACAGGAACGGCATTCTCAAAACGCCTCTTTCTGATAATATTGCGATGTGCGGCATTATCTTTTAAATCTTGCTTTAATCTGTCTATTCTTTTTCTTATGCGCCTGCGGTCAACCTCAAGCTTCTGCTCGCCCGGCCCCCTTGTTCCTATCCCGCCTCCTAAACGGGATAATATGATGCCTTTACCTGTCAGGCGCGGAAGAAGATACTGAAGCTGAGCCAACTCAACCTGCGTTTTTCCTTCCGGACTCCGGGCATGTTTAGCAAATATATCTAATATTAACTGAGTGCGGTCTATGGTTTTTTTGCCGATAATATCTTCTAAATTACGCTGCTGCGTTCCGGAAAGGTCCCGGCTAAAAATCACCGTATCGATACCCTCCTGCTCGCATATCGCCGCTATCTCTTCGGCTTTACCACGACCGATAAAAAGATTCGGGGTTGGCCTTTCGCAAGTATAAATAATGTTATCAATTGCCTGCGCTCCGGAAGTAAGCAACAGCTCTTCCATCTCCTCGGCGACGTCTTCCATAGGCCAATTATTTTTCTCGTTCTTTAGCTTAATAGTAACAATTAACGCCTTTTCCATAATATTAATCTATATTAAATATGTTAGTATATGCCTGTTGCCATTTCCAATCTCTGGAATTATTTACTTCTCTTATTTGGTAACTGACACAGATACGGTATGTTCCTTTGCCTGCCACATCCTCCTTAAGATTACCTTTATAGATAACCGGAATCCAGCTGAATTTAGACGAACTACCCGGTTTAATCTCTGCCGGAAAATCATGGTCTATATAGCATTCCGGATAGCCGCATCTTACAGGATGTTTTATCCACTTGCCGTCAACAGACATCTTCTCGATGCTGTCAATAGCAATAGCAGGAGTTGAGCTGGCAGCAATAGAAAATATGCTCACAGATAAACCGTTTTTAATCTCTATTTGTATTGCCTGATCCCTCCGGTAGCTGCTCATATCCGTGTTGACACTCACGCCTGCGCCAGTAATTGCACTATTGTTCTGCTGGGCAACAGAATATCCCAAACAAAAGAAAATAAATAATATATAGGATATTAAAGAAAATATTCTCTTCAATTGCTACATTCTCCCCGAATTCAGCTTCTTTATTATTTTACGAGCTACCCCTAGAGGCCTATCCTTATCTTTAATATTAACCCAGCAAATACGTTTATCTTTGCGAAACCACGTCAATTGCCTCTTGGAATAATTACGGCTATTACGCTTCATTAAAGATACCGCTTCATCTAAACCATGTCTACCATTAAGATATCCCTCCAGTTCCCTGATGCCAATAGCGTAATATGCAGTCCGGCTTAATTTTACCTTAAGCAGCTTCTTTACCTCATTCAAAAGCCCCTGCTTAAACATTTCATCCACACGCCTGTCTATTCTTTTGTATAAAATATAACGATTCATATTCAAACAAAATACTCTGACATCATAACTATCTGAAAGGCCCTTTCTTTGATTTTTGAGTTCCGATATGGTTTTGCCTGTAAGTTTATAAACCTCCAACGCCCTTATTATACGCTTGGCGTCATTCGGGTGTATTTTAGCCGCTGCCTGGGGATCTATTTTACTAAGACGCTGGTGCAGGTATGCACTGCCATGCTTCGCTGCTTCTTTATACAATGAGTTACGCAAGCTCTGGCTATTGGCCTTTAATTCGAATATACCGTCTATAAGCATGGACATATACAACCCCGTGCCACCCACAAGAACCGGAATCTTGCCGCGCCTGACAATATCATTAATATAAGCCAAGGCTTTTCTTCTGTATTTAGAAACATCATACTGGCTTCTTGGAGAAACAAAATCTATGAGATGATGTGGGACTGCTTTTCTGTCTTTTGGCGAAGGCTTAGATGTTACTATATCCATGCCCTTGTATATCTGCATGGAATCACAGGAAATTATTTCTCCGGATATTTTCTTAGCTAGCGCAAGCGCGACTTTAGTCTTGCCCACTGCCGTTGGCCCAACGAGAAAAATAATCTTGGGGTATGAGCTATGTGATAAGGGGTATGGCATCAAGGGCAGATTTTAGTAGGGTAACCTTCCCGGGATAACTTATCTGCAAGTAATGCGGCGTCTTCCTGCTTTTGTAATTTACCTACTTTTACCCGATACATTTTCCCGGAAGAATCATCGGTATCTTCAATAAAAGCCTGATAACCGGATCCTATAAGCTTATCACGCAGGTTATAAGCATTAGAAGAATCGGAAAATGAACCAACCTGAACGCTATAGAAAGATCCCGAAGACGCCTCCGTAAATATGCATTCATTATTAACAATGGCTTCTACATTTAACGGAAATTCGGACTTAAGTTTAGACGCATATTCATCGGCCTCTGCAGTATCACCTGTCTTTTGCGCTACGCGGCTTAAACGATAATAAATCTGCGGCCTAAGATTTGTTGAAGGGTTACTCTGGAGTATGTCTTTATATTGACTTTGGGCTTTTAAGAAATCTCCTCTGAAGAAATAAGTATCGGCTAAACCTAACTTTGCTTTCTCTCTCAAAGAAGTACCGGAGAATTCATTCAGAATAATCTCGAAGATATCGGATGCGCGCAGATAATTGCCATCCTTAAGATAACTCAACGCCAGGATATAATAAAGTTCATCAGCGCCGCTTGAATGGTTAGCCTGTGCAACCAGCCGTTCGCCTTCTTTTATAGCCTGCTTATATTCTCCCTGCAGATAATACATCTTCAAGGCATCAAAATTCATGGCATAGGCACTATTGAGAAATCCAAATGCCAAAACACAAATGACAAAACATAGTTTGAATTTATGCTCGGTTTTTACCATTCTTTCTTGATATCTCTTTCTGTAGTTGAAGTACTAACGCGTGCCTTCTTTCCTTCTCTTCTTTAGGAACATCATCCATAAATTTCAAAGCCTCGGTATGCGGCCGGGGCGAATATTTGAATATAAAAGCGGCATTAAATTCCACATCTTTTACTAAATCATAAGTATCCTGAAAATCACGCTCTGTTTCACCTGGAAACCCTACGATTATATCAGTGGTAAGCGCTCCACCTTTAACAATTCTACGATAATTAGCGACTAAATCCAAATAAAATCTTCTTGTATAGCCGCGATTCATCAGCTTCAAAATACGGTCTGAACCGGACTGCACCGGAAGATGCAAATATTTCTTAAGCTTAGAACACTCACTCATGGCACCGAATAAATCATCACCCGTATCTTTCGGATGAGAAGTAACAAAGCCAAATTCATCCAACCCATTAATCCCGTCAACCAACTTAAGTAATGCGGGAAAATTTACTTCGGAATTAGTAATCTTATAGCTTGGAGATTTTGAATGATAGGCATTTACGTTCTGGCCCAAAAGAGTAATCTTTTTAATGCCGCATGCTATGTCTTCTTTAATCTCGCTAATGACATCTTCAAAATTACGGGAGCGTAACTTCCCGCGCACATAAGGCACAACACAGTAAGAACAAAAATTCTCGCAGCCTTCCGAAATCACCACAAAGGCGTGTTCTCTATCCAAATGAAATCCAGTATGGTAAATTTCATCTTCCCTGAAATCAGCATCTGTTTCATAAATCTTCTTCTCAAAAGGGCTATTCTTGTGTTTCTCTATTTCTTTTATAATCCCGGGGATTTTAGAGATATCGGCAGTCCCTACTACAAAATCAACCTTCGGCGCCTTTTCAAATATTGCTTCGCGGTAATTGTTAGCCATACACCCAACAACCCCAATAACCTTAGCCTTGGAACGGCCCACTGCGCTCCAAACTTTATCCTCGGCATGTTGACGTACCGAACAGGTATTAAAAATAGCGATATCAACACCTGCTTCATCATCGCTAATTACATATCCAGCGTTCTTAAGCAACCCAGCGATTACCTCCGAATCCCGGACATTCATCTGACATCCGAAGGTATAAATAAAAGCCTTATTTCTTCCTTCCTTTTCTCTATCCATAGCGCTATGTAATTCTGACACTTCTTTATTCATCGACTATTATTATTTTTTGTTAAAAAGGCACGGAGTTAGCCGATACCCTAAATTAATATTTAGAGATATCTTTTAATCCTTTCTAATATCTTGGTTGAAGCTTCTTTATTTCCCTTTATACCAACACGGATTTCGATTTTCGAGCTTTTTTCTGTAAGCGGACGTATATCAATCCAGACTTCGCTCCCATCGGTATAGTTACTTTTTATCTGTGCCACTTCATCTGACCTTGTTTCTTTAACAACTGCCATATTAAGAGAACTCAACGCCCTCTTTGTAGCGCCTATAGTCTTTTCGTAAGAAGCGCTTACCTCGTCACTTAGTTTGCCTGATAACCAAAACGCTGTTCCTGCCCCGCCCGCAGCGCCTGCCAATAACAAAGCACATCCGCACAAATTCACAGCGATAATCAAACTAACAACAACGCACAATATCCTCCTGACCATAATCCCTCCTTTTTAGTTAACGATTAATAATATTTTTTAGCCCCTGATAAATTCTGCACACCAAAACCTGACATACCGATACCGGTCTTAACCGAATCCGATAACGATTATTAGTTTTTCCTAAACTTATCTGTCACCCAGAATTCCATATATTTGCCAAACATCAATCGTGTTTGTGCGTCTAAGGCCGGAGCTGCGCTCAAAAACAAAATAATAACCGGAATCAAAAGCCATTCAAAGGCATGTTTAACTTTAATAAAAATGCTGTATTTCCCATTCTTCCTTGGAAGCAATAGCAAACTTATTATCATGCAAACCACAATTCCAATAGAAGCCAAGCCAAACATAACTCCACGAATACGCGGAGCTGTATAATAAACAGTGCTAGAAGCAAATTCCCTAGAAGCAAAAAATGCTGGCAGCCAACTCCCGAATAATAGTAAAAATGACCAAGTTGACCATGAAATAAATGAATCGAAAAGTTTATAACCGTAACTTATTTTTTGTTTCCAGCTTATCTTATTTAACCGCAAAAATGCCCTGATGACAATGGGAAGATTCTCTACCCCCCAAGCCCATCTACGTTTCTGTTTATAAATAGCGACAAAAGTCTTCTTAAGCGTAGGCCCGGTTACAACATCCATAGAAACAGTTGTATAGATAGGCGTTACGTGATAATCGCCCTCATAATGGATAAATGCCTTCCAGAATATAGCCGAATCATCGGAAATCATATCAACCGGCCAATATCCGACATCACGCAACGTAGCAAAACTCATGCTATGGCTGGAAAATGTAACGAGCTTACTTGGATTAGTCGCTTCAATGAGCTGGAAAAATGACGTTCCTATATCAATGATTCTGGCAAATCCTGGGACTTCCCATATATTGTTATGGTAGACTGGTATCGGCTGATAACTTGAATTCGACCTATTCGGGTTAATCATAAAATAATAAGTCAGGCAGCTAAAGTAGTCTGGATTTGCCACAGTATCGGCGTCAAAACATGACGCGAGCACATTTTCAGCAGGGATATTCTTTTTATTGAAATAATCTTGCGCATATTTAGCGGCGAATGTCGTATTAGCTCCTTTCACCCTGGCCTCTGCGGGCTGATTCGCTGGATGGAGCACGACAAACAAATCTAAAAATTCGCTTTTGTACTTTTCTTTAATTTTATCCATATCCTGCTTTACTTCATCCTGGGCCGTTTCTTCAAGGGCAATTATCACCAAAAACCTATTAGACGGATATGTTCCATTTTTTATTGCTTTGATACCCGGTTCAACAACCTCAAAGTTTTCCCGGATAACAGGAAAAATAACCAGATGATATATATCATTAGATAAAGGCGGCAACTTATCGGCTTTCTTAAGGCATAGTAATTGCCGGCAATGCATACTGGCAGATAGCTTACCTTTAATACCCTTAATTTTACTCAAGTCACAAAAAAGCGGGGCTTGCGATTTTAATTTATCTATGGCTGAAATACGCTCAAGCCAATCAATATCTTTCTCGATTTCAAGACGGGCATAAGAAAGAATGAGGAAAATATTCATATAAAGTATCCTAAACAGCCAATACAGAAGAAATGCGATCATGAAAACGGCAGCAATAAGCGGTTTCATGACGGAAAGAACACATATTCCGATGATGATTCCCCAACTTAAGAGCCCTGGGAAGATTTCAAGTAACCGCTGGAGCTTTGCTTCCCTGCCTTCGGTTTCATGCCGGGAATAATTAAAATTCATTCTTATTCTTCCTTTTCTTGGTCAGTTTCAATAAAAGGAGCGGAAGGAATTATTTTTTGGGTTAACAACCTCCCTTTAGGGTCCAAATAATATAGACTTCCGGTTTCATCAGAATATAATACGTCGCTATTATTTTTAGTGTTGACGATAGGTTCAATGTGAGGCTTAGCTCCAGACAACAATTCCAATAGGAAAACTCCAGCCCCATCTCTGAATATAACATGAGTCCCGTCATAAGCCCAAAAACATTGTATAATATTTTTTCCTTGTGCATAAACAGTCTTTACGATAATCCTATCGGAAAACAGTAAGCCTTCCCCGTCACCTTGCGTAAAATCGACCACTCCAATCGTGTTTTTTGACCAAAATAGGAGTTTTTGACTGGGGTTATGATAGCTTGTCCCCAATACTCCGCTCTCTGATATAACAAAGGGAGGCAAGGTCATAATCAAATCGCCCTTATTCCCAAGGAAAAGAATATTTTCGTCACTGATAAATTTTATTTCATAAAAGTGTGATTTATTAAAAATATTTTTACCAAAATTTCTGTCCTCAAATATTATCACGCGATGAGCTTCATCTAAAGTCATCTTCGAAATTCTATTATCCTTCCCCAAAGAATACAGCCATCTATCCGACAGACCAAAACCCTTCACATCTTCTATGAATTTCGGGTAAAGCGACATCTCTTTAAGATCTAAGCGATTGACATAATCATTATAAATAGCAAAACAATTATTTTTATATACCGTATTCCATACAAATTTATTGGGTTTACCGTCAAAGAGTTTTGTGATATCGACTATAGGTTGATCTCTATCCCCTAAATCAATCAGATAAAACTTCTTATTCCATAATGAACCACCAAAGATAACTATTTTCTTGTTTCCCATCCGCGGATATATGTCCGAAACCAGAAAGTCAGTATATACGCCATATCTTTTAAGTAATGGCTGTAACTGGCCCTTCCCCCAATCAAAGATATAGAAATCTTTGAGCTGAGGACTCTTTCTGAGGATAAAGCTATTCGTTTCAGGCAATAATATTAGATTTTGATAATCTGGCTGGGATATAAGTATTTTGGGATTTAATTTCTTGGGCAAAAGCAAGATATTATTAAAAGCCGAAGATTGACCTTCTCTAACCGAAACTTCGTGACTCCATAAACGATGCCCTTTTAATTTAACCGTAATTTGATATTGCCCGGGGACTAGATTAACAATAGATGCCGGCGTCTTGTATTCATAATGGCTTCTTCCAAGGAAAATATCGGCCCCGGCAGGGATGGTTTCAATATGGATTAATCCGGTTTGCGCAATCTCTTTGTTGACCGGATTCAAGATATAACCGAATGAATACATTATAAGAATCGGACAAAGAATGCAATAAATCAGCAAAAACAAATAAAAAATTATTTTACGTGCTATTAACATTTGTTATCTTTTCTCTAATTCCTATCTTTACTCCTGGTTTTGTAAAAACATAAAATTGGTGTAGATAAAGAACTTTTCCTTATTTTTTTTCTTATCGATATTAAATCTGGAACCTAAAAATATAACCCCGCGCTATTTCTTAACTAATACTAAGAGCATTTTGAATCTTTCTATTGCCTGTATGGAATGCGGCTTATCCGCAGGCATAATTATCAGCTCTCCCTCTTTTACAATGAAAACCTCTGCAGATATCCTCACCCGAGCCTGCCCCTCAATAACATTAACCAATGCCTCAAACGGCGCGGTATGCTCGCTTAAGCCTTGCCCTTTGTCAAAAGCAAATAATGTAACCGTGCCTGTTTCTTTCTTAATGACCTCTCTGCTGACAATAGAGCCATCCTGATAATTCACCATATCAACTAATTTAGCAGGTTGCATCTGCACCTCACTTTATTCTAGGCCTTCTACAACTTTCCCGTATTTTTTATGGATCATATTCTTATCAAAATCCCGCATTTCTTTTAACATATTCTCTTTTTCTTTATCTGAAAAATAATCCATGCAAGGGATAAAAAAGTGCTTATCCTCTTTTTCTATATGGAGCGGATAGAAATTGACCAATGCTTCCATATTCTTTATGATATCCTTTAGCGCTTCTTTATCTTCCTGGATATAGCTTTCTTTTGCTTCGGAAAGCTTCTTTAAGTTATTTCTTCCAAGGATATGCTCTTTTATAAGCTCGTTCATAATTCTATTGTGCTCTTCCGAGAGATTCTTTTTAGCCAGATCTCTAAACAATATGTCTTCCTCTTTACCGTGATGACACTGATCAGCGTAAACCCGGATAAAGTCTACAGCTATCTCTACAAACAAAGGGTCAATTCTACCATCCTTTTTTGCGGTCTCAAGCCTTGCACCCATTATTCTTATCATTCGTTCAATAAGCCTGTGCTCCTGCATCAAAGGACCTACCGGCATCATAATATACTCTCCTCTTTTCTTACTTGTGTTAAATTTCCTACCTACCAATCTTACAATTATTAAATCTACATCTGCTATGTCGATTGGCGGCTATTTTTGCGCGATAATAAGCATCTCAAAATCTTCCGTAGCCAGCTTGTCTTTGCGCGAAAAAGCTCCAAGCTTAGCGCCGAAAATATCGATTTTCTTATACCCCAATGTCTTTAAAAGCCATGTAATTTCGCTTGGCACATAGTAGCGCTCGTTACAGGTTAATTCCTTTTTGTTTCCCGCATCGTCCTCAAACACAACGGTGTTGTGGTCCCGGAACGTCATCAAATCGAAAGAGCAATTTTTACACGCTGAATTACCTTCTTTGGCCGCGGACTCATAAAATTCCTTGACGGAATGATATAGCGGGAATAATCCGTTTAATGTCGTGAATATAAACTTTCCCTTATCTTTTAAGGCCTTTGTCGCATTCTTTAATATTTCGAAATTCATTTCATCCGTTTCCATCAAAGAAAAACCGCCCTCACACAACATAATCGCCAGATCAAACTTGCCTTCAAAAGGAAGATTTCTGGCGTCATGTCTCTGAAAGTCGATTTCTACCCCCTGCTCTTTTGCTTTTTCTCTTGCCCTCTTAAGCTGCGACTCTGAAAGATCTATACCGGTAGTCTGATAGCCTCTCTTGGCTAATTCAATCGCATGGCGTCCAGTGCCACAGCCAATATCAATAATTTTTAACGATTTATCATGATTAATTTCCTGCTCAATAAAATCACATTCACCTATAGTCCCCTGCACAAAACATTCCTTATCGTATTTATGCGCGTAATTCTCATATAATGCTTCATACCATTGTTTCATTTTTAATATACCTCCTAGTTAAATAAATTTAGAGTAACTCTTACCCTGATATCTTATGCCTTTTTCACAATAATGTGCGCAGAAAATACTTCCTGGAAAAGACTCCATATCTCCTGGGAATCCCTTGCCTGTTTTAACCTGCCCCTTGCTTCTTTATCGCTAAAAGCTTTCATTATCGAAGATAATATCTGCACTTGAACATCATTATCGGAAGGGATTAATATTAAAAAGATGAAATTAGATGGGCTTCCGTCGGGAGCATTCCATTCTATCCCCGAAGTGGATCTGCCGAAGGCAATAACCGGCTTTTTTACAAAGACTCCCCTTGCATGCGGCACAGCAATCCCGTCTTCTACTGCCGTACCCATAACATTCTCGCGGTTGAGCACCGCAGAGTATAACGGCGCTGCATCTGGCATCTCTTCCTGAACGGAAACAACTTCACAAAGCTTCTTTATTGCTTCATCCCTGCCCGAAACAACTAAATCAGGAATAACCGCTGCACGGGAGAAAAACTCCAGTATCGCTATTTGTTTGCGCTTATTAATGGCATAGCTTAACCATGGACCCAATATCACCGAAGAGAGAACTGCACTAAAGACAATTGCAACAAAAACCGGCTCGGTAATAAGCTTATATTCTAAGGCAAGCAAACCTACAACTATCTCCATCACGCCTCCGGGGATATGCGCAATAGCTATAGCAAGACGATTCGTCTTGTCTACCTTAGTAAAATTTACGCCAAGCCATGCCCCGATGAATCTAGCCGATATGCCAATAACAGAAAGTAATGATACAAGAAAAAGGTCAAAATTAGCATAGAAGTCTACTTTCAAGCCTATATTCACGAAGAAAATCGGCACGAATAAAGCATAAACCATCTGGGAAATAATCTGGCGCGTTCTCTCCGAAAGAGCCTTAGCTTCACCGGCAATTATTCCTGCTAAGAAGAAACCAAATAAAGCATGTATCCCGAATCTTTGCGTAATAGCTCCGCATAAGAAGCCTAAAAGGCAAATAAAAGTAAGCGAGCTTGAAGGTTCGGGTAGTCTGTTTGAGTTAATCTTTGAAATAACATAATCAGCAAACCTCCTCCCCCAACTAAGGCAAAACACCGTAAAACCTATTGTAGATAAAAATATTATTACCGATCCGCCTAAGTTAAAACTTGTCTGGGTAAAAATCCCCAGGACTATCGTAAAAATCAGCCAACCGATAATATCATTTACGGAAAGAGCCGACATAATCAAGAAACCTAAATCGCTCTTTGATAATTTTAAATCATGCAACGCCCTGGCGGTAATAGGCATAGCACTTATAGTCATTACCGTAGCCATAAAGACAGCAAAGATTAATCTTCTATCAATATTAGCAAGATAATAATCCGGCAGGAAAAAACAAGGGACAAAAGCGATGACCATAGGGATAATGATATCTGACAAGGCAATCTTTAAAGCATCACCCCTCTGCCTCCAGGCGCTGGAAAAGTCTATCTCCAGCCCGGTCTCAAGAAGCAAAAACAAGACACCCAGCCAGGCAACTGTATCAAGCATCCCCTGCTGTACAGGATCTAAAGGAAATATGAATTGATGCAGAGTAGGGAAAAACCTGCCGAGGATAGTCGGCCCGAAAATAAGCCCGACTATTATTTCTGCGGTCAAAGGCGGCTGCCTCCACCTGCGGAATAGCTCACCGAGCACTCTGGCTGAACCCAAAAGCAGGAAGATTTGCAACAGAAATATATAGATGTTATTTTCGCTAAGATAATTCAATAGTTATAACGGGTTGTATAAAATACTATTATTTTCAACCAAGGGATGTTATTTTCTGTTCTGCTTCGATTAACTTTGACGAGACAAACTTGTTTATCATCCTCTTCTCTAAGAAACCTACAATCCTGGAATGCCTATCGGCTACCGGAAGATAATCAAGATTATACTTATCGAAAAGCTCATCGGCTTCGGAAAGAGAGAAATCGGGATCTATTTTCATTTTGGTAACCGGCTCCATAATATCATAGGCACATATAAGATTCCCTGCTTCTATATTCGGCAGCGACTGACGGATACTCTCGGTGCTGATAACTCCGACTACCTTTTTGTCTTTATCCACAACCGGATAATTATGATAGTGGCTATTGCTGAATATATCTAATATTTCCCCTAAATGCATACTCGCATATATAAGTGGTGGCTCTTTATCCATGACTTCCGAAATGTTAGTCCTCCTTAACACGTCATTTTGCGTAACATTAAGCCCGATTTCTCCGGCTTTAGCCACCGCATATTTTACCGAAGGCGGACCTAAAAGCTGCACGATAAAAGTGGTGAAAGTTATAACTATAATAATGGAATTGCCGATAGATCCCGGAAACATATTATAAGCCACAATGGATAAACCAATAGCCACACCTGCCTGGCTAAAAAGACAATACGGAAGATATTTTTGCACTGTTTTGGGCGCGCCCGATATTCTGGAACCAAAATTTGCTCCAAACATCTTGCCAAAAGTCCTGCCCAAAAGATAGGCCAAAGCGATAACTATAACGCTTAGCGTAACACTCTTTAACTCAAACTTTGCTCCCACCATCACAAAGAATAATATATAAAAAGGCGTGGCAAAGGCCGAAACCATAGTAAATACTTCCTTGCTTAAACGGGCTTCCCAATTCACAAGCACAACCCCAAGAGTCATTGCCGCCAAGAGCATATCAACATCAATAATAAGTGAAAGCCCTAAAACAAAAAGTATAGTACTTATAGAATAAACCAGTATTTTTTCCCTATCGGCGTATTTTCTTAAAATCTTTATAAGGACAAAACCAAAGGTAATCCCCAATAATATCGCCACGCCGATTTCATACACCGGCCTTATTATTGTAGACCATGACGAAGAATGCACGCCTAGTATGGCAGGGGCAATACTCGAGGCCAGAGCAAATAAAACCAAAGCCAGCCCGTCATCCAAAGCAACAATACCTAATACTATGCTTGTCAGCGGGCCGCGGGTTTTGTATTCCCAGAGCACATCTGTGGTAGCAGCAGGCGCAGTAGCAGACGCAATGGCGCCTAACAATAAACCAAGGGCCCAATAATACAGGCCGTTTCCGAAAACTAAACTGCCTATTACGCCGACAAAAATAAAGACTGCCAAGAAAGCAAACAGGCCTTCAGATAACAAGATAATCGCAAATTGCTTTCCATAACGCCTTAAGACATCTTTCTTCAATTCTCCGCCGATCATAAAACCTATTAATCCTAAAGCAAAATAATTAAAAGGTGCCAGGGTATTTATCATATTGGTATCGATAATATTAAATCCGGTCTTGCCCAAAACGATACCTGCCACAATATAGCCTACCACCTGGGGAGTCCTTAATTTCTTAAGCAGACCTCCTCCTATGGTGCCCACGAACAAAATCAGGCCCAAAAGAAATAAGGCGTTAAAATTCAAGCTTGATAACCTGTTTATATTCTCCGTAACGCTTTCTAACATGCCAATTCCTGCTCTTCCTCTAAATTATTAAAAGCTATGCCTTATCGGTTTGTCGGGATTAATCTTCAAAGCAAGCAATAATCTTCTTATAATCTCACGCTCTTCTTGCATCCATATGCTCTCTTTTACTTTACTGCCTATATAAATACTGCCGCCGGCTATTGTACCATGGCCTCCTGCATGGCTTGAATCCTTAAAAACTTCTCTTAATACGTTTAAAGCTGGCGGGGCTTTAACAGAAGTTCTCAAAGACACATACAATCTATCCCTATAGCGGCCGGCGCAAAAAGACCATTTGGCACCTTCCAAAGGCAGAAGAAAATCGGCAATATAAGCCACATACACCTGATCATCTATGGACCCAAGATTGCAAAAAACCAAATTACCAACCTGCCTTGCGCGCTCAAGGGCCTTTTTAAAGATAAGATAATACATTCTCGGACGAGGAGGATTTTGTATGCGTACCAAAGCTTTCATATCGCAATTAGTCAAAACCTCCATATAAGTACGAAATACCCCCTGCCTTTTAACCCTATAAAGGTTTAAAGTATCTATAATAATGCCGTAGGTAAGTGCGGTAGCAAGATTCTTAGGCATACCCAGCCCGGAAGAGAATATTGCCTGTGCTAAGATAACTGCCGTAGCTCCGCATTCAAGGTCTATGATGGAGAAATCTGCCTCGGGCCTCTTAGAATATAAATGCTGGTCTATAACAATGTTTGCGTGCTTACTATCGGGGAAAGAATTATTATTAAATAGTGGCTGCGTGTCCACCAGAGCGTAAGATTTGTACCTCTTAAAGTCGGAACTCTTAAGCTTGCTTATGGGGATGCGTAAAAGAGAAATCATCGTGCGGTTTTCTATGTTGTTTATTATACCGCCGTAGGCTATCTTTGATTTAATCCCAAAATTGGTTGCTAAGTAATAGAGGGCGAAAGCGCTAGCTATAGCATCAGAATCCGGATAATCGTGGGTCAGAATTAACAGTGAGCCAATACGCTTTTTATTATCGGAAAGAAACTTTAGAAGCCCCGCAGGATTACCCATAACCCTCTCCTAATGATAAACCCCGCACCTTAAAATTTACATCAAGATGCGGGGTTTATAGAAAAAATCAAACAAAAAATACGTTTATTTCTTTTTTAACTTATCGACCATCTCAGCCATAAACTTAGCTGCCATATCTTTGCATCCAAGTCCAAAAGACAAACCAAGCGCCAAACCCATAGAACCTAAGATTATGCTTATTGTCAACTTAATAATCTCGGCTCCGATGCCAAGCTGTTCGAGCGTAATAGCTATAGCAAAAATCATAACTACTATCTTTGCCAAGTTGCCGAAAAGCTTATCCTGAGCAAGGCCTGCGTTGCTGGCTGCAGTATGGACTATATTGCCCAACAATGTCGCCACAAACATTCCCAGTATCAAGATGAATATCCCAATGATAATGTTGGGGACATAAAGGACTATTCTATTTAACAAATCAGCGGCGGTAGTAAGTCCTACGGCATTGATAGCCACAACTACAGTAATAAGGATACCAACCCAATAGACAAGAATCCCTACCAACTCTGAAAGCGAATACTTTATGCCTCCCTTTTCCAGAATGGCGTCTAACTCAATACGGTCAGATAAATCATCGAGTCTTACAGCTCTCAAAAGCTTGGTTACCAAACCTTGCACCAATCTTGAAAGCACCCAACCGATAATGAGTATGACAATAACCAACAGCACGTTAACCAAAAACTGTCCCACCTGCGAAAACACGGATCTGGCTGGTTCTAGAATCACCATTTGCCAATTACCCATCTAACCACCTCCTTTTGTTGTTTAGGTTAGTTTGTATAACATTAACATAATATTGTTGTCCTGTCAAGAAAAAATAAGTAAAAATAAGTAAGTGGCCTATCCGCAAGCTTATATACGAAAACACTTTATAAATTGACCCTCATACCGTCATAAGCGGATAAAACCTCAATTCCTAATGTGTCAGAAATTCTCTCTGCCTGGGAATCCAGCCCAGCCTTAAGCATAGTCAAACCAAAATGGGTCAATATGGCTTTGCCGGGACGGACCATTCTTATTATCCTCTCTGCTTCAGGCAAACAAAGATGGTCTATGCCTGGACGCTTTTCGTAAAATACCACGCAGATAATAAGAACATCGATATTCTTATAGAATTTTAATAAACCATTGAAATATCTGGTATCAGACAAAAGCCCTATAGTAGAACCATTAACTTTAAATTTCAGGCCATAAGTTTCAACCGGATGAATATGCCTCATGGAAGTGTAAAAATCAAGATTCCCTACACTATATTTTTTTAGAGCTTTGATTATACGTATCTCCTGTGGGAAATTCTTAATATAATCCAATATAACCGGGTCTTTCTTAACTGCATCTGCGGGACAAAATACTACCCCCCTTTTCTTAAAGCCGCCCTCTGTCATAGCCTCAATCATAACATTTATATCGCCTGAATGATCCAAGTGCCGGTGGGTCAGTATAATCCCGTCTAATTTGGTAGGGTCAAGCCTTGGACGGGATTTAGCGCACCTAACTATGCTGCCCGGGCCAGGGTCAATTAATACATTAGTGCCTCCGGAATTTACCCATATACCTCCTGAAGAGCGTAACTGTTTAATCATTACAAAACGGGCACCGGAGGTACCGAGGAATTTTAGGAAATTGTTAGGCATATCTTTTAATGGGCTTATCTTTGAATATTTTAAATTACTAATTACTAGTTACTAGTTACTAGTTACGAGTTACGAGTTACTAGTTACTAGTTGCTAACTATCCAACCATAACTTTTTTAATTCGCGGTTTATTTTATCGGCCTGCGTATAGTTAAGCTTTGCATCTTCTTCTGCGCGACGCGCAGCTTTCTGCTGCGCCGGCTCAATGCTTATTTTCAAGAATTCATCAACTGATGATACCGCGGCATTATGCAGCCTGGCGAAAGACACTATCTGCTTATCATCAGAAACAACCACTATATTCTTAGGATTGCCTCCCTGCCTCAATAATTTCATTATCTTATCGTCTGCTGAATCATCAAAAGAAAATACCGCACTCACTGCTCCTTTGCGCTCATAAGAATACCCTGTTCTCGGAGGATATCCGTCAAAAACCACAATACACCTGTTTCTTGGACTTCCGACAAGCTCTCGGCTTTTGATTAAATCCAAAAGCGCCATCCTTGAATCCTGGACAGTCTTTCTTTTGCCCTGCAGAAAAGACTTATGGTTTATTACATTGCACCCGTCTATAAGATACAGCAAAGACATAAAATAAACCTCCCAATACCCCTGCGGCTACCACAAAGAAGAAATTCAGAAGAGAAATGGAAAAAGACGCAGCCTCAGCTATCCCGATTTTACTAAAAAAGAAAACCGTAGATAAATCTCTTAACCCCAACCCGGAAAGCGTCAACGGGATAAGGGCTATGGCTCCTATTAACGGCACAAAAACAAAGAAATAAATAATGCTGGTTTTAAGCCCCAGAGAAAGCGCCGTGAAATAGAAAACAAGCGGTAGAATAGCCTGGCTTAAAACAGAAAGAACAAGAATCTTAATTAACAAAACAGACCTACCCTTAAACATATGTATATCTTCGTAGATATTAACAAGTACCTCTCTTAGTTTTCCTGACCTCTTGCGCAAGAAAGCAGTTATATGAGAATAAACGCTTTTATTAAACGCTATGAACAAGGTAACGCCCAGTAAAATATAAGATGCAATCAGGAATGCCGGAATAACCTTTTCGGTTACAGCTTGACAGACAAATATGCAAGCCAAAGAAAGCAATATTATTATCCCCGCAAAACCGCTTAATCTGTCTAACAATATGGTAGCCAACACCTGGCGCGGCTTTTTCGTATGGACGGACAAATCCGCTCCTCTTGCCAAATCAATCCCCACTATAGAAGGAACAAATAAACTCATAAAAAGTCCGGCGCAAAATGCAAGGGAAGCTCTTTTAAAAGTTATCCCGAGATTAAATTCCTTAAGCAGCAAATACCATCTAAAGAGACAAAAAGAATAATTGACGAGCAATAGTAAGAATGCCGTTAACAAATAAAATTTATCGGCTCTTAATATAGCTGACAGAACCGCATCTTTGTCTATAAAATTTAAGAGAATAAAGATTAGGATTGCGCTTAAGAGAACTCTTAAGATAATTGGGGTTGCGTTCCTGAAGGTAGCTTTCAAACTTTAAGGCCTTTACCTGTAAGTTTCTTATATGCTTCAAGATACTTTGCGCTTGTTTTCTCTATTATATCCTCTGGGAGCATAGGCGCAGGGGGAGTTTTATCCCAGCTCAAAGTCTCTAAATAATCTCTGACAAACTGCTTGTCAAAGCTAGGTTGTGGACGACCGGGAGAATATTGGTCCTTTGGCCAGAAACGTGAAGAATCGGGAGTAAGCACCTCGTCAATTAAAATTATATTATCGGCGTAAATACCAAATTCAAACTTTGTGTCGGCAATTATAATGCCCTTACCAAGAGCATAATCTGCCGCCTTATTATAAATAGCAATGCTAATTCTTTTTAGCTTATCGGCGGTATCCTTGCCTAAATCTTTCTCTATATAATCGAAACTAACATTCATGTCATGACCGACATCGGCTTTTGTCGAAGGCGTAAATATAACCTGTGGCAACTTATCGGATTCTTTGAGTCCGGGGGGAAGCTTGATTCCGCAAATCGACTGGTTGGCCCTATATTCTTTCCAACCCGAACCGGAAAGATATCCTCTTACTACACATTCTACAGGCAAGCCTTTTGCCTTCTTAACAAGCATGGATCTGCCTTTAAGGTCCGATGTGTAAGCCTTTAATTCTTCCGGATAATCTTTGACATCGGCGCTAATAAAATGCGTAGGGCAGATATCACGCACTAAATCAAACCAAAAAAGAGAAATGCTATTAAGCACTTCTCCCTTATGTGGTATACCGCAAGGCAATATAACATCAAAACATGATATACGGTCAGTAGATACAACTAATAGCCTGTCTCCAAGGTCGTATACATCGCGTACTTTACCCCGGCGGAATAACTTTAAGTCCTTAAAATCAGTCTTAAGTAAAATCCCTTTTTGCATCTGTTAATCCTTCAGGCGCTTAGAAAGCGCTTCGTATTCCTGCCAGAGCTCAACAGGCAGGTCCTTCTTAAACATCTTAAAGAATTTATTAATACCTTTTAATTCTTCCGCCCATGCTTTACTATCTACTTCCAGAAGCTTCTCCAAAACATTTCGCCCTATATCTATACCCGTCATATCCAAATCTGTAGGGCGTGGGACATAACCTATAGGCGTCTGAAGCGCTCCGACTTTACCGTTGCAACGGTCAAGTATCCATTCAAGGACCCGCAGATTTTCTTTGAATCCCGGCCATAGAAACTTTCCTTTTTCATCTGTCCTAAACCAATTAACGCAAAAGATCTTAGGCGGTTTTGACATACGCTTGCCCATAGCTAACCAATGTTCGAAATAATCCGCCATATTATATCCGCAAAATGGTATCATTGCCATGGGGTCACGCCTAATCTCTCCTACCTGTCCGACCTGAGCCGCAGTCAACTCTGAAGCCATTATCGCACCGACGAATACACCATGTTGCCAATTAAAAGCTTCATACACCAAAGGGGTAAGATGCTGCCTACGTGAGCCTAATATAATTGCCTTTAGAGGTACCCCGTGATGCTGCTCTAACCTGAAAGATGCAGAAGGACAATTTATAATCGGGGCCGTAAAGCGACTGTTAGGATGTGCCCCCTTAACCGGTTTACCGTTAGCATCAAGCATCCCGGGCTTCCATAACTTGCCCTGCCAATCAATACCTTCTTCGGGGATCTCTCCATCAGCGCCTTCCCACCAGACAGTATTATCAGGCTTTAAAACAACATTAGTATATATTGTGTTTTTCTTAATTGTCTCCACCATATTCAGGTTAGTTTCAGAATTTGTTCCCGGAACAACACCGAAAAATCCTGTTTCAGGATTAATCGCCCATAAAGAACCATCCGAATCAATACGCATCCAGGCGATATCATCTCCTACGGTCCAGATACGATAACCTTTTTTCTTTAACCCTACAGGCGGAACCAACATAGCCAAATTAGTTTTTCCACAGGCACTCGGGAAAGCCCCAGCGATATATTCAATCTGTCCGTTTGGCTCCTCAATGCCCATAATCAGCATATGCTCGGCTAACCACTTCTCTTTTTTCCCCAAGTAACTTGCTATTCTAAGAGACAAGCACTTCTTACCTAGCAGGACGTTTCCGCCGTAGCCTGAACCCACACTCCAAATAGTATTATCTTCTGGAAAATGCAATATCAATCTCTTATTAATATCCAGTTCGGCCTTAGAATGAAGGCATTTGGTAAAATCTCCTGTTTTTTCCAGCTCTCGCAAGACCGAAGCCCCTACCCTGGTCATAATCAACATATTCAAGACAACATAACGCGAATCCGTTAATTCCACGCCAATTTTGCTAAAAGAAGATCCGACCGGGCCCATAGAGAAAGGTATTACATACATCCTCCTGCCTTTCATCGCGCCCTTAAAATACCCCCTTGCCTTCTGATAAGCTTTCTTGGGGCTCATCCAGTTGTTAGTCGGTCCGGCATCGGCTTTCTTTCTTGTACATATAAAGGTGAGATGCTCGGTTCTGGCAACATCATCTTTAGCGGTACGATGTAAGAAACATCCGGGAAGCTTATTCTGATCAAGCTGTATCAGTTCTCCAGAACTAATCGCCTCCTTCTCTAAAAGACGCTTCTGCTCATCGGACCCGTCTATCCAGACGATATCATCCGGCTGGCATAGGCGAGCCATCTTACTAACCCAATCTTTTAACTTCTTATTATGCGTTGCACTTATCTTATACATATCTTCACCTATTCAATAAATATTTGTGCGCCGAATCAACCGCCACCGCGCCTTCACCACAGGCATTAATTACCTGATAAAGACTTTTATGAATACAGTCGCCACAGGCAAAAATACCCGCCTGCGAAGTAGCTCCATCATGAGCAGTAATTATAAAACCCGAATCATCTAAATGCAATAAGTTTCTTGCAAATTGGGTATTAGGCTCTATGCCTACGAATATAAATACACCGTCGCAGGTAACTCTATTTGTAGCCTTGGTATTTACATTCATTAATTCAACAGACTCAACCTTTTTATCTCCGGCTATTTCCTTAACAACGCTATCAAGAACAAAACTTATTTTTGGATTAGCTTTTACCTTCTCAACTAGTATGGCTGAGGCTCTAAAAAGCTGCCTGCGATGAACTAATTTTACCGAAGAAGCATATTCGGCCAGAAAAATCGCTTCTTCAATGGCTTTATCGCCGCCCCCCACAACTAAAACATTTTTATTCTTATAAAGCGGGCCGTCACAAGTAGCGCAATAAGAAACTCCTCGTCCTATTAACCTATCTTCTCCCGCAACATCCAGACTTTTAGAATGCGCCCCGCATGCGAGAATAATTGTTTTTGCCTGATACTGGCTTTCCGATGTCTTTACGCAAAATTCATCCTTGCCAGAGATTTCCGATACCTCTCCGCTGACAAAATCAACCCCCAACTCATCAACCTGTTTTTTAATTCTGCTGATAAGCTCATCCGTGCTTAAGCCTCCGGGGAAACCGGGAAAATTCTCTATCGATTGGGAAAGAATAATCTGCCCGCCGACACTCATTTTTTCTAAAACCAGCGTCTTGAGCCTGAATCTCCCGGCGTAAAGCGCGGCAGTTAAACCTGCCGGACCAGCCCCTATAATAATTAAATCATAGATAACACTCATTTGATTGATTGTAAGATTAAAAAAGGGTTAAGTAAGACTGTTATACAAATTACTCCTTATTTGCCCTGATGAATGCACTTACGGAGCGGTCATAACTTTTTTCTATATTATCGCTGAAGAAACAGGCCGGCAGTTCAAAATTCTTGCGATGGTAAGCAACACACTCACAGCATATGCCTTTCCTCTGGCATGGCTCATAACTACAATTGCAGCTGGCAAGATTTTTTTTCTGATTCGGACAGTTCATTATCTTTGACTTTCTGCCTTAAGTATTCTATCTTTTTCTTAAGTCTAATCTTATCAAAAAAAGACGCATAATCTACGATAAGCTTACCCCTTAGATGGTCTATCTCATGCTGGAAGACGCAAGCCAATAAGTCTTTGGCCTCTACTTCAACATGCTTGCCGTTTTCATCCTGGGCACGTATAACTATGTTTTTGGCCCTTTTTACTTTAATGCAGATCCCGGGGAGACTAAGACACCCTTCTTCCTGTGACTGGGAACCGCTCTTCTTTATTATAACCGGGTTTATGAGTTTAAATAAACCACTCCCGACATCAACAACAATCATTGCCTCACTCAAGCCGACTTGGGGGGCAGCCAAACCTATACCTGAACTATCATACATGAGGCGGGCCATCTGACTTAATACATCCTGGTGCCGTTTATTTATGCCGGACACACGCTTAGCCTTCTTGCGTAATACAGGATCGCCCAAGAATTTTATGTTTAGGTGTTCCATTGCTATTTTCTCTTACCGGTTTTAGTTGGATTAATACGGTTAGAACCATCTACCTTTATAACTTTCGGCTTAATAAGCCTAGCCTTACCGTCTTCTAAAATACCATAAGCCACAATTATAATCTGATCCCCCACACACGCTCCTCTTGCGGCCGGACCATTCAAGCAGATAACTCCGCTTCCCGGTTTTCCTCTGATAGCATATGTTTCAAGGCGGTGGCCGTTATTAAGATTGAGCACTTCTACTTTTTCATATTCCATAATATCGGCTGCCTTCATCAAAAGAGAATCAATAGTTATACTTCCCTCATAGTAGAGATTGGCCTCTGTAACCCGGGCACGATGAATTTTAGATTTTAGCATTAAACGCAACATTATACCTTCCCCCTTCTATTTATTATTTATCAGCTTATAAGTCTGGCGGGCAATCATCAACTCTTCATTAGTAGGAATGACTAAAACCCTGGGAGACTTCTTTAAATAATTAAACAACCCTTTACACACCCTTCTTCTTATACCGCTCTGATGTTCACCTATCCCGGCAGTGAAAACTACAATATCAACGCCTCCCATTACCGCGGCATATGAACCTATATACTTCCTGATGCGGTACTCAAATATATCTATAGCCAATTTAGCCCTGCTATTGCCTTTTCTGGCTTTCGATTCTAAAACTCTCATGTCATTACTTAATCCGGATATCCCCTTTAATCCGCTTGTCTTATTAAGAATCTGCTCAATGCCCTGGATATCGGTTTTTAGTTTCTTCATAAGATAAGTCACTAATGCCGGGTCTATATCTCCGCAACGCGTACCCATGACTAACCCTTCAAGAGGAGTAAAGCCCATGCTTGTATCAATAGATTTACCTGCGTAAACCGCGGCTATACTACATCCATTTCCTAGATGACAGGTAATTATTTTAAGCTTCTGAAGCGGCTTCTTAAGAATGCGGGCTGCCTCGTGAGAGACATATTCATGGCTGGTACCGTGAAATCCATATTTACGGATACAAAATCTATTATAATATTCGTAAGGCAAACCATATATATAAGCATACGCAGGAATACTCTGATGAAAAGCTGTATCAAATACAGCGACCTGCTTAACATCCTTCAGGAGCTTCCTGCAGGCATTAATGCCGGCTAAGTTAGCCGGATTATGCAAAGGCGCTATAGCACAACATTGTTTAATATCTCTTATTACCGAATCATCGACTAATACCGGCTTCTTGAACTTTTCTGCTCCATGGACTACCCTATGCCCTACAGCAGCAACGCCGTCAACTTTGGAAAGAATCGATTTTAATCCGGTATAATGATCAGCTACCGCTGCGCCAGGCTCACCAATATGTTCAATCCGCCCTTCTGAAATAACCCTCTGGGCAGGCATAGAAAAAAGTTTATACTTTATAGAAGAACTGCCGCTATTGATAACAAGTATTCTCATATATTTATGCCCTTATGGCCGTAACGGCAACAACATCCACTATATCCTCGACAGAGCATCCGCGCGATAAGTCGCTTGCCGGCTTATTCAGCCCCAAAAATAGAGGTCCCAAAGCACGGGCACCCGACATACGTTGCGTAAGTTTATAACCTATATTTCCGGCTTCAAGATTGGGGAATATCAAAACATTCGCCTTGCCGCCGATAGGACTATCAGGATATTTAATATTAGCTACTTCGGGAACTATTGCCGCATCCACCTGCAGCTCTCCATCAACAAGCAATTGGGGGGCCATTTCCTTAAGCAAATCTATAGCTTCGTGTATTTTTTCTGCTGATTTTGTTCTTGCCGAGCCCTTAGTAGAATAACTTAACATGGCTATGCGCGGAGTTAATTCAAGAACCCTGGCAGCTAATTCTGAAGCAGAGAATGCAATACATGCCAGCTGCCTCCCATTTGGCTCCGGAATGATCCCGCAATCGGCAAAAATAAAAGTACCATTATCGCCATAAGGACAATCAGGGACAACCATAATAAAACAGCTGGAGGCAACGGTCAGCCTCTCATCAAGACCCAGGCATCTTATCGCAGCCCTTGCCATATCAGGCGTAGTATGTGATGCCCCGCCGACGATACCATCAACTTTGCCTTCGCGCGTCATCATCGCTGCATAATAGAGTGTATCTCGCATAAAAAGTTTACGCACTGTATCAACATCTATATCCTTGGCCTTATGAATCCTGTAATATTCCTCTATATATCTTTCCCGGTCGTCACTATTTACCATATCCGGAGTAAACAATATAACCTTTGCTATCCTTTCTTCATCTATGATCCTTGCGGCTTCAATCATACGCTTATCATCATATTCAGGAAGTACAATTGTCTTCAGGCGGCTTCTAGCTAGTTGTCTTATTTTACCTATAGTATCCATCTTCAAATCCCCTTTAGTATTGCTTCAAGATTAACGTTATTTTTAATCATATCGACCGCTGTTTTAACCTTATCTGTGTCCTGCGGCCTGATTTTAATTGTCAAATCATGCACCGTAGTTGCTACATCGTAAGTATCTGATTTTGCCAGCATAACCGGTATCTGGGTCTTATTCAGCATACTCATAATCGGCTCATCCGGAATAATACCGCAAGATAAAATCAACCCGGCTATCTTCAGTTTCTTTTCATCGGAATTCCTGAAACACTGAAGCGCGGTTATTATCATATCCTGCCTGTCCCCGGCTGTAATAAGAAGGCTGTCATCAACGATGTATTTTATCGCATCCTTGGAATCCATGGCTCCGACTATAACTGAAGAAACATATCTTTCGACATATTCCTTGCCACACAAAAGCTCAAAGTTAGTTTCTTCCAACATCTGCTCGATACTCGGCCGGGCAAGCATAGGGTCATATGGCACCACGCCTAAAACCTTTATCCCGCGTGACTCCAAACCTTTCCTGACAAGCCTACTTATCTTATCAAATTTGGAAGGCAAAACCTTATTAACAATGACTCCCAGTAATTTAACGCCCTCTTTATCAAAAAGTGCTTTATTAAGTATAATCTCATCGATCGGCCGGCCTACGCCACCGGAAGAAATAAGCACAACTTTTGATCCTAACAACCTGGCAACCCTGGCGTTAGAATGATCAAAAACTGATCCCACACCAGCATGCCCAGTGCCTTCGATAATAACTAAATCCTGCCTTTTTGAAACCCGGCGGTAAGCATCCTTTATCTGACGCGTAATAATATTCTTATCGGGCTTGGCAATATATTTCTCGGTGAAACCTTTTTCTACGGCAATGGGACTCATATCCTTAAGCCCGCATTTTATGCCGCAAACCTCTTCGATTAATATGGAGTCTTCGTCGATTTTCAGGCCCTCTTCTTCGAGGTACCTTTGTCCGATAGGTTTGATAAAACCAATTCTTTTAAAACGTTTCTGAAAATTGCGGATTAGGCCCAGCGATACTGTCGTCTTACCGTCATTCTGCGAAGTCGCGGCAACAAATAGCTTTCTCACCCCGTTACGAACCTCCTAACTTCCCGCTACAAAATAGTTTGTAACGGAGCTTGCTAAATCAGCGCCTCTACTTTTTTACGAAGCTCTGCTTTGCTTAAAACACCTACGGCCTGTTCCATAATCTTACCGTCTTTTAAAAATATAAGTGTCGGTATAGACATAATACCGTAGTGGGTGGCTATTTTTGCATTCTCATCCACATTAAGCTTGCCAATTTTAACCTTGCCTTCGTATTCCTTGCTTAACTCTTCTACCAACGGGCCGATCATCTTGCAAGGCCCGCACCACGGCGCCCAGAAATCTACCAGAACAGGCAAGGATGATTCCAATGCTTCTTTCTTAAAATTAGCATCTGTAAAATGTACTATAGACATAAGTTTTAAAATGGTTAAAAGGTTTTTAAAATGTGACGGGATAGGATTATAAGATACCACAAATATTATTTATTGGCAAGAAAATTGTGGGAAGCTAAAAGATCGTGGCTTATTTTGCGTATCCTAAGATCTGCCTTAGATGGATTTTGCTATTTTCTGATGTTTTTGGAAAAATAACCTCCCGTTAAGGCATCAATTGAAGCGGTCAATTCTGCCAATTTCAATTCCTTCTCTGACCTGCGTTTTCTATCCTCAATACGCAAACTATCCAGCTCCATTTTCACGCGAATCCTCTCGAAATATAGCTTCGTAACCTCGTCCAACACGTCGTCTCTGAGCTGCACCTTGTATCCGTGAATTTGTATTCAATTGCAGCTCTTGGAGTTGAGAGTCATCAGGAAGGGGAAACTTGAAGATAAGCTCAAATTCGCCGTTACTGTATAGAAGTATCCTGCTAACAAAAGCCTCCAAAATCCTTCTTTTCTGGCTAATGGTGAGTTTCTTATCTGATTGGTAGAAAAATTTGGCGTATCTCAGGATGGCATCCTTACTAACATCCTGCGAAGACAGCTTCTTAAGGTACTCTACCTTGACTTCTAATTGCCGCTTCTGTTGGTCAAGCATCCTCTTTTCCGCAATCAGAGAAGCAAGCTGTTCTTTGAATTCCTGCTCACTGATTATGCCTTTTACACATAAAGAGATGGCTTTCTCCTTATGGGATTGGAAATTATCGAGTCTCTGCGTCACCTGTTGGTATTCTTTTTGATGAAACTCAAGGCTGGTTAAATTAGGCACCCTTGATTTTTCAAGGGCCGTCTTGATAAGTTCAGGCCTTCTAGCTACTTCCTGAAAGGTACCCCAGATTTTATTGTTATATTCCTCCAGAGGAAATGTTTTCATCGTGCAGGTAGGTTTGGCTTTATCAAACCAATGTGCATAACGCGTCTTGCAACGGTAAATCTGATGCCGCCATTTACCAAAGCTTGTGCTGCCGACTTTAAATGTATTATGGCAGCAAGTACATTCCAGTATGCCGGTTAATAACTGAAGGGAATTAAAATCTACACGCGAGCTCCTTTTGTTCGTCAGTCTATCCTGGATTAAATCAAAGGTTTCTTCGCTAATCAAAGCCGGATGCGCATTAGGTATTTCGGTATATACCTTTTCGTCACGCCAGCGTCTTTTATTTTCCTTGGTATAGTAAAACTTGAATTTCTGATGAACAAGCGTACCCTTGTAAGTCGGACTCCTTAAGATATAGTGAACCGCCTGCATTCTCCATGGCTTGCCAGCACGGTTCCTAAAGCCTTGTTTATTCAATTCAGCGGCAATAGTCTTAATACCGTAATTCTTGGTTAAGAATAAAGAAATCATCTGTCTATAGATAGGGGCTTCGTCTTCGTCAATAACTAAACGCTTGTTTTTCTCGATATCAAAGCTGTATCCAAAAGGCGCGGTTCGGCCTCCCCACTCACCTTTTTCTGCCTTTATTTGCCTACCTCTGTCTGCGCGCTGTTTTATTTTTAATCTTTCGCGCTTAGCTAAAATGCCAAAGAGATCGCTGATAAAATCATCGTCTACATCTTCGAGAGACAGCTTTTGGTATGGCGTACATAATTGTATGTTGTTTTCCTTAAAAACTTTCTTTATATAAGCCAAATCTGTCAAATCACCTCGCGAAAGCCTGTCCTGGTCTATAACCCAAACAGCCTGAAATTTCTTTTCATCAGCATCCACAAGCAGCCGTTGGAACTCCGGTCTGTTGATAATCTTTTCACCAGAAATGCCGGCATCGGTATATATATCAACAAATTCATGGCCTTCTTTGGCTATGCATTCTTTAAGTATTCGCTCCTGTGCGGGAAGAGAATACTTGTCCACCTGCTCTTTGCTGCTTACTCTGGTATAGATTACGGATTTCATCAATCCTCTCTTGCAATAATCTGCAATAATTTATCAATCGTGTGCTTACTTAAAACTTCATTTATATTTTTACCGAAATTATTCACAGTCTCAGTTAAGCTTTCTTTAGCAACCCGGTCTTTCCTGACATTAATCTTAGTTATAAGACCTTTTGCCGAATCGATGATTTCCCTTATTTCTGTTCTTGGTATTTGACCAGCAGATACCATTTTATCAAAATAAAGATTGTGTGCTGATTTTTTATCCCTAAAATCTTTAACATTCTTAACCTCTGCATATTCTGTTTCTGAAATTAAGCCAATAGCAAAAGCTTCTGTAATTTCAAAGTTCTTCAGACTAACATCATCCATATGAATCTGCCGGATATAATACTCTGCGCCCTTGAATTCTTTTTGATATCTAACAGCATCGGGATGATTATTTTTGATACATATTCTAATAAGTTTAGAATGACAATTGAGATAAATTAAAGCTTCCGCTAAACAGAAATATAACGCTTTCTGAAGAAAATTATGAGCACAGTTAACTGCAGCAGAAAAGTTTCCTGAAGTATATGCGTTATCAATATCTTGAAAATTTAAGGTAACTTTCATTGCGTGCCTCAGCGATCAGATTAGGGATTATTATCAAGAGGCATATTAATCATAGCATCTAATTCACTTTTTAGACTGATGGTTTTACTTTTTAAGGTGTTAATGGAATTATTAAATGTAGCCAATGATCCCGTAGGCTGTATTGCTAACGCATATATCTGAGAATATACTCCATATAATTCCACAAGTTTTTTGTATGCTTCACTATACTTGGGAGGTGGATCAATAAATTTCCTCATAAACTCTTCCAGTTTTAGTTTAGTCTTGTTTATTTCTTCTAATATTCCTTTAGCTTTAAATTCTTTTTGCATCGATAAAACTTGTTCATTAAAATTCAAATAGCGACTCTTTGTAGAAATGCTCCATATATCTGAATATCCAGAACAAACTCTTAAACAGTAATCTACCGCTTCAATAATTAAATCAGAACATGCTTTGATACCCTCGCTATAACGCTTTTCCAATAAATTCTGCGCGTCAACAGAAAATATACCATTAGGAAAACGCATCAAAAAATATTTATAGGATTGGATTTTGTTCTCGGCTTTGGCTTTCTGAAATAGTTCTTCCTCGCCATTAGATTCCTGCGCTCTGTTAGATATTGGACTTGGTAATTCAGCCCCGGCGTCTTCGATAACTTTATTGTCCAATATAATTGCGTTTGCTTCATCAATATATTCTTTTGCAGCAATCCAAATTTTTGAAAGTTCCGTTTTAGGCAATTCATACATTGTTCCATCATATTCTGTTTGCTTAGAAACCAATACTAATCCGAATTGCTCTATAATTGGTTTCAATTTTTCAAAAACCAACTTACTTTTGCCAGGATACTGATGCCAATGGTTATCGAGACTATATTTAATAATAGCTTCCCAAACAGTCTCGCCTATTGAATAGTCGGAATAAGCTGCTTTATATAATTCTATAACTTTCTTTTCTTTATCTGTAATAACGCTATCTTCTGCTATAGAAATCTCTGTAAGGAAATCACGGTTTAGTTCTTGCAATTTTGGATAGCTAATTCCTCCTTCAATTGAGGCAGTAAGCGTTTTCGCAGCACGATATACTTTATCAAATTTTTGCTTATCAACTTTATCGCTATGGCCTCCTTTTATTAAATCATCTCTGGAATTAGAAGCCATTCGGATAAAAAATAGCGAGGCACTAAAAATAACGAGAAGAATAATCACGCCGCAAGATATAAAGAACCAGCTGACTGGAATAGAATTTCTATCCCCTTTATTCGACACCATTAGGCAAGAAGTTATAATTAGCCCCTGTTCTTGTAGTTTTTTAACTGCCTGATCCTGATTAACTGCCTCAACTATACCACCGCAATGCTTACCTTCTTTATCTATTGCTTGATAGCTGAAAAATGTGTTCATATCCCCCCCCCCAGAAATTAACGAACGTTTTAAATATCTCAAGGATTATCTTGTAGCTTTTACACTACATATTGACTATTACATACTTTGTAGTGTAATCGATAGCCTCTCCATCTCTGTATCCATTAAAGGGAATTCCGGCTTAGCCTCATCCAACATCCTTAACACAGCCTGACGCCACTTCTTCGGTAGGGTCCGGAATAACTCTTGCATTTCCTTCTTATCGACAATTGTAGAGGTATAAATTGCCTGCTGCAGGTCTTTTAAACGTTTATCCGGTTTTCTTCTGCGAGAGGCAATGATAAGCTTATGCAGGCAGAAACGGCTGGGCGCAGGGACTCGGATTTTCATTCCGTTATCCGTGATAATTATTGGCTTATCCAGAAGCAAGCCAACATGCCTTAAGGGGATAGCATTAATACCTAGCTTATTAACCTTAATCGCCCTATCGGTTCCCTTGCCTTTTTCAGCAGTGATAAACTCAATTTTTAATTCCGCATTCCAGAGATATATCGAGCCGTCACTTTTGAAATCAGTCTCGAAACCCAATGCCTGTAATTGCTCTATAAAGTCCGCATGAGCTTTGCCATGAAAAGGCGTAGGTATCAGAAAATCGATATCCGGTGTACGCAGAGGAAAATTCTCTACTCCAAGATGCTTCTGGTATAATTTAAAACACCAGCTGCCGATTAGCTCAACCCCTTCTTCAAAAAGGTTGTTATCAACAAATACTTTAATAATCTTTCCAATAAGATCAACCACGCCTTCTGCCCTCTGAACGTTTGATAATCCTCAATGCCTCATTGACCTTTTTTAGTTCCAAGCTGAATGCTCTGCGTTGTTTTATTTGGTTTGCGACCCCTTCGGGCCTACTCTTACCTAAATACTTATGGACTACTTTCTTGCCCACTCTCTGCTGCAGATAATAGTATTTCTTGCCGGCTATCTTTCTTTCCTTTACGCTACCTTTTGGCAAACCGGCTAGCTTTTTCTTAATCTTCTCCCGTACCTGAAGGTAATAATCTTTACTCTCAGATAGAATCCCTTGTAATACTTTCATGGCTTTTCTCCTTTACCCCGTTACACCCAGAACCCTTATCCTTCAGTTCGGTGGTGTAACGGGGCTTACACTACATTATACCATAAAATTAAGAATGTAGTGTAAATTATTTACTGCCATAGAAAATATATTTTTCTTAATACTTCTTCTCCAACTGGCTCGAAAAGTAGCCTCCGGTAAGCGCATCGATTTGTGCAGTCAATTCTGCCAACTTCAATTCTTTCTCGAAACGCTTTTTCCTGTCCTCTATAGACAAATTGTCCAATTCCATTCTGACACGAATCCTCTCGAAATAAAGCTTCGTAACCTCGTCCAACACGTCGTCTCTGAGTTGAACCATAAGCCTAGAGCGCACATCGATGGAAGTTTGGGCTTCGCTCCAAATCAAGTCCCCCAATTCCCAGACCAAAGAAACACCCCAGTTATTATTATAGTACCTGGTACTATCATCCGGGCCGACATAATGCCTTGCCGGAGCAGTGATATTGCTGTTGCTATAAGAACTATATATGCCCCACGTATTGGTAGAGACTGTTTTATCCCTATCGCAATCAAAATCCACCGCTATCTTAGGCAGAAAAGCACGCAATTGAGCCTGTTTTCTCCAATCTTTGATTTTCTTGATGTTAACCTCCGCATATTCGATAGCCGCTTCCTGGACTTTATTTATACCCGGCTCTTCTCCATCAGAAATAATACTATCATGATAATCTTTATCCACATTAATCTCATTCTTGCCCCCCTGGCTCATAAATAATCCTCGGTCAGTTGCAAGATAAAGATTTTCTTTTTTATCGCTGTAGACTGATCTTATCTCATCTATCGGCAGGCCAAAGGTTAATTCCTGCCAACGCCCTTTATCAAATAAAAATAATCCTGTTTTAGTCGCAGCATAGATCTTATCTTTACTTAAAGGCAGAACAAAATAAACGTCCCGGCTTAATAACCCATAACTACTTATGCGCTCCCAGCTTAAACCTAAATTGTCGCTATGGTAAACCCCTTCGGTAGTTGCAATATATATTATTTTATCGTTATCCGCAGCAACAGATACATATCTTATAATTGAAGACTGTTCCGAATCTTCCTGTACATCTTCTTCATAGCCTGCATCATAATTCTCCGGGGCAATAACCGCATAAATCTTATCCCAAGTCTGCCCCTTATCAGAAGACATATATACTCCATCCACGGAAGCTACGTATATATATTTGCTGTTGGCCCCGGATGAAGATATTGCCAATATACAGGTATCGGATAAATACCCTGATACCCTACGCCAGGTCCTACCCTTGTCGGTACTCAAGAAAAGACCTGACTGCGTACCGTTAAGCATGATATCCGGCAAAGACAAGAAACTTGTACTGTACCTTTCCAATGAATCCTTACCTTTGAAAATACGCTTCCAGCTCTGTCCTGCGTCTGGGCTCTGCCAAATACCTTCAGAAGTAGCAGCGTA
Source organism: uncultured Planctomycetales bacterium (assembly GCA_964467905.1). Taxonomy (GTDB): domain Bacteria; phylum Omnitrophota; class Gorgyraeia; order Gygaellales; family Profunditerraquicolaceae; genus CAYXSY01. The sequence continues at coordinate 14,715 of CAYXSY010000004.1, read as the reverse complement.
AACGCTTTTTGGGAAGGATGTATCGGCGTATATTTTATTAATCTTTCTACCGGCTAAAACAATCCTCCAGTTCGATCCTCTATCCGTACTCATAAAAATCCCGCTTGAGGCCGCCAAATAAATAATATTGCCATCAATATAACTGCAGACAGCATCTCTAGTATCAAGTAAATCTCTGCTTATCTGCTTCCAGGATAAACCATCTGCATATACCGTCACTGCCTCGAGAAAAAAGACAACAAAAACAAATAATAAACGCTTTAACATCTTCTGCCTCCTACGCCAATATCCAATAAGCCTATTTTTATAATAGATACCCCCAGCTTAAGGATGGGTTAAACCGTCTTATACAGCCACATGCGGTATAAAATTACGGTCTCACCTTAATAGACGTAAGAGATATAATAAATCTAACAGATTTTTTTAAAGAAATTTGGCTGGGAGGAATAACTTACCTAGAGAAGCTTTCAATCACCTGCGACATAGCATTGCGCTCTTCATCTTTCATGGAAGAAAATTGCAGACGGGTATTGTAAAACTGGGTGCCGGGATTAACGCGGTAGGACTCTATGACTCTGGCTGTAGGATTCGCGTAATAATTCCCCGGAAGGCGTATCTTTAAAGACAGATCAGCCCCCTTTTCAAGAGGATGACTGGTAGTAATCAATAAACCTCCCAAGCTTATGTTTTTAGCCTGGGTCAAATCAAACTCCTGCGGGCCTGATAAAGGGGTATAATATACGAGAAAGGCGCGCTCGAGACGTGGGTATTTACGTTTTTCCGGTCCGGCGTATGACATAGTTTCCTTTCTAAAAACAAAAAATGCCACGTTTTATGGACAATCATTATTTGTCCACCGTGGCATCAAAGTAAGTTTAACATATAGTTAATCCGGTGTCAAGGGCACGCGCTATTCAACAACCTCAAAAGATAATATAGCACTTGCCTTCTGGGATTTTAACTTATCTGAGACCTCTGCCTTAAAGATATAACGGCCGGGAACAAGCCCCTTAATATCAATAGCGTTAGCAATAAATAAATCTAACACCGGATTATCAGAAGAATAATTATATTTAACCGCTCCTTCCTTACCCCAAAGGATATCCCCTTTGTCATTTAGAACAAGCATATCTTCTATCAGATATATTTCGTACTTAGAGTTATTTTTATTTATATAGTAGTTGGCCGGTTCAAGATAAACAAGCAGCCTGTCGCCGCTTTTGACTTTAGGAGGATCAAGCTCCACGTACGAACCGTAGCCATTAATCTTAGAGCATGCTTTAATGCTTTTAATGCTTAGCTCACCGCTATTCTGCAGGCGGATTATCTCATCCTTTAAAGCAGCGACATCTTGAGAGCCGCTATTCGACTGCGCCCAAGAGAATCCTGCGCCAATAAATAAAACCATTGAAAACAATATAATTAATCTTTTCATCTGCCCTCCTCGGAAAGCAAGCGCTCAAGTTGTTCCTCTTTTACCAAACCCAATTCTTTTAAAGTCTCACCCAAAAGCATACCTCTTCTCCAGTGCGAATTTAAAGCACTATCAAGCTCATCAGAAGAAATGATGTGTTTTTCAAGCAGCCTTTGGCCCAAAGGTTTATAAGAATCTACTGCATGGCCCTGCCTCTTATATACCTGCGGGTTCAAATGATCCGGACTTTTAACATTTCTTCTCTCTGCCATAAACTTACTGCCGGGTATCCCTTTAAGATATCCCTTAATTTCAGCAGCCTTTTCATTAACCTGAAATATATTTTTGAATTCGGATGCCCCAAGCCTGTTTACCACAGCTATGGAAACTGTCATTAACGACGTTTTTCTTACCTGGTTATTCCTGTTTCTGGCAACGATGAAACCGTTATTCCTGTCTTCGACAGTGTAATGAAACGGGATTACCCTATCAAAAAGAGTTATAAAATTATGGCATACTGCTTTATACTTATCGGTAGAAGTAATAAAAACAAAATCATCGCCGCCTATGTGGCCTATAAAATCCGTTGACGTGCCGTATTTCTTTATAGTTACATAAAGCATGTAGGCAACCTGCATTATAACCATATCGCCTTTAACATAACCGTAGTTATCATTAAAACACTTGAAGTTGTCTATATCAAGATAGCCTAGAGAAAAAGGTTTTCCCGTTACTAAAATATCATTCAATACTTCTTCGCATATCCTCGTTCCCGGGAGGCCAGTGAGCGGACTGACATAAAAACTATGCTGCACCCTCTTTAAAGCCATCTCTATTCTGATTCGCAAATCAAGCGGATCAGGCGGCTTGATAAGATAATCATCTACTCCATGCTTTAGATTCAACAGCTGCCCGCGAAGCTGTCTTTTATTTATCAGAGTAACAACAGGTATAAATGCGGTCATAAAGTCATTCTTTAATGTATGGCATATCTCTAAATCAGTTTTATTTGCGGTATGCACGTCTATAACGATGACATCCGGAGATATTTTCTTAATCGGACCGGTATCACCGACAACACTATCCCACAAACAAACCTTATACCCCCACCCCACAAGACAGATATTGAGTATCTTCCTGAGCTCTTTGTCTGAAGAAACTATAAGTATGGTGCTGGGCTTCTGATTATTCATAATACAATTATAATGGTTTTTAAGTAAATTTCCAAACTAAATTGATTTTTATATTAAGAGACGGCTATTTAAAAATTAATTATTTCTTCTTTTATATTAGCATAATCAGGTGTATCTATAGAAGAATATATCTCCTGCGCCTTCCTTAAATAATCAATTGCTCTCTGCTTTTGCTCTTTTGCTTTATAAAGCATTCCTAGATTATAATAAACAGAAGCCAAATCCATAGGTGATTTTATTCTCCGGCAGATATCTAATGCCTTCTCAAAATATTTTTCTGCTTCTTTAATATCGCCGGTTTCTATAAAAAACTCGCCCATCATATTATAATCTGAGGCTAAGTTAAACAAATTTCCCTGTTTCTGATCTATCACCAAGCCTCTCTTGTAATAAGAAATGGCTGTATTATATTCTTTATCAAAAAGGCTAATCTCGCCTAAATTAAACCAGTAATCGCTAAGCTCATTATCCAACTTTAAACTTTCAAAAAGCTTTCTGCTCTTGTTATAGAACTCTTTTGCGCTGGCATAATCTTCTTTATTGGTAAAAACCAGACCGATATCAAAATAATCGCAGGCAAGATTATATTTATGCTCACGCAAACCTTTACCATTACGGTTAATCTCGGAACTCTTAACCAACAGCTCAAGAGATTTATCGTAGTCCTCCTTATCCAAATACCAAATAGCCAGCTTTCTCAATGCAGAAGCCTGGTTAAGTCTATCGCGCCTATCGATACTCAATGACAATGCCTTATTATAAAAATCAAAGGCCTTTGGATAATTGCCTTGCAGATGATAAACCCAGCCTAAATAAATATATGCCTTGGATAAATTAATATAGTCTTTTTTCTTTTCGCTTACTGCGGCATAGAGTGAATAATATTTAATCGCATTATCTATATCGGCTGTCCTATGATATAGCTGTGCTAACATTGCATAATTATCCAGAAATAACGGATCGCTGGTTATAGCCTTCTCTAGGCTAGCAATGGCCTGCTTATTCTCTCCCCTAGAAAGCATGCTCTTTGAACTAAGATATAAAGAATATGCCTGCGGGTTTAGAGTAGGAAGGTACCTGAATGCTAAGCTCAATAATAATGTAAGGATAAAAATAATGCAGATAAGATAGGAACTTCTGCTGAAAATAAGCGGGTCTTTCTTGCTTCCAGAACTGCTGTTCAGGCGCTGGTAAAAAAACGAAAAACTCGGATCTCCATAAAGCAAATAGCTAGCCCAAAAAGAATCCCTGGGGCCATACTCCTGTTTCAACTTCAGGCGCCCCAGACGCATACATTCTCCTATGCTTCTGCCTTTAATCAAATTATCGTAGAATTCGCTGGCAAAAGCTAAGCTAGCACTATCTTCTATCTTGCGTATAGATCCTATATAATGCCTTACGCCAGCAAACAAGAAAGCCTGAGCCAAATTATAATTCTCTCTTTGAGAACAACACATCTGCGTATCAGCATCCAACGTAGCCGAGTGGCATGAATTTGAAAAAACCAAAGATGGAAAATGCGGGCTTTGGGAGAGAGCTTGAATATCTTCAATACTAAACTTGCCATCACTCAATATCCAGCCTGTTTTAAGCGGTTCTGTCTGGCTATATTCGCAATGCCCGGCAAAATGGACTATATCGTAGTCACGCAGGTTTTTTTTAACATAAATTCTCTCTATCTGCGTAGACTTAAAATCTATCGTGATTTTCTCCTGCTTCCTCTCGAATCGGTTTCTGATATACAATCCTTCCCGATAAGAAGACTTCAAATCTCCGCCCGGGTCAGCCAAAATAAGCATTTTTAATCCCGAACTTAAACTACGATATCTGGGCGTAGGTGTATTGCCTTGTGATTTCAGCAATCTGCCTATATTAAACTTAAGGGATAGAAAATCAACGCCGTCGTAAAGCATTTCCCAAGGGATACCTGAGAGCTCTTCTTCTAAAGATAAAATTAAGTCCTGGCTAGAAACATGCCTTAACTTTTCCTTAACCGGCTTAGCAATAATATAATCCCAGAGAAGCTGCCCTGTCTTTCTTATATTTTCCGAGATATCTATATCTTCCTTAACAAGAGATCTATTTAAGCTATTGATAATATCCTCGGAGAGATGCTGGATTTGCCTGAAATCTACAACAACATTATTATAATGCCTAACAGTTTGAGCAAAAGACTCACGCTCAAATAAGGCCATTTTCAAAACATTTCCCTGCACTGATACTTCCAGGATCAAGCCAGAATTTATATGTTCCATAATCAAACCTTTATTTCCAAAGACACAACGGCCAATTCGCTTGAACCATCGGAAATAATTATCCTATAGCAGCCGGGCAAAATATGCTCAAAAACAACTGAATCTTTGGCAACATAAGACTCAACCTCTAAATCGCCCTTGAATAAACTCGCTCTTATATTATCCGGCGTTTTCTGCAGGTCCTTGTAGCTTATATAGACATACAGGGATAACCCGCTGCCGCCCCTGTTTTCTATTTTTGTTTTTATCCTTACACTATCGAAATCCTTCAAGATCGTTATGTTATCCTTGAATTCTTTTAACGAACGACTGCGTAAAACAGGTGCGGGTATCAGCTCCTGCCCGATAAGTACATTTCCTGTCGCCCTTATAATCTCCAATAGTCCATTCTTAAGCTGCAGACATATATCTAATACTGAGGCATTAAATGACGAATCAGAAAGCAGCTTAGCCTTTTCTAGTGCCCCCTCAGGAACATCTTCAAAACTCTCGACTTGCCCCAGCTCAAAAGAAATGCAAAGTTTTTCCATACAGGCATCACAGTGTATTAGGTGTTCCTGTATTCTAGATGATTCCCTAGACCCAAGCTTACCTTCGGTAAAAGATAAAATTTCCTCCGCGTCAGGGTGTGCATCTAGATCCCGCCCCTTGTCCTTTTTCCAGGACAAATACAACGCCCTGACAAAAGACTCGAACTTGCCTTGCATAAAACTCTCCTCCTAATATATTAGACGCAAGAGAAACTATAAATCTAACATAAAACCTTTACTTTTAAAACAGCGGCGCAAGCGCTCTAAGATACGCATCTTGCGCATATCTACAGCTGCGCGTGCAATACGCAGCAAATCTTTTATTTTCTCCAGGCTTAAATTACGGTTAAGGTAAAGCTCTAAGAAATATTTATCGCTATTGGCAAGCTGTTTTATGCACTCTTTTAATAACCCTGCCTTCTCTTTATCCATTAAAACCTGCCTTGCCAAAGGAGAACCATCGATGAGGATATCCGCGAAAGTAGTATCTTCATTTATATTATCATCCAGTGATAGCATGGGCTTGTGCCTGCGTAGATAATCAACGGTAAAATTAATCGCTACCTGCCTCAACCAAGTGCTAAGACTGCAGGAATTCTTAGCTTTGTAAGATTTGAGCCTTTTAAAATCTTCTGAGCGTAAATGGACAAAGAAATCCTGAAAGATATCCTCGCAGGAATATTTGGAAGCAGTGGGTCCGCCTACCCTCAAAACACAACGTATATAAGTATAGATAAGACGAGAGTATTCGTTTATGAAGAGGTGCCACGCCGCAGGATCAGCAGCAACGCACTTTTGGATGAGCTCCAGATCCTTCATAGGCCCAATTATACTATTAAAATTTATATAAAACCAATAAAATAGTATAATAACTATTTAATTGCAATATCCCTAATTTTGTCTATAATTAAACTCTGCGGGGTATTTTATCAATACCGCGGCTGTGTAAAACTAAATAAACATTAATAAAGGAGTTGGCATGCTTAAACAACTAAGAGATAAGAAGACTTCCAAGAAAATATGGATTGGCTTAGCGTTGATTGTAGTACCTCTGTTTATATTCTGGGGGGCTGGCGGCATAGGGAAAGGAAGCAAAAAAGCCAATATCGCCGGCAAGCTATACGGCAAGCCGGTTTCATTCCAAGAATACGAAGACGCCCTGATAGCAACACGCAACCAGGCGGTAATCCAGTTCGGAGAGATGTTCTCCCAAATGCAGAAATATATGAATATGGAATCGCAAACCTGGGACAGGCTTATTTTGCTCCATGAAGCCGCGAAAAGAAAAATACGCGCGAACGACCAGGATGTCATAAAGCTGATTAAAAGTTACCCGTTCTTCCAGAAAAAAGGTGTTTTTGATAAGGCCCTTTATAAACAGATGCTGCAATACTATTTTCACACGCCGGCCAGGGCCTTTGAAGAAGAAACCAGACAGAACATAATGATAGCCAGGCTCTACGATGAGATAACGCAGCCGGTAAAGCTTACCGAAGAAGAAATAAAGAACGCTTATATAAAAACAAATCAGGAAATAAGCGTCTACTACATCTGCTCTGCGCCTCAGGAATTTACAAAGTATATCCAGCCCAATCAGGATGAACTAAAGAGCTATTATGATAAGAATAAACTGGAATTCAAACAGCCTCTTTCTTTCAACCTGGAGTATATTATCCTGCCTTTTACTGCCGACACTAAAACTGCCGTGGAAGAAAAAATAAACGGTATCATGCCGCGCATAAAAGCAAAAGAAGATTTAAATAAAGTAGCTAAAGACTTAAAATTAGAAGTCAAAGAAACCGGGCTCTTCCCGCAGACAGGTCCGATACCGGGCATAGGTTGGCCTAAAGAGTTGCTCGAACTAATAAGCAGGCTAAAAACTAACGACTACACACAGGTATTCAGCATAGAATCCAACTACTATATATTCAGGATAAAAGAAAGGAAAGAATCATACGTCCCGGATTTTGAGGAGATAAAAGATAAAGTAAGAGACCGGCTGATTAAGGAAGAATCCCAAAATATAGCTGAGGGAAAAATAAAAGAAGCTTTAGCACAGGTGGAGACGGAATACAAAACCAACCCTAAGTCTCTGGACTTAAGCAAAATTGCTAAGGGGTTAGGTTTAAAATATGCGGAAACCACACCGTTTAAATACGGCAGTTATATTGAAGGGATAGGTTCTTCTGATAGTTTCTGGGATGTTGCCGACGCTCTCGAGGACAACCAGCCAAGCAAGATTATCGGCATGTCTTCGGGTTTTTATATCATAAAAATAAAATCCCGCTCTAAACTTGACGAGACAAAGTTTAAAGAAGAAAAAGCGGCCTTCTCAGAACAATTGTTAAACCAGAAAAAACAGGAAGCTTTCTTGAAGTTCTTAGAGGAAGCGAAGAAAAAAGCGCAAATTTACTAAAATTACTCGCTTACCTTAATGGCGTTTACCGGACACTGATCGGCAATTTCCTGAAGATTACATGTTGAGCATACGCTAACTTTAACATGGGCTATCCCGTCACCGCGCACCTCAAAAACCTCAGGGCATGATTGTTCACACAAAGCACATCCTACGCACGTAGAAGCATCTACTGTCACCTTTGCCATATCAATTTCTCCTTTAATATATTAATATTGTATTATTATCTTTCCAACAAATTCTCAAACATCTCTTCGTGAGTTACCTCTTCGGAGAGTATATGCGTTACCAGCTGATATGTTACGTGGTCCTTACCAGCTGTTTTCTTGGCAATCTTATGATAAACTTCGATAGCGCTGGCTTCGGCTTCGGTTACAATACGGATTATACGGTTAATATCGGCGGTATTCTTAGGAGGCATTATATACGGAGCATTGGCATTCTTCTCTAAGTCCATCGGATTTGACGGCGGGACATCTCCAAGTTTAGTTATCAAATCAGCCAACTCTTCAGCATGTTCAAGCTCATCCTTGGCTATTTTCTCTAACATCTCTTTCATATCTTCATAGGCCTTACCCGATACTGTCTGGGCCATATACCAATAAAGATAAAATGCCAACCATTCATCGGCATAAGCTTTATTTAAATCTTTTACTAAATCCTTAAGGCTTAATTCAGCGATTGCCCTGGCCTGTTTTCCCATAACTACCTCCCTCTCTAAGCGCTACTCTCAACTTTCAGATTATACTTATTTATATTGCTATCGGCAATTGCCTGAATTTTGCGTATTTCATCAGGATTTTTTAGCAGATGCTTAAACCTCCCTTGAGTTTTCAAATATTCCTCAACAGGTTTAGGTTTAATCTGCCGCCGGGAAATTAATGCGCCGTTTTCATACTCTATTATAGGATAAAGACCAGTTTCTACCGCAAGCTTGGCTATTTCAAAAGTGAGATTAGTCTCATGCCTCCAGCCTAAAGGACACGGGACATGTACTTGTATATATTTTGGGCCCTTAATAGAAAGCGCTTTTTTTACTTTGCGTTGCAAATCCTGAGGATAACCTACAGAACAAGTAGCTACATAAGGTATCCCGTGAGCTAAAGCTATCTCGGGTAAAGGCTTCTTGGGGCGAACATTACCTGAGGATTGCGCTCCCGCGGGGCTAGTGGTAGTGTTGGTGTCAAATGGCGTCAGGCCGCTGCGCTGTATACCTGTGTTCATATATGCTTCATTGTCATAACAGACATATAAAATATCATGCCCTCTCTCCAACATCCCGGATAGGGCCTGTAAGCCTATATCGGCGGTACTTCCGTCTCCGCCTTGAGCTATAACATTTGTTGATTCCTTCTTGCCTAAATATTTCAAAGCAGATTCAACTCCTGAAGCTACGGCAGCAGCATTCTCAAACAGGGAATGTATCCAAGGAATTTCCCAGGCTGATTCAGGGAATTTTGTGGAGAAAACCTCCAAGCACCCCGTGTTGTTTACTACTATAGTATTCGGTCCGGCAGCCTCAATAACCAAACGCGCACCGATTGCCTGTCCGCAACCCGCGCATGCCGTATGTCCGGTAGTAAAAAGATTCTTATTCATATTTCTCCTTGAGAAGCTCAGGTTTCAAATCTATAAATTCGCCAGTCACTTCTTTGGCAGTTAAAAGACGATAGATCTCCTTAACAGAATCCTTGGTTATATCCCTACCGCCTAAGCCAGCCACAAAACTGCTAATAACCTGTGGTTTCTTTTTCTTGCCGCAGAAAGCCGCCTTTACCTCGCTGGCTACAGGAGGAATAGACCCCAGAGAAACTGACTTATCCAATACTGCAACTTTGGAGACGCCTTTAAGGGCTTCGTAGATCTCTTGTGCAGGAAACGGCCTGTAAGAAGTTATTTTAAGCAGCCCAACCTTCTTGCCTTTAGCGCGCATCTCATCAATTACTTCCTTTATCGTCCCGCACACAGAACCCATAGCAACTATAACTTTTTCAGCATCCTTAACCTTATATTCTTCTACAAGACCATTATAAGTACGGCCGAATACTTTAGCAAATTCCGCAGTAATTTTCGGCAGAAGTTTAAGCACGTCTTTATGTGTTTCTTCGATTGCGTAACGCGTTTCAAGGTAGGCATCGGGATCAACCAAAGGACCGATGGTCATAGGATGTTCAGTATCAAGCTTATACAAGGGCTGATAGGCAGGTAAAAACTTATCTACCTGCACCTGCGAAGGAATATCTACAGTTTCAATCCCGTGCGTCAGTATAAAGCCATCCATACATACCATAACCGGCAGCATAATCGTCTTGTCTTCGCTTAAACGATAGCCGATAACGTGCAAATCAACCGCTTCCTGTATATCTTCCGCATACAATTGAATCCAACCGGCATCTCTCAAAGAAATGGAATCCTGTTGGTCATTCCATATATTTATCGGGGCTGACACAGCGCGGTTAGCACATGTTAAAACCAAAGGTAATCTCAAGCCTGCAATATTAAAAATCACCTCTCCCATATAAAGAAGTCCTTGAGAGCTGCTTGCGGTGTAAGACCTTACCCCTGCCGCAACCCCGCCTAAGACAACCGAAGCAGCTGAATGCTCAGACTCCACATTAACGAATTGCGAATTGAGCTCGCCATCTGCCACCATCTTAGCCAAATCTTCAACTATATGCGTCTGGGGAGTTATCGGGTAGGCAGAGATAACACCAGGTTTACATAATTTGACTATTTCGGCAACAGCATGTGAACCTTCTACAAATTCACGCATTTTTATTCCTTAGTATCCTCTTTAACCATTTCAATATCCTGTTTAGGGCATATTGCAGCACAATTGCCACACCCCTTACAGTACAAAAAATCACAATGAAAAGTGTTTTTGCCTTCGCCTTCTATACATCCTTCGGGACAAATAAATACACACATTTTACAAGCAATACAATTTTTCTGAAGGAATTTAGGCTTTGACTCTACGCGCCAAGAGCCGGTTTTATTATTCCTACTTGCCCCTGATTTTACCGTGAGCGGACCGAACATCTATTTTTCTCCCTATTTTAAAGCTTTCTTAACAAACTCAAAACCCTGTTTTGCTGCCTCAAGATTACCCTCAAGAGCCTTGCCGGCAAACCTCTTCTTGATCGCCTCAAGCAACACATCTAATTCGAAATCACCTGTAGCAGCAGCAAAGGCGCCTAATAAAGCGGTATTACCCAACGGCCTGCCTATGGTCTTTAAGGCGATATCGTTAGCAGGCAGGCTATAGACCTTCTGGCTTGCCTTGACCTTGGGAATCTCTACCCCCTCGCGCTCATTTATAATCGCAATACCTTTGTCCTTTAGCCCTGAAAAACAGTTGAAACCGCGCATTAAGGTGGCATCAACTATAATAACATAATCCGGCTCGTATATTTGGCTACGCAGCCTTACGGGGTTAGAATCGACCCTCACGAAAGCATTCATAGGGGCACCCATTCTTGCCGCTCCAAAATGCGGGAAGGCATAAGGATACATACCTTTTAAGAAGTAAACGTATCCTAAAAGCGAAGCTGTAGTTATTGCCCCTTGGCCTGCACGGGCATGTATTCGTATTTCTTTCATGTAGTTATTTTCTCCTCGAAAAGAAAGGTAAACCAAAAAGGTTTATCTATAATATATCCTTTTAATTGATTTGTCAAACTAATTTTTTAAGCACTACTGGAGCTATCCGGCAAGATGAAAACTAAGTTAGCAGGCTACCTATTGTAACTGCAGCTGTCTGGATAAATTGCTCAAAACCCTCAAAACTCTGTCTGCCTTTTCAACATCAAGGGAACCTAAGCCACAACTCGGGCTTACAAGCAATCTTTCCTTAATTAAATCCTTATCCAGACCTTTTTTGCTTAAGATATCTATACCGTTGTTAAGCCTTAAGATAAGCTGCTGCGGATCTTCCTTACCCGTGAATTCCTGGGTGGGCACGATACCCCAGCATATCGAACCTCCGCGCTTCAGGAACCGCTCTAGGTCTTGAGCATAAAGCACGAATTTATCCAGAAAACCGAAAGCATCGAAATTAATAATGTCTATTGCCGGGACATCGGTAAATATCGACCAATCCGTATTGCCACAACAATGTATGCCTATAAAAATGTTTTTGGACTTAATGCCTTCGGTCAACTCACGCAGGCAAGAAACAACCTTATCTCTGGTAATAGGGGCATAGGCAGAACCAAAGCACCCCAGATAAGGCTCATCAATAAAAATAATTATATCTTTATTGAATTCTTTAAAAAGGTTTGCTTGCCAGAGCGCCTTCATTGCCAGGGCTTTGGTAAATGCCTGTAGAAATATCTCATCGTGCAAAAGCATTGCCCCCTTTTCGTCTTTTACGCTGGCAGCAAAAGTAAAAGGCCCGGTTATGTGACATTTAATAAAACTTACTTCATTGATATCCCTGTTACGCAGGCTGTTATGAAAAGAATATATACCCTCGGAGCAATTGGGACTTATATTAAAGTAAGCCAGATCCTGCTCGATAATCTTGGCATAAAATCTCTCAAGCTGGTCTTCTTTATTCTGCGCTCTGTAAAGCAGGCCGTCGTCAGTAACCTCAAGACAAGGAAGATTCTCGCCGAACTGCGCAACCATTCCTTCGCGCAGGCTTCTCTTCGGCAACTGCGGCCAAAAAGGTATCTGAGGAAGATATTTAAATACTATCTCGCTTGCTTCTTCAGCATTTCTATAAGGCAGACTCCCTATACCGGTAGCCAATCCTTTAATATTCAGCATACCTGCTCCCTGATAATCTCTCCACGCGGGCCTATTTCTACAACTTCATTAATTTTTATCTTAAAAATGACTATCTTATCGGATATGGAAACTTCGAAGTTCTGGTGTTTTCTACCCCTAGATACGCCTTCGGCAATACGCCTGGCCGAAAGATCAATCTTTCTATGCTGTAAGTCACGCATGATATCTTCGTATACTTGGGGCGATTCTAGAATCTGAGCTTCTCCGTTAACTTGGTATCCAGCAAGCGAATCCGCATCAACCAAAGATATAGAAACACGGGGGTTTATCTTTAAATTCCTGTATGTACTGCCAATGGTATAATCAACAAGATAAATAAAACCGTTCTCGACTTTTAGAATAAACTTGGGGGCCGCATTCGGACATCCTTCCAGATTACAGCTAGCCACACTGACAAACTCACGTTTATTTAGAAAATCGCTTATTTTATTTAACAATATCAACATTGCAATTTACTAGGTAAGCCCGGGGATATTAAAACCTGTCACCTGCCTCATTTTTTCAGCGCCTATTTCGTGGGAACGTTTTATAGCCTTATTATACGCCTCTTTAAGAGATGCCTCAAGGGCATTCTTATCAATACTGCTAAAGTCCGATTGAATATTAATATTTTTTAGCTCTTGGGAAGCGCTCATGGTAATTTTCACTACTCCATCGCTACTTACAATATCAAAGCAAGTATTATCAAGCTCCCTTTTTACCTCCTGCATCTTCTTCTGCATCTCCATAAGCTGTTTCATCTGGCCAAACATAGGTTATCCTTTCTTTAGATTGATATTAACAAATTACTTTATCCGGCTGATAAGAGAATTCTTTAGACTGGCGAGCTTAGGGCTAAATGATACAGGATAAACAAAGCCCGAGTTAACATTTCTGATCTGTCCGGGGAAAGCCATAATCCTCTTCCTGGAAAATAACCGTATATCCTGCAGGCTATGGGTCTTATAAATAACATTCCCGCGGCTTAATACTTTCTTCAATAACGGCTCGCCCTTAATATTATCGTTCTGCAGCCCGATTATGTCTTTTAGGAATATCCCCTTTTTATCGCTGACTCTATAAACCTGTTTTCTCCCCGGCCATGTAACTTTGGTGCTGCTTAATTTCATAACCGGGATAAAATCACCGCTATCATCGGTTATTTCACTCAACTTATATATAGCATCGAGCGACGGGGCATCCATACTAGCCCCCATATTGGTTCCTACTCCAAAACTGTCAATACAAGATTTCTTTTTAAGTAACTTACTAATCTTAAATTCATCGAGATTACCGCTGGCAAATATCTTTACAAATCTCAACCCTGCCTTATCCAAAATCTTACGCGCCATCCTGGATAGCCTTACAATATCCCCGCTATCAATTCTTATACCGTACAACAAATGACCGCGCTCTTTAAGATAATTACCTATTTTTACGGCGTTATCGATTCCTTTTTTTACGTTATAAGTATCTACCAACAATATGGTCCTGTCGGGAAAAACTGTACTATAAGCCAAGAAACTGTCTAACTCATCCCTAAAAGACATCACAAAAGAATGAGCCATAGTTCCCGAAGGCGGTATGGCATATAATTTGGAAGCCAATACGTTGGATGTAGCGCTAAAGCCTGCGATATAAGCGCTGCGGGCTACTTTAAGGGCCGCCTGCGGGCCATGCGTCCTGCGCAATGAAAAATCATGTACTTGACAATCGCAAGCTGCATTTATTATTCGTGAGGCCTTGCTTGCAATCATAGACTCCAAATTAACAGTACTAAGCAAAAAACTCTCAATTATCTGAGCTTCAATAAGAGGGGCTGTAACCCTTAAGACCGGTTCTCCCGGAAAAAATACTTCCCCTTCCCTCATGGCCCAAACATCACCGCTAAATTTAAAATTCTCCAACAAGCTTAAAAAACCAGGAGAAAACATCTTTAGCTTATGAAGATAATCGATATCTTCCTTGCTAAACCTGAGTCCTTTTATATACTCCAGAGCACTTTGCAGGCCACAAAATACAAGATAAGAACGGTTTCTTGGCATATTTCTGATGAATAAATCGAATGTCGCTGATACCTCAGACCTATACAAGGAATAACTTTCTGCCATAGTAAGCTCATAAAGATCAAGCAGAA
>CAYXSY010000003.1:0-95230 GCA_964467905.1 uncultured Planctomycetales bacterium | reverse complement strand
CTGCAATACCATCGTCTAAGGCAATCGCCGCCATAATTGAGCGGTTGATCAGGGCAGTATTTTTAGCTATCAGGGCTATTATTGCGTCTTTCTTTAAGCTAAAAGCCCCTATAATACTTCTCTCTATACCTATATTATCAGCCAATAGGATGGTCTTAGCACTGCCGACTAAGCTACGAGAACCCACGATGCTTCTATTTATAATAATATCGCCGCCGGCAACTAAGTTTAGTTCGGCATCGCCAAGCGCGCTTTCAGCCCAAACCCTGCTGTCTGTTATGAGTATATCGTGACCGGCAATAAGGTCTATGTTGATATCGCCTAAGAGGCCCGCAGCATCTACGCTAGCCAAGGCAATAACTATATTGTCTCCTGCTAAAAGCCGGATATCTCCAAATACTGTCAGCGGCCCAATCACGAATATGTTATGCAGATCTATCCATGTGTGGTTGCCAAAATAGATGCCAGCGATAAAAGTATCGCCGTTATTAGCGTTATAAATACCATTTTTGCAGGAGATTGTTCCTAGGAAGTCTGAACCTTGCGAGGTAACTTTAATAGTATCGTAAGCAGTTAAGATGCCGTCAATACTAACTCTTTGATTGGAGTATATTGCAATATTCTCAGCTAAGATATCACCGGATATTTCTATTGAATACGTATTTAATAATGCGGGGTCATACGGAAGGTCTGTTTTTAGATTTAAGTTTGCGCCAATGTATCCCGGAGGGGCTCTGCCGTTAAATATACCGTAAAAACCAAGTTGTTTATATGCGCTTATATCGCCTATACCGGCATTACCTGATTCTTGGCCTCCTGATACATCCAGTATTGCGCCGTTTTTGACTAGTGTATTTCCGTTTCTTGAGCCAATAGTAATTCTTCCGCCTTCTCCTGTTAATCCTAACGCCCTTGCTTCGGTGCGCGAATTAATGTCTAAAACCGACGAATCGTCAGATATGATTGTTATCTGGCCTGCTTTACCTGCCTCAAATGCATTGGCACTGATTAAACCCTGCTGGAGTATTCTGGCAGCATCAATAAGGACCTTGCCACCATTGACAAGCGCCTGGTTGCCATCGCTAATAATATCACCCTTGTTAATAAAGTCCGAGTTTCTTACCTTAATATTGACTTTTCCTGCTTCTATCTTACCTATATTAATTACAGGGGCGTTATCTGCAACTAGCTCAACTACGCCATCATGTTCTACTAAGGATTTTGCCTGGATTAAGCCCGTGTTATTAATTGCGTAATCAAATACGTTATTTAACACCTTTGCGGTAAGGATGACTTTTCCGCCATCTGCTTGTATGGTCCCGCTATTCTTGATTGCGCTTTTAAATTGACCATCTGGCCCAAAGATTTTCTCTTTTACTGCCTCATCTATTACTACAGAAATATCATTTAAATCATCTAAGGCTAAAGTCATTTTTTCGCCGCTTGCCAAAACAACTGTTCCTAGATTGGCTAAAATTACTCCTTGATTGTCTATGGCTTCAGACAACAAACAAACATACCCACCGTTTTTAATAGTAATTTGTCCGCGGTTAATTATGTAACCATTTTTACCGGGAACTTTTTGAAACTGATAATTTCCGCTTAAGAAATTTTCATTGGAAATATCTAAAGTGGATGCAACTAATGCAGGCATATCAACGCGTGCATTTTGGCCAAAGATTACACCATTGGGATTAGTTAAGAAGACCTGTCCGTTTGAAACAATTGAGCCTAAGATTTCTGAAGGGTTTACTCCTACCACTCGATTTAAAATAGCGGATGTTGATTGGGGAAGATTGAATCTTACTGTTTCGTTTTGAGCGATACTAAAATTGTTGTAATTGACAATAGACCTGTCTGAAGAAGCATTTATTCTTAATTCATTAGCTACAGACCTATCGAAAGTTACATTTCCATGGATTACCTGTTCACCGTTTACTCCCGAAACAGACTGAGAGAATCCTAATGAAGGCAAAGAGAGAATCAATGCGAAAAATAATATTATAGAAGAAGTTTTGATTGTTTGCTTTTTTTGCATGAAGAAACTTTTGATTGGATCTTTATTTTCTTATTTTTGGTATGAACAATAGAATAAGTATACTGCAGGACAGGCTGTTTGTCAAGCCTTATGCCCTATTTTTAAAGCCCTAAAAGCTCTTAGAAACCTCAAACCATTTCTGCAGATTTTTGCCGTCGGAAGGAGTATTGTCTAGTGGCCAGGCAAACTCTACCCTAACAGAAAAATCTTCTGGCAGGTTGAATCTTATGCCGCAACCCGCACCTCTTAAGGTCTTGTTTTTCTCTTCTCCCGGTTGAGGGTTCTTTAAATGCGCGTTGGCCCAATCGTAGAAGCCGACAAATCTGACTGCATCATAAAGTTTTGCCCTTGAAAAAGGAACTTTAATATCTTTAGGAATAAAATACAGAGGCACAGATAATTCCCAGGTCATAGAATAACCCGTGTCTCCAACTACCTCTGCAGGAGGATATCCCCTTACATTAACGATACCGCCAATCTGAAATTGTTCAGTTGCCGTCATGGTATTATTAGTAAGTTGCATCTGGTTTTTCCAGAGAGCAGTCATATCAAAGGGGAGTTTCTGTAACCTAAGTAAATTAATCGTGTCTTTAAAGAACTTTCCTCCGGATCCAACGCGCGATGCTCTGGGATCTTTTGTTTCCAGCCCTCCTAATATATTCGGTATGCCAAAATCCATTTCGTTAAAGATTAAGGTTCTGCCATAAATGTCACTTATGTCTAAATCCACCCCTGCTTTAGCTATGCGCAACCTATCTCTGCTTGTTTCATTGCCCAGCTGGAAGTTAAAGACATCCTTATAATCAAATCCGAAATTAACATTCAAGCTTGTTTTTTCCGAATTAATAAGTGAATGTATAGTGTATATACTATACATTTTTGATTTACCCCTGGCATTTAGGGCTCTTAATTCTTTTCCCAGCGATATCTTAGAGTGGGCACCGAAGAAGCCTAACTTGAAATCTTCTCTTAAAGGATACAGGTATCTTAAACTAAGAAGCGTGTAATCTTCTCTTTGTGAAAGCTGATATTGGGTAGTAAATACATCATCGTTGCCGGTCAAATTATTGTGGGTAAGGGTGGCGCGATAGCGGTCTTTATCAATATATCTTGAGCCGAAAGTATCCCAATCGAATCCTAGATGAATCGGTAGCTTGTCTTTTACTTCAACCAGGACATCAGTTGTGCCGGTTTCTTTCCCCGGCATAAGTACGGCCTTTGCATTGCGGTCAGGTTGCTCATTTATCCTGCTTAACCCTTTTCTTAGAGATTCGTAGTCAAAAGGCTCGCCTTTTTGAAGGGGTATTTTCTTTCTTAGCATGGATGTTTTAAAGAAGCGGTTTCCTGCAAACTTAATATC
Organism: uncultured Planctomycetales bacterium; assembly: GCA_964467905.1. Taxonomy (GTDB): domain Bacteria; phylum Omnitrophota; class Gorgyraeia; order Gygaellales; family Profunditerraquicolaceae; genus CAYXSY01. The sequence continues at coordinate 91,832 of CAYXSY010000003.1, read as the reverse complement.
CCCCGTAGTCCCTTCTATTACGCGGATTTGCAGTATGCCATTTTCTATCTTTTGCGGTGGAAGGTACGCCCTGGAAGTTATATATCCGTTTTTACGATAAGCATCAGTTATAAGATTAGCCAATTCTTCCATCTGCCTTAAGGAAACCTCTTTATTCTGGTAAGAAGCTGTAATACTGTTAATTGTTTCCGCAGGTAGAATAGATACTCCAGACACAGAGATTTTCTTAACTAAAACCTTTTTCCCTTCTTTTGCAAGAGGGGCTTCTTTTTGCTGTTCTTCTTCGATATCCGGCTTCTTTTTCTTTTGGTCTATAATCTCGCGCAGTTTTTCTTCTTTGTTTGTGTCTAGGATGGATTTCTGTATTTGTGCCGGGGTGGCTTGGGCATTAGCATTTTGGAGGCAAAAAAACATATTAATCAGGAAGAAAGATAATATAAATGGTGCTATTCTTTCTCTTTTCATTACACTCTCCTTGAGTAAACAATTTATCTTTAGTTTAATGCAAATCTGTCTTAAAGTCAACGATTTCTATCTCAAGCGTGTTATCTTTTATGCGATAAGAAATATCTGTTTTCTGGCCGCAGCTTTCTTTTAGCAGCTCAATTAACTCCTGTATATCGGTTTCTGTAAGCCACCTGTTTTTATACGGCTCAATAGCTTCTTTTAGCGATATTTTTCTACAACTACCATCTACTTTTAAGGTGATATCTTTAATATAAAAACTCCGCGGGTTCTGGATTATCTTATTTAATCTATCTTGGGCATTTAGAAGCTGGTTTGTCCTTTCTATCTGGCTTGCAGTAGGCAGATTTTGGGCTAATGCCAACCCAAAGACAACCAATGATAATATGGTAATTAATATATGAGGTAGTATTTTCTTCATAAGTATGCGGATAGTTTATTAAATAATATTATAAAGCCTACAATGCCGGCATTCATGGCTGCTATCAAAACTACTGCTGCGGCAATATCCTTAACAATTTTTATCCTTGTATGATACTTTGTTTTTAACATGTCCATCGACATTTCAATCGCGGTATTAAAGATCTCCGCCACAAAAACTATAGTTATGGTAACACAAAGTATTGCTAATTCTATCGGGCTGACATTAAGAGACATTCCCGCTACTAAAGTAAGCAGGCCCAGTAGGAATATAATACGCATATTACGATGATAGAGAAAAAGATACAATATGCCCTTAAGGGCAAAACCGAGGCTGTTCTCGAGCCCTCTTATTTTAAAAATGTGTCTAAGGATCTTTCTTCTGGGCATAGAGTATCGTTACTTCTTTTTGTAAGCATCCAGGAACGAATCGCAATATATATGCTTGTTAAGAATTAACTCTGAAGCTATGGATGTTTCCATTAGATGTTTATCGAGCGGGTTTAAGATTGCGGCGTCAAGGCCGTAACTGATTGCTAAGGTAAGAAATGTCCTGTTGATTAGGCTACGGTTAGTCGCCCCCTGAGAGACATTGCTTAGTCCGATTATCGTATGAGAACGTGGTTCGGATAGAAGTCCGAATTCGCGTATAGACTCTAATATATCCTGCATTTGAATCTGGGCAACATTAACAGGCATGACTATGGGGTCAAGATAAAGATTATCAGTTGGGAATTCTTGTTCGAGGCAAGTGCCTATAATTTTTGCAGCTAATTCCAGGCGCTGGTCTTTGTTTTGCGGGATACCTTTTTGGCTTATAGTTAAGCCTATGAGCTTGGCATTATATTTCTTGGCTAAAGGCAGGATAGCGTCTAATTTTTCTTCGTCAGCGGTAGTCGAATTTATGACAACCTCATTTCTACAGACTTTTAATCCGGAGCTAATGACTTCGGTCTTGCTTGAATCCAGAGACAGTGGTTTATTAGTTACTTCCTGGATTACTTCAACAAGCCACTGGATATCGGATACCGGATCGCGTGAAGCCGGACCGCAGTTAACATCTAGGGCGTCAGCACCAGCTTGAATTTGTGCAATAGCAGTCTTCTGGATTTCGGTTTTATCCTTAGATTTAATTGCACCGGATATATTTTTATACATCCCGTTAATTAATTCGCCGATTATAAACATAGCTTCCTATTATATTTTTTAACCTGCCATTAAACTATCGATATATTTCTTTACTTTTTCAATCGCAAGAGGGTGCCGCATTACTAGTATATCCGAACCTGCCTGTATGAGGGCTGTGGCAGTTATGACTTCCCACATTATACCACGGTTGGCTAAAGCTCCCCAAGTAGGAAATTCTCCTTCTGTTGCTTTTGCTTCTTTCGCGCGCCAGGATTCCTGCGCTACAAAACAGATAAAGCTAAGGCCCATAGTTTTATCTCCGGCTAATGCAGCTAGCCTAGAGCGTTCCATTATGGAATAAGCATATTCCAGGCCATAACCTAAGGCTCCTATTGTAGGATTGATTACTATTCTTTCTAATGGAAGGCCCATATCTGAAATAAGTATGTTTAGCTGCTTGGCAATATTAATATCAATGGGAGATTCTGCTATTATGTTATGTCCATCAGCTAAAATAGCTGCGGTTAAAGTCTTATAGTTATCTTGTAAGGCGCTGCCTATAAGGCATCTTTCTCCTTTGGCTGCTTCAGAACAAGCAGGCAGCACTAAGTTATCTTTTGCGCTATCTGAAGAGCCGACAATAATCAAGGGCACTTTTATTGCTTTTAGCATTTTTCTTACAAGATCAGCCTCTTCTTCGGGTGTTTTATCTCCCGAATCAGGATGAGCGCCCTGCAACCTCAAGCAAATAAGTTCTGCTTTATATTCAGATACGCATTTTTCTGCCCAGGCAATAGGGTCATTAATTACATCATTATACGGCCTTGATAATTCTTCCGGTAAATCAGAGCTAGGCGCATCAGATACCTCAAAAGCAATAACCGGCTTATTGGGAATACTCCCCTCTTTAAATAGAAACGGTAGGGTTTTTTGTCCTCCAACCTGAATCGTTTTATTTCTCGTGCCTCCCTCTTCTTTGGTTGCCCCTATCTTAGTAACTGCAACTTCACCGCTCCACTTTTCAATGACTATTTCTCCTGCCATATATATTCTCCTATTTTTTCAATGGCGCGCATACCCGGCGCCTGGTTACTTAAATTAAACAAAGATACCCCATCAGTACTCAACATTGATATAGTCTCATCCTCTGGTATAACTCCTAGCAGATCCAGATCCGTATGGGTAAAATCACAGGATTCGTTATTTCTCTTGGACCGATTAATCAAAAGACCGGTTTTTTTTACTTTTATTTTTAATTCGTGTATCAAATTCTTAATTCTAAGTGCCGATTTTATGCCTATTTTGCTGTTATCCGATACAATAATAAGAATATCGGCATATCTTGTTGTTCTGCGCGAGAAATGTTCTAGGCCCGCTTCATTATCGATTATGACAAAATCATAATCACGGCTGATCTTAGAAATGGTTTCTCTTAAGATATTATTGGCATAACAGTAACATCCCGGCCCTTCCGGGGTGCCCATGGTCAAAAGATCGAACCCCTCTGTCTCTTTGATTATAGTCTGTACTTTATAATCAATAAATCTGTCTTTGCTCATCCCCGCAGGAACATTCTCGGGATGAACGGCAATCTGGTCTATAACGCTGCCTACGGTTTCTTCTACTTTAATCCCTAGCGCTTCTCCTAAATTATTGTTTGGATCAGCATCAACAGCCAGAATAGAACCGGTTTTTCTTTCTTTTAGGGCTTTTAATATAAGAGCGGCTATGGTAGTTTTTCCTGTCCCCCCCTTACCTGCGATAGCGATAGTGTAGCTCATTTATAATTTTCCTATCTAATATTGGGAAATTTTGATAAGTCAGTATGGGGGAAAAATAGTGCCGCCATGTATTCGTCCATATACCGCGCATCAATAGATAATTCAAAATAATGCATTCTTTTTGCTATTTCTTGCGCTTTTTTATGCGCTTGAGACGAAAGCAAAACTTGTCTTGCCCCTGCTAGCGAACTATTCCCTACAAAAATAAATTTATTTTTGTCTAAATCAGGTAAGAGGCCTATAGCTATAGATTTTTCTATATCAATAGAAGTCCCGAACCCCCCGGCTATAAAAAATTTATCAACCGCATCAAAGTCAAGATTCAGATGCTTAAGAAGCGTTAAACAGGCAGAATAAATTGCTGCTTTAGCCCTTTTTATATTATCGATGTCTGCTTCGGTAATAACGATATCCTTGCCTATGGATGTTTCGGATGACTGCGCTAAAACAAACTCTTTACCGTAGTCACCGCTTCTAATATGTTTATTGCCAGAGGGCAAAATTTTTCCGCTTTTATCTATGAGTTTCGTTTTTAGCATTTCAGATATTAAATCTATATATCCTGAACCGCATATCCCTTTAGGTTTGATATTAGCTATTGTAATATATTTTGTGTCCAGGCTGACAGGATCAATATTTACCTTTTGAATCGCGCCTCTGGTAGCACGCATACCTGATAATACCCCGCTGCCTTCAAAAGCAGGACCGGCTGAGGCAGCGCAAGATACCAAGAATTCCTTATTGCCTACGACTATTTCTCCGTTTGTGCCTACATCTATAAGCACGCATAGATTATCTTCTTTATCCATGCCGCATGACAAAACGCCTGCTGTAATATCGCCTCCTACATAGCTAGCTACCCCGGGCACGATAGCCAATATCCCTTTGGGATTAACGCGTACACCAATTTCTGCAGCGCGTATCGTAGGCAGAAAGTTTGCTGCAGGTATATACGGCTCTTTACGGATATGTGCGGGGTCTATAGATAACAAAAGATGTATCATAGTAGTATTGCCTGCACAAACAACACATGTTACATCGTTCAAATCGATTTTGTGTTCAGAAATCAATTCCGCAATTATCTGGTCGATACAATCAATAACTGCCAAATGCAACTGCTCTAAACCCTCTTCTTCCTGGGCATGGACAATACGTGTAATAACATCGGCGCCAAAACTGATTTGCTTGTTATACACGGCTTTTGTGCCAAGTATCTTTTTGTTATTTAAATCCAGGAGCTGTCCGGTTATGGTCGTTGTGCCTATGTCAAAACAAAAACCGAAGTTTCTATCTTTTGTATTGCCCGGTTCGATAAGCATAATTTCGGCAGGACCTTCGTGATTGGTTAGAGTAACCGTAATTTTCCAGTCTGACGAGCGTAATAATTCGCTTAGCTGCCTTATATTAGAAAGCCCGGTAGGTATTATTTCCTGTGAAGATAAATTAACGACTTGTTGTTTTATCTGGCGTTGTATTCTCTCAAAGTCTGCCACGGAATCCTGCATTTTAGCTTGGGGAAGTTCCAAATATATTTTTCTCACCAACGGTGAATACAAGAAAGCCTCATCCAGGGGGTTAGCTAAAGTTGATTCTATTTTTTCTGAATCAGAATAGAAATTTTTAATGCGCCGGTGGATTTCTTCCGGGCTAAGTCCTTCTAGGCTAAGCCTGGTTTCCGCAGGAATCTCTATTTCTAGATCTCCCTGAACTAAAGTTAAACAGGCAAGACCAACTCCGCTTTTTCTTTCTTCGTGGCTGATTGTTCCGGTAGGTTGAGAGAATACTTGACCTTTTCTTACAATCACCTTACATTTACCGCAGACTCCATCACCGCCGCAGGAAGAGTTAATAAATATACCAGCTGATACAGCCGCAGAAAGTATACTCGTATCTTTCGCTACCTCTATAGTCTTATTATCAGGATAAAAAGTAACTTTAAATTTTTCCATTATGAAAGATTAGCGTATGAGATTAAGCTTAACTTTATTCTTGACCCTAGTTTAAAAAAGTTTTATAGATTCCTTAGGAAAGATGGTATGCCGGCAGCTTCTTTTGGCCCTACGGTAACTTTCCAACCCGACTCTTCTTCTAAGTCTCCGCTCATTACTGCTACATATCCGGGTATAACCAGCTGGTTGTGAGAAACTTTATTCTTGACTCCGAACTTATCTAGAGATTGGGTTATTTTTGAGGGGGTAAATTTTTCGGCTGCCCAAGCAGTTAAAACCGACATACCTTCTGTGTCTACGCTTAAGATATAAGAAGGAATCTTGCTAGCTTCCACTTCTCCCAAAACAGTGTAATAGCTAAGAGAAAAGTTGGTTGTAATCAGGATAGGAGATTTTTCGCTAACGGAACCTATGGCATAAACATTGGGTTCGATTTGTAATGGTTTCTGGGGGTCGCTGTAAATATTCTGTCTTAAGGTCAGGAGTGCCAAGGCCTCGTACGATTCCGTATTTTTAAGCAAAACCAGGGATGAATATTTGCATATATATGTTGCGGCTTCGATAGCTTCTTCATAGCAATCCGCATCTTCTGCTATTGTTAATACAGGGTAGCCTAAGCTTCTGTCGGATTTCTTGAGCGGGATTCTTCTTATCTGGGTTAAATCCCAGACTTTCTGAGCCACGGGTTTCCTGCCTGTATCTAAAATAATATTTTCTACACCAAGATTATTCAGGTTTTTAGTCAGAGCGGATAATTCGGCTAAATCTTTCCCGCAAACTACCATAGGCAAGTTATGTTGCTTGGATAGTTCTGCCACTTTCGTAGTTTCTGATTCTTGCGTGCAATATAAAACAGGCTTTCTGTCAAGTACGATATCTAGCGCTTCTTTTAAGGTGCCTGCCTGTTTAGATATCAAAATAAGCGGTAGGTCTGTATTTCTGCTAATTATCTTCAGCGCTTCGATAAATTTAGCTGGTTCGGAATTTTGCCTTACGGCCAGAATATCTATTTCTAACTTCTGGCCTACGCGTTCAAATTTCATCAAGTTAATTTTCTTAATCTTTTCTTCTATTTGTCCAGCAGTTAGGTTGTCATCTATAATAAAGCCGATACCGCAGGGATTAAAAAATTTACCATCATGCCTAAAAAGAAATCCCTCACTCCCCAGTTCTATTTTTTTATCTGCAGACCCGATAATAACCGATCTAATCGGAGGCAAGCTGGATTCTTCCAGGGTTTTTCTCGAAGCCTCATTGATAAAAGGGCACTTCTCTATACTAACTGATTTTTTTGCCAATTGCATTGCAAAGGCAAGGCAAGTAGCGAATCCGCACTCACGGCAGTTGGTTTTAGGCAATAATTTATAAATATCTAATCCCGATAAAGCCATTTTTATTCTCCGAAGTTTTAAAGTAGGTTATTAAACAAGATTATTTATTGATTAATGCAGCGAAGTAGCCTGCTCCGAAACCATTATCAATATTTACCACGGAAATCCCGGGCGAACAACTATTCAACATTGTTAAAAGTGCAGAAAGCCCGCCAAAATTTGCTCCATACCCGCAACTCGTTGGCACAGCTATAACGGGAGAGCTTACCAGGCCGCTGACTAAGCTGGCTAATGCCCCTTCCATTCCCGCAACAACAATAATAACGGAAGCTTTCCTTAATAATTCTACGTTGTGCATCAGACGGTGCACACCGGCTACCCCCACATCATATAGGCGTTTTACTTTATTGCCCATTAATTCGGCAGTAATTAGGGCTTCTTCTGCTACCGGGATGTCCGATGTTCCTGCGCAAACTACCAGAACTAACCCATTTCTTTTTTGTTTCTTACCAAATACCAAGTAGCCTATCTTTGCGCAAGAATTATATTTTAACTTAGGGAAGGATTTTTTAAGAAAGGAGTACTTTTTGTATTCTAATCTGGTAAGCAATAAATCGTGTTTTTTGCCGATAAAAGCCCTGACTATTTCTTTGAGCTGGATATCGGTTTTACCCGAAGAATAAATTGCTTCCGGAAAACCCCTTCTTTTAAATCTATCGGTGTCTATTTTAGCAAAACCTAAATCACAAAATCCTTTTGTCATTTAAGAAGATAATCAATATCCTTGGAATACAAAGAATAATATAACAGCAATAATTAAAGCGCTCAATATGTAAAAGTCATTAAAATAGAAGAAATCATTGAGTTTTTCTTTAGCGGAGCTCTCTTTGCTCCGGTGTAAGACTGATGATTGGCTGGGTTTAAATGTCTTTCTGAATTCATCTATCTGCTCGCGTTTAAAACGTAAGTATACACCGCCTACTTTATAGGCAGGGAGCCTGCCTGATTCAGCAAGCTCCATGATTTCTCTTTCTGATACCCCTAAAACAATTGATACGTCTCTTACCGTAAGTAATTTTTCTTCTGCCATAAGGTTTTATTTGCTAACTTTGCCTGTTGAAACCCAGGAATCAATAGCTTTTCTTTCGAACTTCCAGTCGTCTCCCTCTTTAAAACCCGGGACTTTACCGGAATTAGCCCATTCCATGATAGAATTTAAATCTACCTCCAGATATCTGGCTAATTGTTCGGCATTTAGGAAATCATGGAGCATTATGCATCTGCCTTCTAAAATTGCCCCTTCGGCAATATTTAATCTCGTGGGATATATGTCGCCTTCTACGACTGCCGTAGGAAGAAGGGTAAGTCTTTCCTTAGCTATTATCTTTCCTTTAACCTTACCTCCGATTATAATGTTGTCTCCAATCATATCCGCATATACCTGCGCACTCGGCCCCACAGTTAAATTCCCTTTTGTATCAAGCTTTCCTTCAAATTTACCGTTAATACGTAAATTTACCGCGTCTTTGAAACTTAATGTTCCCTGCATAGCAGCATCTACATCGAGGATTTTCTCTTCTGTATTTTTCTTAAAAGCCATTAGCTTACCCCTCCTTTCTTATTTATAACTTTTTCCTCAACTCTTCTTAAGAAAAAAAGCGATATTAAAGCAAGTGCTGTTGTAAATATCCCTGCAGTATAAAATCCGCACCCTATTGCCAGACCTATACCTGCTACGACCCAAAGACTTGCAGCAGTGGTTAGCCCTATTATACCCTGCGAATCTCTTATAATTGCTCCTGCGCCAAGAAACCCTATTCCGGTGATAACCCCAGCGGCAATACGCGTAGGGTCTAAATCAACCTTACTGCTATATATATCAAAAACATATAAAGATGTCAACATTATAAGGCAGGAACCAAGCGATACCAGGATATGCGTACGAAAACCGGCGGTTCTGCGGTGTATCTGGCGTTCAAAGCCTATTAACCCACCTAGAAATACAGACAAAACCAAGCGTATTATTATCTGTGTTTCATTTAACATATCTTAACCTCCGCCTTTTTGTTACTTTTTTAAACAGGTGATAGCCTATTCCTGCTACCATGGCTGCGTTATCCATACACAGCGTTTTTGAAGGAAAAATAACTTGAATATCTTTATCTGAAAAATATCTTACGAAAGACTCTCTCAAGAATGTATTTGCAGCTACTCCGCCAGCGACTACCAGTAATTTTGATTTTCTCTCCCGGCATGCAAGAAAAGATTTTTTAATTAAAGCTTCAGCAACTGCTTTTTGGAACGAAGCACAGATATCGTAAACCTGGCTTTTTGATAAATTACCGGATTGTTTGTTTTTCAGATTATTGACATGATAAAGCACCGCTGTTTTAATGCCGCTGAAGCTAAAGTCGAGTTTCCTGTTTGTATCGCAACAATTGAATTTAATTGATGGTTTTCCGTATTTTGCCATACGCTCAACCACCGGGCCTCCGGGATACCCTAACCCCATAATTTTAGCAACTTTATCAAATGCTTCTCCGCATGCGTCATCCAGCGTAGAGCCAACCAGGCGAAATCTTTCAAAAGACCTGACTTCGAATAAACTTGTGTGCCCGCCTGAAATAACCAGCGCCACAAATGGGAAGTTTGGTTTTTTTTGTCCCAGCAAAGCCGAATATATATGGGCATATAGATGATCTGCTTCGATGCAGGGTATGGCGTATGAAAAACTTATTGCTTTGGCAAAAGTCAGACCAACCAGCAAAGATCCTAATAGCCCCGGGTTAGCGGTTACGCTGATTAAATCCAGCTTTTTTATATTTATCCGCGATTCTTTTATGGCTTCGTCTGCTACCTGTGCTATGGTCTCTAACTGACGGCGGAATGCTATTTCAGGGATGATACCGTTATATTTCTTGTGCCAATTTAAACTGGACACTGTAATGTTTGAAAGGACATCTTTGCCGTTGGAAACAACGGCCGCCGAAGTTTCGTCGCAGGAAGTCTCAATACCTAAAACATTCATTTATTTATTATTTATTAATAGTACTTATTTTTAATTAGCAGCTATTTCCGAAACGTAAACAAATTTATATCCGTCTTTTTCCAGTTTCGGCATAATAGAACGTAAAGTTTCTATCGTAGTCTTGCGGTCGTGACCTATGCCTATAGCCTTGCCGTATCTTTTTGCTTTAGCCGCAAGTTTATACAATTGCCCTTTTATATATTCATAATCTGGATTATTATCTAAGAAGATATCCCTTTTTGCAAAACGCACATTTTTATCTTTAGCCAACTGGGAAGCTACTGTTTTAGGAGATACATAGCTATCAAGGAAGTAAAGTTTCTTATTTTTTAGCTCATCAAAAATAACCGACATTACCCGTTTGTCACCGGTGACTCTTGAACCCATGTGATTATTTATTCCCCGGGCATATTTAACACTATCGAGGTCAGAGTTAAGAATCTTGACAATATTTTTATTATCCATGGATGCTAGTATGGTATTTTTCTCTAACCTGAACTTTTCGTAAGGTTCCATCGGTAAATGTAAAATGACCTCTTTATTATTATGTTTTGCTTCATCGGCTATTTGTTCTGAATAAGACAGGTTAGGAAGTATTGCTATGGTGAGCGGATACTTTATCTGAGAGATGGCACTAGCATTATCCAAATTATAACCCCAGTCATCCAGCACTATAGCTATTTTGCCTTTTAAAACTACAGCTGGCTTAACAGGCTTTAGAGGTTTTACGGGGACCTCTTCCTTCTTCGGTCTGGTAGCTATTATGTACAACCACTGTAAAATAATAATTATACATAAAACCCAGATTATTAATTTATGGTTCTCTTTCTTTTTCACGGTTATTTTTTATAAAGCCTCAGGGCTTTGATAATATCTATTGAGCGCATTATCTGATTATCCGATTTATAGTCAAAAACATCCTTTTTATCTTTCTGCTTACCGTCTACCTGTTCGAAAACATCTTCTTTATTGAAGGGCGTTTCGCCTTCTTTTGCCGAAGGTGTTATTTTAATGTCTTCGACTACTATATCAGGCATAACTCCTTTGCCATGTATTTCTTTGCCCAGGGGAGAAAAATATTTACTGGTAGTTAGCCTTAATGCCGAACCATCTTTTAAAGGTATAACTGTTTGCACTGAACCTTTCCCGAAAGATTTTGTCCCTACAATAACAGCTAATTTATAGTCCTTAAGTGCTGCTGCTACGATTTCGCTTCCAGAAGCAGAGCCTTCGTTTATAAGGACAATAATCGGAATCCCGGCCAGCGGATTAGGATTTCTTGATATAAATTCCATATTTTGCGAACTTCTGCGGCCTTTAGTTGAAACTATCAAATTATTCTTATCGATAAAAATTTCACTTACTTTTACAGCAATATCCAGTAGCCCACCCGGGTTGTTGCGTAGATCCAAAATCAACGCATTCATACCGTTTTTCTTAAGGTTGTTTAATGCTGATTTAAAATCATTGGTCGTGTTTTCTCTGAATTCAGTAAGCCTGATGTAGGCGATATTATCCTCTAAAATCCGGGCTTCTTTTATATCTTTTATTTTAATAATATCGCGCACTATCTTAAAATCAATTAGCTTTTTTTCTGATTCTCTTAAGACTGTTATATTAACCGCGTCTCCGGGCTTGCCTCTCAACTTTTTTACCGCATCAGTAATAGTAATATCGCGGGTTATATCATTGTTTATCTTTACTATGATATCTCCGGGTTTGACTCCGGCCTTCCAGGCAGGCGTATCTTCCAAAGGGCTGATAACAGTAAGCAGGCCATCTTTTAATGTTATTTCTATCCCAAGTCCACCGAATTTTCCTTCGGTATCCACTTTTAGCTCATTATAAGTATCCGGATCCATAAATTGACTATGGGGATCAAGCGAAGAAAGCATGCCTTTTAATGCGCCGTAAATTAGTTCTTTAGGCGAAACCGGATCAACATAATCCTCCTGGACTATCGTAAGGGCATCGGAGAATATTTCTACCTGGCGGTACAGATCGCTATCGTCTTTCTTGCTGGTTTCGGAAATTACCCAAGAAGACAGCCCCAGAACTGCAACAATAGTAAAAACAATAAAAACATAAAATTTCTTTCTGCTGAACATCTATAACCTCCGTTTTAAGATATCTTGAACTATCTTTGGATTGGCCTGTCCTTTACTGGCTTTCATAACCTGTCCTACTAGAAACATAAGTGCATTAACCTTGCCGTTTTTATAGGCATCCACGGATTGAGGATTAGCCCTGATTACTTCGTCAACATGTTTTTCCAGCGATACTGTGTCAGAGATTTGAATTAAATTCTTTTCTTTTATAATTTTCTCTGGCGGAACCTGAGAATTAATTATTTCAGTTAAGACGTTCTTTGCTGTAAGATTCGATATTTGTCCTGAATCAAGGAGCTCGAGTAGTTGAATCAGCCATTCGGTCTTAAAGGGCAAATCCACTAATGCGCAATTACGCATATTTGCTTCTGCCAACAAGGGGCCTATGATAAAATTAACAACTGGTTTTTTGTTCTCTTTAGGATAGCTATTTATGCAGTTTTCAGCAAAATCAGCACCTTTTTTAGATGCAGTTAAAATAATTGCGTCATATTCAGAAAGACCATAGGTATTAATGAAACGCTGTTTTCTTTCTTCCGGAAGTTCCGGGATAGTCTTTTTTACTTCTTCTATTTTATCTTGTGTAATTATGAATGGCGGCAGATCGGGCTCAGGGAAATACCGGTAATCCTGAGCTTCTTCTTTCGTGCGCATAGAATAAGTCTTTGCTTCTTGCGCATTCCATAATAATGTTTCTTGAGTTATTTTTCCACCCTCATCAAGTATCTGGCTTTGACGTTTAATCTCAAAATCCAAAGCATCGCGTACTCCCTTAAAAGAATTCATATTTTTAAGCTCGGTTTTTACTCCGAGTTCTTTTGCGCCCCTTGGTCTTAATGAAATATTAGCATCACAACGCAAAGATCCTTTTTCCATGTCGCAATCAGATACATCCAAATATTCAAGAATACTTTTTAGTTTGGTAAGATACACGTATGCTTCTTCAGGTGAGTTGATATCCGGATCGCTTACAATCTCCAGCAGGGGCATACCGGTACGATTAAAATCCACGAAACTTTCGCTCTCTCCATGTATAAGCTTTCCGGCATCTTCTTCCATGTGCACCCTGCGTATCCCGATTCGCTTAATTTCTTCTTTAGTCGTAATCTCTAGGTGTCCGCTTAACGATAGTGGCAGATCATACTGAGAAATCTGATAATTCTTTGGTAAGTCAGGATAAAAATAATTCTTGCGGTCAAACTTAGTATATTCCTGAACCTGGCAGTTTAAACTTAAAGCAACCTTAATTGCATAATCAAGATAGGTCTTATTCAGCACCGGTAGAGAACCCGGGAATCCTAAACATACGGGGCAAACTTGAGTATTCGGTTCTTTACCGAATTCAGTTGAGCATCCGCAAAAAGCCTTAGTTTTTGTCTTTAGCTGAACATGAACTTCTAGACCTATAACTGTTTCGTAATCCATATTACAAGTTTGGTTTAGTTTTGTGCCATTCAGTATTCTGTTCGTAAGTATAAGCTGTTTTGAATATAACTTCTTCATTGAATGGTTTTGCGAGAATCTGCAGCCCTATCGGAAGCCCATTTTTGCCGAAGCCGCATGGGACAGATATCGCCGGTATCCCGGCAAGATTTACAGAAATAGTAAAAATATCCGAAAGATACATCTTTAGAGGATCATCTATTTTTTCCTTTATCTTAAATGCCATAGTCGGAGCCGTAGGAGTTACTATACAGTCGAATTCTTTAAAAACATTATCGAAATCATTTTTTATTAGCGTGCGTACTTTTAGTGCCCTTAAATAGTACGCGTCGTAATAGCCGTGAGAGAGAGCAAATGTTCCTAATATAATACGGCGTTTTGCTTCTTCACCGAAGCCTTCCCCCCTGGTTTTCTTGTACATTTGAATTAAATTATTGCTCTTATCCCTAAGGCCGTATTGCACTCCGTCAAACCTGGCCAAATTAGAGCTGGCTTCAGCAGTAGCTATAATGTAGTATACCGGAACCGCATACTGCGTATGCGGCAGCGAGATTTCTTTTATTTTTGCTCCAAGGGTCTCCAGTTTTTTTATAGCAGCATCAATGACATTCTTGACTTCCGTATCAAGGCCCTCAATAAAATATTCTTTGGGTATACCGATTTTTAATCCCCTTATATCATTTATCAAGGATTTAGTGTAATCGGGTACGGGTAAATCTGCAGAAGTAGAATCGTATTTATCGTATCCGGAAATAATATTTAGGAGAATAGCGCTGTCGGTTACGTCTTTTGTTAACGGCCCTATTTGATCTAGGCTTGAAGCAAACGCAATCAGTCCATAACGGGACACTCTTCCATAAGTAGGTTTTAATCCTACTACTCCGCAGAACGCAGCAGGTTGCCTTATTGAACCTCCGGTGTCAGAGCCCAAAGCCCATATTGCCTGATCTGATGCTACAGCTGCAGCCGAACCTCCCGATGAGCCACCGGGGACTCTGCTTAAGTCCCACGGGTTAGAAGTCGCGCCGAAGCATGAATTCTCTGTGGATGAACCGAAAGCAAATTCATCCATATTGGTTTTTATATTAAATATCGGAACGCCGGCAGCCTTAAGCTTACTAACGACCGTAGCGTCATAAGGAGGCTTGAAGCCTTTGAGGATATTGGAACAGCATTCAGTATTTAAGCCTTCCGTACAGATATTATCTTTAAGTGAAACCGCAGGAAATAAGCCGTTTGCGGCCGAAAAGCTCGAGCTTTCTTTCCGGACATAAGATTTGACTCGGGAATCCAGGCTTTCGATTCTTTTTTTGAGGGATTCACTGATTTTCTGCGAGGTTAATTCGCCGCTTTTGATTTTGTCTGCGAGCTCGTGAGCAGTCAAATTATATAATTCTGCCATTGTTTGTTTCTGCTTTTTAGGGGGAGTCCTATTCTATTACTTTAGGCACCGCAAAAAAATTCCCCTTTTTCTGCGGAGCATTACACAAAGTTTTATCTATTGACAGGGATTCTACGGATTTATCTTCTCTTAAAACAGTATTGATCGGCAAAATATGGCTTGTCGGATAGGTATTTGCTACGTTTAAAGTTTTAAGCTTATCGATAAAATCCAATATATCTTTTAGCTGATGCGACATTTTCTCTAACTCGTTGTCTTCCAAGTCAATACGAGCTAAATGGGCGACATGCTGGACTGTCTCTTTTTTTATCTCCATGGGCTCTCCGTCTATTATTTTGAATGTTTAATATTATCATTCTTTGAGTTAAAAGTCAAATACATAATATTTTTGTGGACAAACCCTAAAAAATAGGTAAAATATTAAAAAATCGTTAAGCAATGAATAAAAAAATTAAAAAACCTTCATATAGACTTACCTCTGGTGGCGAATTTATAATCCAAAACTATAATTTTGCCAAACCATTAGCCAATTTCTTCCCCGGGATTTCAGGAGAATATGGTATTCCTTTATGGGCTTTTTATGTCAACAGGGCACAAGGCATAGTCAGTTTCGGGACAAAAGATAAAGACCACTCGATATTGGAGTTTTTTCCCGCAAATAAAGCCTGGCAGCTTGCTTCTCGCAGGGGTTTTCGTACCTTTATTAAAATCAAGAACGGACGCACAGCTGTTTATGAACCTTTTCATAATGATTTTGCCAATAGCCCTTTTGATATTACCAATAGCATGTCTTCCGATGCGGTTTCTCTAAAAATCGAAGAAGAAAATAAAACTTTAAAATTAAAAATAAAAGTCGAGTATTTTACCATTCCGCAAGATAGTTATGCGGGATTAGCAAGAATAGTTTCCATAGAAAATACCGGGGCCAAAAAGATAGATATTGAAATCTTAGATGGCCTGCCTCAAATAGTGCCTTTTGGCACCGCAAACCTGTTTTTAAAGAAACTCAGCCGTACCATAGAGGCCTGGATGAAGGTTGACAATCTTGACAAAGGAGTCCCTTTTTATAAGCTCGGGGTTGATCCTACGGATAGGCCGGAAGTGTTGCATATCAAAGAAGGCAATTTTTATTTAGGGTTCCATTATGAAAACAGCAGGCTTAAGATTATTAAGCCTTTAATTGATCCTGAGAATGTCTTTGGCCAGAATACCGATTTTTCTTATCCTATTAACTTTTTATCATGCGACAATTTTACGCCTCCAAAGAATGAGACTATTTGCAGCAAGACACCTTGCGGTTTTCTATATTTAAACGCTGGCCTCAAGCCAAAAGAAACCAAGAATTTCTATGCGATAATAGGATATATGCGCAGCCAGGATGCGCTTAATTTGTCAATACCAAGAATAGCAGATGCGCAGTACCTTAGCCGCAAGAAGAATGAAAACCGCCAGATTATCTCTTCTCTTCTCTCGGACGTAGAGACATACAGTAACGCTCCGAATCTTAACCTATACATTAAACAAACTTATTTAGATAATATTTTGCGCGGCGGGTACCCTGTTATTTTTAAGACAAAAACCTCTAATTCGGTATTCTATCTATACTCCCGCAAGCACGGAGATCTGGAAAGAGATTACAATAAATTCCAGATACAGCCGACGTATTTCTCTCAAGGAAACGGCAATTACCGCGATGTCAACCAAAATAGACGCTGCGACATATGGTTTAATCCGGAAATTGGCGATGAAAATATTATTAGTTTTATGAATTTAATTCAGGCAGACGGATTCAATCCGTTAGTAGTTAAGGGCGTATCATATAAAATAGTAGCCACAGATGAGCTTAAGAGAAGCTTATCGGTGATTCTTAGCCAAAAAGACCTGGAGAGCATAATATCGCATATCGGTGGGCGCATTTTTACTCCCGGTGAAATAGCGTTATTTCTGCAGGAGTCAAAAATAACACCCAGATCATCTCATAGTGATTTTATCAATATACTTCTGTCGCATTCGGCTAAAATACAGGAAGCCGAACACGGCGAAGGTTTCTGGATAGACCACTGGCATTATAATCTTGATCTCTTAGAAAACTATCGCGCTCTTTATCCTGAAAAGTTAGAAAAACTTGTGTTTGACAAACCGGTATTCACGTTTTTTGACAATACGGAAGTAGTACGGCCGCGCGCTGTGAAATATGTAATCAGAAACGGGCGTATTCAACAACTACACTCAGTTGCCCAGGATGCAGAAAAGAAAGAACTTATCCATAAAAGACAGGAATTGCCCCATGTTTTAAGAGCACAGTACGGTAAGGGCAGCATTTATCAGACAACCCTTATGGATAAACTGCTCTGTATTTTTGTAAATAAACTCTCGTCTATCGATCCTTGCGGATGCGGTATAGAGATGGAATCAGATAAACCAAACTGGTACGATGCTTTAAACGGCTTACCTGCAATGTTTGGCTCATCTTCTTGCGAAACCATTGAGCTTAAAAGATTAGCTATATTTATAAAAGATTGTATCGGTATGACTGACAGAAACAAAATAGATGTTACGCGTGAAATTGGTGAGCTCCTCTTCTCTCTTCATCGGTTAGTTAAGGAGTATCTGCAGGATAATTCAGCAGAGAAAGAATATTGGTATTGGGATAAGGCTACTACCTTAAAAGAAGAATACCGTTTAAAAACAAAACTTGGCTTCAGCGGAGAGGGCCTGGAAGTTAGCTTGACGGAATTATCAACTATAATTGCAGACTCAATCAAAAGAATAGACGCAGCGATACTTAAAGCCAAAGATAAGAATAAAAGTCTCTACACTGCTTATTTTATAAACCAGGTTAACGAACATAAAAAAATTGGCAGCGAACATGTCTTTCCTGTTTCTTTCTCTCAACAAAAGCTCCCTCTATTCTTAGAAGGCCAGGTGCATGCCTTAAGGTTGGCAAAAGATTTAAAAATGGCAAAATCGATATATCAGGCTACAAAAAGCAGCGGACTCTTTGATAAGAAACTACGTATGTATAAAGTTACTGCTTCTTTAAAGAATATGCCCCAGGAAATCGGCAGATGCACTGCTTTTACTCCGGGATGGCTTGAAAACGAATCGATATGGCTGCATATGGAATATAAATATATGCTCGAGCTCATAAAGAATGGGTTATATGAAGAATTCTATGCAGACTTCAAGAATATCTTTATACCGTTTCTTAACCCCAAAAAATACGGCCGCAGCATTATAGAAAACTCAAGCTTTCTGGTATCAAGCGCTTTCCCTGACGAAAGACTCCACGGTAACGGATACGTAGCCCGTCTTTCCGGGTCCACAATAGAATTCATTAATATCTGGTTGATTATGAATATCGGAGCGAAACCATTCTCCCTTGATGCTAAAAAACAGCTTAATTTAAAATTCACCCCCATTCTGGCTTCCTGGTTTTTTGATAAAAAAGGCTTGTACCGGTTTAAATTCTTGAAGCATATTACGGTAACTTATCATAACCCTAAGCGCAAAGATACGTTCGGCAAGTCCGCCGTAAAGATTAATAAAATATGTTTTAAGGATAAAGACGGAAAAGACATCATTCTGCGCTCCGACATAATACCATCTCCTTACTGCGAACAGATAAGGTCCTGCCAGATTAAGGAAATAGAAATATACTTGTATTAATATATCCCCTCCTGGGCATCAGAAGAGTGTAAATTTACAAAAGAACAAAATGCCACCCTTGAAAATTGCTAAATTGTATGCTATACTCTAATTGACGGTAAGATACAGTTTCTTGACAATTTAAAGTACTTATTGAAAAAGGCAAACTAGCAGTAATGCTAGGACGCAAAGCTACCTGTCCTTACTAAGGATAGAGGGGTTGCCATAGGTTAAAACCCTAAAGATGCCTTTAGGGTTTTTTGTTTAATAACGCTTATCCTTTAGAATACACGCATCTTACGCAAAAAGGATACGCAGAAACCTTGCGCCCCAAGCAGATATGCTCTGGGGCTTTTTTATTGGAAGAAAGGTGATGGACATGAAAAACATAATGGAGCAAAAAGAACGGGTCGTTACTTTTCTTAACCGTGAAGAAGTTGATTTTCTGGACAAACTGGGTAAGGATGCTCTATTTTCTACGGGAGCTAAGATTTCCAGGGCTAAACTTATATCTTGGCTTGTTGATTTTGCGGAGCATCTCCATTTAAACGGCGAAGGGCTAAAATCCGAAGATGATTTTGAGAATAGATTAAGGGAATTAATGATAAGCTTGAGAAGATAATCCCCACCTGCCACGGGATGGTTCATACTTTTTTAAGGAGGTGTGCCATGAAAATGACAATAAGGCTGATATTGGGCGTGATTTTGGCATGCTGTTTAGCCGGCGAGGCTTTTGCCGAACAGAGGATAAGTATTCCGGTCTCTTGTACTATACCTGCTATCCCAGGACTTAATGTTCCGCTAAATGACAAAACCTCAGCCATCAAACCGGAAGCTAAAATTAAGCATGAAGGAAAAGAAGATATAAAAACCGGCGGTAACCAGAATGTTCAAATTCAAGAAGACCGTTTAGTAAAGAACGATACGCAAAAGGGCGTAATGTTACAGACCGTATACAACCGTTAGCTCTTTATTGCTGGTCCTCTATTTTTTTGAGGGGGACATTGTAAATATAAGTTATTCCTTCAAACAAATCGATTTCTTTCTGCACTGCCGTCTTAGGTAGGTAATCTATCGGAATGGTATTGATATCCACTGATATCGTGTGTTTTCCTGTGGATACGTTGGGGAAGATATATTTACCGGAACCATCAGTGATTGCCTTCTTGCCGTTTTCTAGAGATACGACAACCCCCTTAATTCCTTTTTCATTCGGATTAAATATTGAATTTCCGTTTGAATCATCAAAGACATAACCTGTAATTTCTGAGCGCGAAATAACACCGAAATTTACCCTACATGTCCGATGGTGGATAATTACAGCTTCCTGGCTGGCAGGAACAGTTAAAACAAAACCTGCCGGTAACGAAGAAGCTTCTAGTGTAACATAAGCCTTTGCGGCTTTGATACCGACAAATTTGAAGTAACCGAATTCATCTGTTACCGTAGATTTATCTTTGCCCAACCATAACTTAACCCCTTGCATAGGAGGATCATCGCGCTGTCTTAAGCCATCGCCGTTAATATCCCTGAAGACATACCCCTCGACATTGCCTATTGCATCCCAGTGAAAACCTGTATCCCAGAGATAGCGCAATCCCGCCCTGAAATCCATTTCAAAACGCTTCGTAACGTTGGGGTTATCCGCCCACACATTGCGCCCTCTGCATGATGCATAAACCTCCGCATCATCAGTAGGCTTATATGATAATTCGGTGTATCCTTCAATATAATCCTCGCCTGATAAAAAACTTAAAGGAGAAATGGTATCTTCTTCGTCCCTGTATGTAAACCTAAAAGATCCGTATAAAGGGGTTTGACCGAATTGTCCTGACCAGTCAACGCCTGTTTCAAGGGCGTTGGGGTGTGTTATGATTCCAGTTTCTTTGGCATCCAAATAATTTATTTCTTTACTCACATAGTAATACAAATCGCCGATCAGGCTGAAGCGCAGCCCGGCTATTAACCTATCATCAACATAATCCAGAGAATGGGCTTGATAGTTTTTACTTTCCTGATGATTGTAGTTAAGATAAGTACCTATATCTTTACTTAAAATCTGGAAAGTCTTTGATATACCGGCAGCTGCATTTTGATAACGATATTGAGACAACCTCCCAAGGTCATTTTCTAAAGTATAATTTGCGTTTATTGATGTCAGGGGGTCAACCTGATAAAGGATACTTAATGTATCATCTTCATTCCAGCGGTCAGGCTTATCTTCGGCAGGATAGAGACGGTCACGGTAAACATTAAGAATATTGGATATACGTAATTTATCGGTAGGCATATACGTAAAACCTACGTTATAGCCGAATTCACCCTGGCGCCAACCATAACCGGTCATATTCATGAATTCTTCATTAATGTCACGAAATTCAAATTCCAGATTTAATTTAGGCATAGCGTAATTAGTCCTAAAAACATGGGCGAAGGTCTGGGAGTCATTTGCCACCTCATAATTAAAATCAAAATCTCCCACGTGCCAATTACCGGAAGCATCGTAGCCATGACTATTAAGATAATTGTCCCTATCGTCACCGTAGCCCTGCGAGAAAGTAAATTTGTAGTTTTGTTTTGTGGTAGGACTAAAACTTAAGTTGATACCGTTTAAATATGAGTCTTTGGATTCTTCTAACGATGGCGAGAGGTTGCCGTATCTACCGCCTCCTTCCTGCCCCCAGAATACGGTATAATCGAGTTTATTATTAAATGCCGGAGAAGACATCATAAAACCTCTTAAGGTAGCTCCGGGTAAAATAAGATTAGCAAAATTCGGAGAATAATCAAAACCTCTTAAATCAAATCCTTTGAATTGTGCGAATACGCCATCGCTTAAACCCATAGTAAAATACGTAAGGTCTGTGGTGCTATCTACTGTACGTATAACTGTTTTAGCGTCAAAATTACCATAAGGCGTCTGTCCGGTTAATATGAGATTGCGCGTCCAGCTGTAATTAGTTCTTTCTATATCATATATCCTTCTGCCTAGGTAAAAAGAAGACCAGTCCATAGTGTAGAGAAATTTGAAATTGCGTGCTTTTTCTTTTTCCTTGCGCATAAGCTCATCGTAAGACTCGATATCCGGCTGCGGATAAACATTCAAGAATTCCGCAGTCCACCTGCCGTCATTATCCCATATATGCAAATAAGAGTACCCCACTTCTCTACCGGTTACTTCTAAGTTATCCGGACCTTTCCTGTTTATATCAAGTACATCCGGGTTGGTTGCCAGGTATCTTTGTATGTTATTGCCGAATATAAGTATGGTTTTGCCTTGTTCTATCTGTATCGGCTGGTTGATATTTTTAAATGAAGCGTCTAAATTTAATATAGCAGGTTGTTCAAAGTGAGCCTGTCCGGACGCAGAAAGAGGGCTGATAGCGCTACTCTCAGAAAGATTTTTTCTCTGTCCAATCATTTCTTTCTGGAGCTTGATTAAATCCATGATTTCTGCAGCTGCCTCTGAAGAATTAGAAGATTCCGGCTTGTACTCAGGTGGGATTAACGAGGAATCGTAAGATTCTGGACCAGAGCCTTCAATCATCTGAATATACCTTAGGGCCGGCTCATACCCCGGTTTTACAACCAGGGCTTTTTTGAATTCAGTCAAGGCATCGGTGTATCTGCCTTCCTGGTAGAATTTTATACCAAGCTCGCATAAATAAGCCGGTATTTGACTGGAAGCAAATAGCGGTTTGAAATTTAGGACTATAAAAATGGATATAAAAACGCACAGGATTTTTTTCATTTTAATCCAGTGGACGCACTGAAATGACTTCGCCTGCCGGTCCTATTTGTATCTTCGCCTCCTTAACAATTACCGGCCCCCTATTTAGTCCGGCTTCCTCTTGAGCTTTCCCGATATCGAAAGTAGCAACAAGAGAATATGTTCCTTGAGGAATCCCGTCTTTCCATTCCGCATTCAACTTAGCTTTATCTTTAGGCAAAGTATAGATATCGTTGAATTTGCCCCTGGCATAAACCATGCCCTTATTGTCCATAATATTAAATGAACCTCCGGAGGTTAGATCAACGTCTCCTGAATTTAAAAAGTCTGCCTGTATTAAAAGCGGTGCGCCTTCTTTATTACCTGAAATTGTAAGATTATTTATTTCGGCCTTACGTTCATTTTTACCTTTAGTCTCTATATAGAAGAGCGAAGCCATTCTTAAAGCCACATCTATGCCTGCCTGTCTTTCCGTAGTGTCTGAGCCCGTAGAAGAAATATATTTACCGAGCGTGCTTTCAAAAAATAACACGCCGTAATAGCCGCCTTGTGCATCATCGGGAAGCCTAACTACATAATTTACAATTTGTCTTCCAAACGGAGGTATAACGAATTCTGCCGGAGAGAAAGTAACAAATTTTGCCGCACTATAACTAGTGCTGTTAGAAGCCAGGAAATCTTTTGAGCCGTTATTGCCTTGCGCATAAGCCCAATCTTCCCAATAAACACGGATATCGAGGTTATCTCCCGAGATATTATCAATTCTTATCGTACCTGTTTGGGAGCCTCCGGGCGGGATAACTAGCCTTACCTTGGCTTGGTCCAGGCTAAAATGTGCAGCATAGGCTGTAGTTAAAGATGAATAAAAACATAAAAAAAACAAAAATAAATACTTAATATATTTTGGCAACACTTCTCCCTTCCCTCCAAAAATTATATACTGCGGCTAATTACTATTTAACCGCTTTATCGCCTGCGATATGCTTTATAAAAAATAAGCAAATCGCAAGATTAGAATCCGGCAAACGGACGACCCCACCCACTACCGGACCTAATAAGGCCGAATCCTCCAATAAACACTATAAGCCCTTAACTAAATAATTTCGTTTAGTAAGAGCTTATAGTAAGGGTTAATGTACCGGTATAGGTACCTTGTGCCTGTGTTACAGGAACCGGTGCCCAACCTGCAAACGGATCAGCTTCTCCTGCAGCTGGATAAGGAGGCAGTCCGTATTGAGCGCGAAAGATACGCGGTTCTCCCGGTTTCTCGCTCTTATAAACTGTTTTTGCTCCTCCTGTTGCAGCTTGCGAATTACCATTGTTGCCTAAGGTAGCGCCTGTAGGTTTAGGACCTTGTGCCGGTTTACCATCATAATGGTCATCGTTGCTATACACAGCTGTGAATACCAGCGAATTAGAAGGCAAACCTGTACCTGCCCATGCAAAGCTTTGTTTTACCTCATAACCTATCCCACCCCAAACATCAGGATAAAGATAAACTATAAAGTAATCTGGAGCGTAAAAACAACCCGCGTTTGATCCGTCGGTAAGTACGTTTGTCAGTGTCCCAAAGTTAATCTCGGTTAAATCCTTAACGCAGCCGGGATACGACCAGGGATCGCCAGATGCAGGCATGGTACCGGGGCATTTTATGATGGTCTTGGTTGTAGGCAAGCTTACCCCAGGAGCCGGAACTGTAGCTTTAATTGTAATCTGCTGTGAAGTAGCGGCAAGAGCAAGGCTCGATACACCCATTAAAAGCACGGTTAACGATATAAGTAATCTCAATGTTTTCATTTTTTCACCCCCTTTCGTATTTTTATTTTTAAGTTTGTTTTTGTTAGTCATTTAAATCCTCCCTTCTAAAAAAGTTTATATTTCTGAAAGTGAATAAGTAATGCGCGTTGAGTAGTCTCCACTTGTAATATTTACTTCTCTGGGTAAATCCAATTTATAGATAACTTTGAATGCCGCCGGGCTTCCTTTAATATCAGAGATAAACAAAGTTGAATCTCCTGTTTTTACCTTTTCCATATTCGGATACTTCAAAGCACCTGATAATTTCTTTCCGTCAGCTTTATCAGTTTTAATAAAAAAGTAGTCATTAGATATCGCATCTCCGGATTTATTAGTCAGGCTTGAATATACGTTTTGATTAACCTGATACTGTTTGCCGGTGTTAGTTTTTGCTTCAATAACAATTTCGCTGGTTTTAGGCTCATCACCGGATTTAATATCACGGAATTCTAAGATCCCCTTCTGGTCTTGGGGGGTTATGGTTAACTCAAATATGCTCTCTACTTCAATTTGTATATCCAAAGTTTTTATTAAAGTCATCGGTTTGCCGGATTGATCAAGATAATACTGGATTTTTGTTCTATAGCGTCCGGCCTTATAACCTGACATATCGCCTAAGCTATAAGTCAATACAAAACTATCCGGGCACTGTCCTCCTGGACCGGAAGTAAAAATCTTTTTAGGTACAGAAGACAGGCCTTTATCGGCTACCCCCATGCCTGCCCTAATATTCTGGGTCTTAAAATTAATAACACTGTCATCAAGTGTCGCACCGCTTGAGGACATAATCGGATCTCTGGCGACCTGCGTGATACTGAATAAACTGTTCGGCTTGACATTCATTCTGAATTCCACATCAGCCGAGGCTTTATCTTCTCTGGTTGGATTTAAAGATATGACACTTGAAGCGTCAATCGGAGTTATCTCTATCTGTGGTTTCTGTACGCTTGTTAGCGTACTTTGTCCGACATTAACTAAAACATTAAGAAATGCGTATGATTGCTGATCTGCCGCCTGCATTGGCGCGAGCGTATACCGGATTCTTCCGCGGTATGATCCGGGCTGAATATTGGCCGGTAAACTTACGTAATAAACCAAAACAAAACTATCCGATGTTCCGGCTGTATTTGTATATAAAGGATTGAAAGCATTTAAGGGGAAAGGTGTATCTTGAGCAGCATGTAATGTACCTCTGACGCTAGGCGATTCTCTTAAAGCGCGCATAGAAAAATACCGCCAGTCAATCTGATTGGCGCCGCTTGAAGGAGCCATTAGAAGTTCCTGCCTAATCTCATACCTACCAGTGGTTCCAAATGTTCTTATTCTGACTTCGCAAGGATTGGGAGCTATACCGGGGTTGACTTGGAAATTAAGCTCATTTCCCGAAGTAACAGGCGTAGCCGTTATGCTTGTTGCCGCAGAATAAACATGGCCTATTCCGACAACTAGCAACAGAATCAGGATTAAATGGACTTTTAATATTTTTTTCATCACCCACCCCCTATCTTTAGGGGTTAATATAGCTCTATTTTTACCCTATGTCAATTTATTTCTATCACTTAAGACAAGCTGCCTAAAAAAATAAAAAAAGCCGGCTGACCCGTCTTTCGTCAATCCGGCTTTAAAATCTCCGTGGCACCTTCGGCACTCCTCCAGAATACCGAAGCTAGCGGATTATAAATTAATTTTTAAAAGTTTTAATAAAGTATACCTTCCTTCCACCCCCTTGTCAAGATTTGCTTATATCATATACAGGGCTGTTTTTTGTCTTGGGTGTTAAGGTTATTTTCAAAGAATGCATAAATAGTATTAAAAATAATCTCTCGCCGGAAGATGCATACACGCTACCCTTTATCCGGCAAGAAAATCTATCGAGTTTTGTTTTGCTATCCCTTTCTCTTAAAACCTGGATTGAGGGTGACGGTTTACATGTTTGGCTTTCGCTTTTGACCTCCTTAATCAGGCATATAAAATGACGCCGGATAACACTGTGAATCCCCTTCTTATCGGTTATTTCAGAGCTCGATACCACTCTTCTTTTTCTGTCTCCTGAAGTAAGATTCTTAAAAAGTAAATCGCGCATGTCTAAGACCTTCTTTCTAAATAAAGCGCCGGGTTACCAAGTTATAAAATCATCTCATATCTTCAGTAACCCGGCTCACCCCCTATCCTTCCGTGGCTGTTTACCCAAAGCTAATATAAGCAGAGGGATGAGGGATCCTAAGAAACCGTTCGGATTACTAATGCTCTCTGGCAATTAAAGTATCCAATATAAATATAAATATTTCAAGGTAATGTAAGGTTTAAAAAGAAAGCGCTTTCTGGAGGTAGGTAGTTATTGTTTCTTGAAGGTAAACCGCGGTTCTTGGCCTTTAATGAGCCTGGAAATATTTGATTTGTGGCGCAGGATAATCAGAAAAGATACAGCTATACTTATATAAACAAAACTCCTGTTTCCGGTAAAAAACATAAAATATAGAGGTAAAAATGAAGCCGCTATAATTGAAGATAAAGATATGATTTTAGTTATTAAGAAGACTAGAAGCCAAGTTAATAACACCGTTGATAAAACCAGGCCTACGCCGCTGATCTTAAGTGCGGCACCGAATAAAACTCCGAGCATTGTGGCCATGCCCTTGCCGCCTTTAAAGTTTAAGAATACTGTCCATATATGCCCGGCTATGGCAGAAATTCCGAATATCAAACATATCAAGCCAAAAGATGCGTCTGTTTGCTTTATAGGAAGCAACATAGGCAGGAACACTACCGCGGCAAAACCCTTAAGCATATCTAAGAATAACACCAGTATTCCCAATTTCTTGCCTAGCACCCTCGAAGCATTGGTAGCGCCGACGTTGCCTGATCCGATATTGCGTATATCTTGTTTTTTAAAAATTTTGACAAAGATATATGCACAAGGTATGGAGCCTAAAATATAGCTAATGATTATTCCTGTTATTATCCACAGCATATAGAATGCTAAATCCCTTTCTTACGTAGTCTAATCCTGATACAACCGTAAAAATCACCGCCACCCACCAAAATATGAATGAAGCTTCTAATTGCAGCAAAACCGCAATCACTGCTAGCATCTGAAAGGTAGTTGTTAATTTTCCCCATTTAGTAGGATAAACGTTTATATTCTGTTTGACGATGTATATAACCATGACTCCCAGCAATATCATAACGTCTCTGCTTATGACTATTAAGCTGACCCACAGCGGAAAATATATCCCGTGCGGCAGGTCTTGTCTTAAAAAAAGAGCGATGAAAGAACTGATTAAGAGAAGCTTATCGCCAAGCGGATCTAATACAAGGCCGGCCTTTGATTGCTGCTTAGATTTTCTGGCGATATAACCGTCGACTGCATCTGAAATAACGGCCAGCAAAAAAATAAACAATGCCACATATCTTAAATAATCTCTCTCTTGGGAATAGTATATCAGGCTGGCGATAAAAAATGGCACGCTTAGGATCCTGAATGTAGATATTTTATTAGCGAAATTCATCTTTATTTTATTATACGAATTCTGTTGGGCGGCCAGTAAATTAACATTGCCTTCCCCAGCATGTTCTTCTTAGGAACAAATCCCCAATAGCGGCTATCTTGCGATGATGCAGAATTATCCCCTAGAACAAAATAATTATCCTTAGGAACAATTATCTTTTTGTTCTCTTGGCCAAAATCACCCTGATTATAATAATACCTCTGACTGAACAAAGGGTCAAGTAAAGGCTTATCATTTATATATATAGTACCGTCCTTGATCTGGACTGCTTCTCCTTCAGTCGCAATTAAACGTTTTATAAAATCTTTCTTGGGGTTTTCAGGATATACAAAAACAACAACATCCCCTCTTTGCGGAGAGCGCACTTTTGGCAAATATAAGTTAGTAAACGGCAGGCGCGCTCCGTAAATAAATTTATTGACCAGTATAATATCTCCTTCTAAAAGAGTCGGTCTCATTGATCCGGTAGGGATCTTGTAGGCCTGCACAACAAATGGCCGCACGATAAAATAAGCTATAAGAGCCGCGAAGACAGCGGCTTCAAGCCATTCCTGCCATTCAGACTTTTTCTTATCTTTCGAGAAAAAACTGCTGACTGCGTTTCTAAACAAACTTAACAGATTTTGTTTTTTCATATTTTTAAGACCTCTAAAAAAGCCTCCTGTGGTATTTCTACTTTACCAAACTGTTTTAAACGTTTTTTACCTTCTTTTTGGCTTTCCCAAAGCTTACGTTTACGCGTTATGTCACCACCATAACATTTACTGGTTACATTCTTGCCTACCGAACGCACTTTTTCTGAAGCTATAATCTGGGTTCCTATTGCTGCTTGAATGCTTACTTCGAAAAGCTGTCGGGGGATAAGTTCCTTAAGCTTGCTGACAACGGCTCGGGCTTTAAAAGGGGCTTTATCCTTATAAATGAGCGAGGAAAAAGCATCGCATATGACTCCATTCAAGAGTATATCAAGCTTTACTAATTTTGTAGGAACATAGGTTTTAAATTCATAGTCTAAAGAGCCGTAACCTTTTGTAAGAGACTTAAGACAATCATAGAAATCAACAATCAGCTCTGAAAGCGGGATATCAAAAATAAGTTTAACTCTGTCTAATCCTAAGTACTCATTAGAGACAAAAGTCCCTCTTCTGGATTTTGTGAAATCACAAACTGTATCAATTGTATCTACAGGAACAATCATTAGAAGGCTAGCAAACGGCTCCAGGGCTTCTTCTATATCATTAGGGGCAGGGAGTTTGGAAGGAGTATCTATTTCGATCGCCGTACCGTCTCTCCTCTTGATTCTGTAGACTACATTAGGGGTAGTTAAAATTAGATTTAAATTATACTCTCTTTCAAGCCGCTCCTGCACTATCTCCATATGCAATAATCCAAGAAAACCGCAGCGGAACCCCGAACCGAATGATTGCGATGTTTCCGGCTCAAAAACAAAAGAGGCATCCGAAAGTTTTAGTTTATCCATAGCATCGCGCAGATAAGGAAAATCCCCGGGGTTAACCGGATAAATACCGCAAAAAACCAGCGGCTTTAAAGTACGGTAACCGGGCAAAGCAGTATCACACGGCATTTTCACATCAGTAACGGTATCGCCTATTATTATCTCTCTGGGATTACGGATATTCGCAGTAAAATACCCCACCTCTCCGCAGGATAAAGAATCAGCTTTAGAATATTTCAGATCCTTAAATACCCCTAGCTCTTCTATCTTATATGCTTTTCCTGAATTCATTAATTTAATCTGTGTAGCTGGGGTTAAACTTCCATCTACGATTCTGACAAAAATCACGACTCCTTTATATGCATCATAGCGGCAATCAAAGACTAAAGCCTTAAGAGGGTTATTATTTTCTCCTTGCGGGTGAGGTATAACCTTAATGACACGCTCAAGTACGTCTTCTATCCCTATGCCATCCTTAGCCGAAGCAAGTATTATATCTTCCTCTTTGAAGCCTAGCACTGAAATGATTTCGCTTTTAACCCGCTCTACATCGGCACTGGCCAAGTCTATTTTATTAATCAGTGGTATTACGGAAAGATTATTCTCTTTGGCTAAATAATAATTGGCTACAGTTTGAGCCTCTATCCCCTGTCCGGCATCTACAACAAGCACCGCCCCTTCACAAGCAGCCAAAGATTTGGATACTTCATAGGTAAAATCCACGTGTCCCGGGGTATCAATAAGGTTCATTATATATTCTATGCCGTCCTTTGCCTTATAGGAAAGCCTAACCATAGAGGCCTTGATGGTAATTCCTCTTTCTCTCTCTAAATCCATATCATCTAATAATTGGTCGCGATTGTGACGCCTGTCAACTGCTCCGGTCAACTCTAAGATGCGGTCGGAGAGAGTAGATTTGCCGTGGTCTATATGGGCAATAATTGAGAAATTGCGTATCAATGTTTTGTCTGTCATAATTATGCTGGTTTTACGGTATATTTTAACATTGTGCTAACAACATCGGCTATGCTCATATTGGTAGTGTCTATATATATAGCGTCATCTGCTTTCTTCAGGGGGGCTACCTCACGATTAGAATCTATATGATCGCGGTTACGCAAATCAGATTCTACATCTTCCAGGGCTATTTGCTGCCCCATCTGTTTTAATTCTTTATAACGGCGCATTGAGCGTTCCGAAAAATCAGCGTCTATATAAAACTTTTTATCTGCATCAGGGAAAACAACAGTCCCTATATCTCTGCCGTCGAGTACAGAGTCACTCATTTTACCTAATTTTCTTTGTAGGGAAAGCATAATCTGCCTTACTTCTTTTATTTTTGCAACATCAGAAACATGCCGGGTTACTCTCGGATGCCTTATGTCTTTTGAGACATCGATGCCGTCAAGCAACAATTTTATTGAGCCATCTGGATTGTTCTCTAGCTGTATATCGGAATCCTTGGCTATCTCTATAATGGAGCCCTGATTTTTAACATCGATATTATTATTGATAGCCTTTAAGGTTATTGCTCGATACATTGCACCTGTATCAAGATAAAGGAAGTTTAATTCTTTGGCAAGCAGCCTGGCAACAGTGGACTTACCTGCTCCAGCCGGACCATCTATGGCAATTATCATTTTATAATTCTACGTTTACTCCCAGCACGACAAAAAAAGCTTTTAAGCTTATTTCTATCTTTACTACCAAGAGCACATTTAAGTTTATTTAAGGAATCAGAGAAAGAATCGATTGATTTTATCAAGTTATTCCTGTTGCTCAAGAATATATCAACCCATAAGGATGCATCAGAAGAAGCTATGCGGGTCATATCTTTAAGGCTGTTCGGCGCTAAACCAAGATACCTTTCAGGCATTGAGTTTATCAGAGAAAAAGCAAGCGCATGCGGCAAATGGCTGATATTTGCCAACAGAATATCGTGCTGCTTTGGGGTTAATAATTTAATTTTAGCTCCAAACGAAGCCCAGATTCTTTTAATCTTTATTAATGCATCGCGGTCACTTCTAGAAACAGGAGTTATAATACAAAGTGTATCCTTAAATAACGAGTCACAGGCATTGGATACCCCGCGCTTTTCCGAGCCAGCTAAAGGATGCGTCGGTATAAAACGGGGGAAAATTTTATTCAAATATAGCGATATCTCTTCTTTTGTGCTGCCCACATCAGTAACTATTGCCCGAGGATTAATGATTTTGGCAATTTCGCAAGAAAGCTTCTTAATTGTCCCCACTGGTGTAGCCAATATAATCAAATCTGCACCGCGTATTATTTCTAAACTGCACGAGCCTTTATCTATAACTCTGTTTTTCTTGGCTAAAATGATACTATTCTTATGCCGGCATACTCCAACTATTTCTTTGGCCAAATGCTTTTTCTTCAAGGCTAAAGCAATAGACCCTCCTATCAACCCCACACCAACAATAGCTACTTTCTTAAAAATGGCCACGTGTTCTCCTGCTTTTATATCTTTCTACCTACGGATTCGGCAACAATCTTTAATTCCTGCATCAACTGTGAGAAGTTAGCGGGTATTAGCGATTGCGCCCCGTCAGAAAGGGCATCTTCGGGGTGCGTATGTACTTCAATAATTAAACCATCTGCACCACATGCAACCGAAGCTTTTGCTAAAGGTCCTACCAGACCCCACTTTCCCGAAGCATGACTGGGGTCAACTATTATAGGTAGATGCGATAGCTGTTTGGAAACCGGGACTGCGCTGATATCTAAAGTATTACGCGTAGAATCCTCAAAAGTCCTTATCCCTCTTTCGCATAAAACAACATTAAAATTTCCTCCAGCCAGAATATATTCAGCTGACATCAGAAGTTCTTTAACAGTAGATGATAGCCCGCGCTTAAGGAGAACCGGTTTTTTCGTCTGGCCTATCTCTTTGAGAAGATTGAAATTCTGCATGTTGCGTGCACCTACCTGCAAAACATCGGCATAATCAGCAACCAGCTTAACATCCCTGGGATCCATAACCTCAGTTACTGTAACCATATTCAGCTTATCGCCGATTTCTTTCAAAAACTTCAGGCCTTCCTGACCTAATCCTTGGAAACTATAAGGCGATGTCCTCGGCTTAAAGGCTCCTCCGCGCAATACATCGGCTCCGGATTTCTTAACTGCAGTAGCAACGGCTTCGAGGGTTTCTCGGTTTTCTATAGCGCACGGACCTGCCATAACCACTATTTTCTCACCGCCGATTTTAACACCCTTGCCTAAATCTACAACCGAATTGTCTTTCTTAAATTCGCGTGATACAAGTTTATAAGGTGCCAACACCGGCATAACTTTTTCTACGCCGGGGAACACTTCCAAGGGGGTTACGCGCAAAACATCCTCAGGACCTATAACTCCGATTATGGTGCGCTCCGTTCCTTTAGATACATGAGGGGTAAGGCCTAATTTCTGAACCTTCTCAATAATATGCTCAACCTGTTTATCGGTTGCGTCAGGCCGCAAGACTATTATCATGCATATCCTCCTAAAGTTTTCTTTAGCGTTTTAATAAAAATCTCGTTTTCTTTCTTTGTACCTATAGTAACCCTTACGAAATTATTTAAACCGTACTGCTGCATATCGCGTACGATAACCCCGCGTTTAAGCATATCTTTAAAAAATGATCCACCGGGCCTGCCTACGTCAATCAGGATAAAGTTTGCTGCTGAAGGCACATAAGGAACACCAATTTCTTTTAGCTTATCATAAAGATAGGCCTTACCTTCAAGTACGGCCTTACGCGTTTTATTCAGGAATTTGCTGTCATCAAGAGCAGCAATAGCTGCTTCCTGCGCCAACAGGTTAACATTAAAAGGCTGCCTGGCTTTCTCCATGGCCTGGGCTAATTTTAGATTAGCCAAGGCATACCCTATTCTCAAACCAGCCAGACCGTAAGCCTTAGAAAAAGTCTTCAGAACAATTAAGTTGTTATTATTTATCATCCTTTGGCTGATAGGAAAGTCATCTACGTCAATAAATGTATCGTACGCTTCATCAACTACCACAATTACGCCTTCCGGGATTCTCTGAATAAAAGAGCGCATCTCTTCCTTTGTAACATATGTTCCGGTTGGGTTATTAGGATTAGCAATAAAA
This sequence comes from uncultured Planctomycetales bacterium, assembly GCA_964467905.1. Taxonomy (GTDB): domain Bacteria; phylum Omnitrophota; class Gorgyraeia; order Gygaellales; family Profunditerraquicolaceae; genus CAYXSY01. The sequence continues at coordinate 58,518 of CAYXSY010000003.1, read as the reverse complement.
ATCAATTTCGTTTTTTTATCAATTCTTTTACGTATGCCATCAAGATCGTACTTAAAATATTTTAGCGGGACCTTCAAAACTTTACGGTTCAAAACTTTAGCTATAATTTCATACTCTAAGAATGTAATATCCGCTGTTACTATATTCTCATCATCTTCAACAAAAGTTTTAATAACAATATCAATGAGCTCATCGGAACCATTGCCTAAGACTACCGATGCGGGCGTGATGTTGTAATATTTTGCTAATTTTTTCTTTAAATAAAACCCCTGGCTATCCGGATAACGGTTAACCATAGAAAGAGACCTGGACACAGCCTTTTTAGCCATAGGAGATGCACCCAAAGGGTTCTCGTTAGAAGCCAACTTTATCACTCTTTTTAGCTTCAGCTCCCTCTTTGTCTCCTCTATCGGCTTGCCGGCAACATAAGGGATTGCGTTTAATATATTTTTTCTGATAAGACTGCTCATATTTTATCCTACTGGATAACTACCTAATACTTTTAGAAAGGTGCACTTTTTCTCCAACTCATCTATTGCTTTTTTAACATTACGCTCTTGCCTGTGTCCTTCTAAATCGATGAAAAAATAATAATCCCAGGCCTTTTTCTTAGACGGACGCGATTCTATTTTAGTAAGATTAATAGCATTCTTTTTGAAGGGGGATAACATGTCGTGCAAAGCCCCCATCTTATCCTTGATGGAAAACATAATTGAAGTTTTATCTTTACCTGTTGGCGATACATCGTTATTGCCTATCACCAAGAATCTAGTAATATTGTGCGGTGAGTCCTCTATATCTTTGGCAATAACTTTCAGTTTATATATTTTTGCTGCCAATAAAGAGGCTATGCAAGCGCTATTTCTTATTTTTGAAATTATCTGCGCTGCCCTTGTGGTGCTGGCAGTTTCTATACATTCTGCTTTCGGCAAATTCTCCCTAAGCCAAATACGGCACTGGCCAAATACCTCGGGCTTAGAATACACGCGTTTTATATTACTCATAGCGCAGTTAGACAACAGATTATGCGCAACATCTAACATAATCTGCGCGCAAATCTTTAAGTCTGAATCGACAAACATATCCAAGCTATGGCTTACCGCACCCTCGATTGAGTTTTCTATAGGTATAACTCCGTAATCGGCATTTCCTTTTTCTACGGCAGCAAATACATCACTTATCCCATAACAAGGAAGATACTCAACCTGGTTGCCGAATCTTTTTAAAGCAGCAAGATGCGTGAAAGTAGCCTCAGGTCCCAGATAAGCTATTTTCAACGAGCCACCCAATGCCAGAGCAGAAGACATTATTTCAGTATATATAGATCTGATAGCCGAATCATCCAGGGGCCCATCATTTAACATAGCTACTTTATTTAAAACCTCTATTTCTCTGTCCGGAGAGTAAACGTTTTTGCCGTCTGATTTTTTTAATGAAGCTATGTCAGAAGCTACCCTGGCACGCCTATTTAATAATTTTACAATATCTTTATCTATCGTATCAATCTTATTGCGAAGTCCCTTGATTTGCATTCTGCCCCTCCGTATTAGCCACCTCTTCAATATCCTGCGTATCCGTATTTTCCTGACTGTTTTCTATAAGCGAAGAAAATTTCTCCATCTTTGGTAATTCATCCAGAGATTTTAAACCAAAATATTCCAGAAAACGTTTTGTTGTGCCATAGACAAAGGGCCTTCCGGCCGTTTTCTTTCTCCCCGATATCCGGATGAGATCTTTATCAGTCAGGCTATCCATAACTCCGTCTATATTAACCCCCCTTAAAGACTCTATCTCCATTTTGGTTATAGGCTGTTTATAGGCAATAATTGCAAGGGTCTCTAAAGCAGGCTTGGAGAGGCGCTCTATCTTCTTATCTTTATATAATTTTCTCAAGAAAGAAGAAAAATTCACCGACGCAACCATCTGAAAGCCTCCAGCAATCTCAACAATACGCATGCCTCTATTGAAGTTCTCGTATTCCTGTTGGAGCTCTTTAATAGCTGAAGATATCTCTTCTCTGGATTGTATATCAAGGGCATTCTTAAACTGTTCCAAGGTCAGTGGCTTATCACTAGAAAACATCAAAGCCTCTATAGCGTACTTTATGTTGTTCTCTGTCATAGCTGCTCCTTAGATAACCCTTTTTTGTTTGTAAACTTCATTTAATATCTCTTCCGTAGTTTTAATGTCTGGTTTCCTTTCTAATGCTTTCTTAATCATCGCAGAAGCCTCGCCTTTTTTATACTGAAGCTGCATCAAGACGGATAACGCCTCTTCCTGGGCATCCAAGGGAATACTTTTTGACCTGGAGCCGGAATCATCATCCTGCATAAGGCCGAACTTACCAACCTTGTTCTGCAGTTTGGCTACAATTTCCCTGGCCCGCTGCTGCCCAATCCCAGGCAGCGATTTTAAGAATTCCGTATTGCCTTCATCTATAGCTTTTGCAATAAGCGAGATCGGCTGGTTTAAGGCCCTTAACGCTGCACGCGGACCTATGCCAGAAACCGTAATGAATATCTCAAAGAATTCCTTTTCTACCTCATTTAAAAAGCCTATTAGTACCGGGGTGCTTCTTGAAGGCTCTACCTGATGATAATGATATGTTACAAGCTGAATCTCGCTATTATCATCATGCTGGAGACGCTGCATAACTGTTGAAGGGATAAATACTTCATAAGATATGCCGCCAATATCGATAAGCAAGCAATCCTGGTTTTTCTCTATTATCCTACCTGAAATACGCGCAATCATATCTTATGCTTTGTAATATACCCGTGTGTAAGGGCTAAGGCTATGGCATCGGTTACGTCGGTGTATTCCGGTATTTTATCAAGCCCTAGGGTTTGTACAACCATTCTCTGGACCTGATATTTGGATGCAAGCCCTTTGCCAACAACAGATTTTTTAACCCGGGTCGCCGCATATTCAACAAGCTTAATTTTATTTACTGCGCAAGCCAGAAATATCACTCCTCGGGCATGACCGAGTATATAAGCTGTCGTAGGATGAGCATAATGCGCATAAATCTTCTCTACTACCACCACCTGCGGATTAATATCGCTTATCAGTCTTGTTACTGCCCGGTATATTTTATTTAAACGTTCAGCTAATGATTCAGATGCATTCGTACTGATGATGCCGGCTTCTATAAGATCCACACGGTTAGCGCTAAAATCGATTGCTCCGTAACCACTTACACTTAAAGCCGGATCAATTCCCAATATTATCATCTGCTTTTTTTAAGCCTCTTGCTCCTGCGATAACTGTTCTAAAATATCATCCGGGATATCATAATTAGCGTAAACCTGTTGCACATCATCGTGGTCTTCAAGATTTTCTATCAGCGAAAGCAGCTGCTTTGCTTCGTTTCCCGCAACCTTAACTGTAGATGAAGGAATCATAGTTAATTCTTCGGTCTGCGGTTTAATCCCTTTATCCTGTAGCGCCTGTTTTACTTTTTCAAAGTCCTGAATGGAAGTAAAAATCTCGTAATTATCGCCTTCGGGCCTAAAATCTTCGGCACCAGCATCTAAGGCAATAGTCATGAGTTCTTCTTCCCCCATCTGGCTTTTATCAACCAGGATGTAACCCTTTTTTGTAAACATCCAGCTAACCGCACCACTTCCGGCCATATTCCCGCCTTTTTTAGACATTATGTTACGTATCTCTGCCGTAGTGCGATTTTTATTATCAGTTAGGGCTTCTATCATAATTGCGACTCCGCCCTGGCCATACCCTTCGTATAAAACCGTCTCATATACTACGCCCGGTAATTCTCCTGTTCCGCGCTTTATTGCCATCTTAACGTTATCCGAAGGCATATTCGCTTCTTTAGCTTTATTCATAATTGCGCGTAATCTAGGATTCGTATCGGGATTGCCGCCGCCCTCGCGGGCAACAACAACAAGTTCTTTTATGATTTTAGTGTAAGTTGCACCCTTCTTGGCATCGGCTGCCATTTTTTTGCCTTTATTTGTTTTCCACTTAGAATGACCAGACATTTCATACCTCCTTGATTATTATGTTAAAAGATACTCTACCGAAATACTTAGCAGCGTTTATTTATGTTTTTAAATTAAAAAGGTAAGCAGGTTAAGCCGAGTTCTGTCTAGATGCCTACCTGCTTATCAGGCAGGCAATCAAATTAGCGCCCTAGTGACCATTCCTCTAAGTCCTGGCGTTTCCGCCAGGATCAAGCAGCCTACCCGAGATTATTTCCCATTAACGGGATCCTGTATAAAACAGGCAACGGACGGGGCGTCCTCATCTCCTATTCGGCCTTACTCCACGTAGAGATTGCTCGTTCCACCCTGCTTCTAAGAAGCAGACTCGTCTCTATAGCTCTTCCGCCAAATAATTGACGGATCCGCAGAGAATAATTCTCAACGGAAATCCTACTTGGCTTACGCCAAGCGATGGGCATTACCCATTACGTTCCCCATGGAGCTCGGACTTTCCTCCCCCAGGCTAATACGTCCAGGGGCAGTCACATCCTGCTTACCTAAAAAAGAACAATTAAGAAATTATTGTCCTAAAGATCTCAAAGCTTTTTTTACTGCCTGATTAGCTAATTTATCTGCGCCCTTATTATTTTCACGCGGGATATGGTCTATCGTCACTTTTTTAAAATCCGAGATTATCATGCTAGCCTGTTTGTGTAATTCCAGGATGCGTTCATTTTTTATCTTATAAATCCTATTTATTTGTCTGGCTAAAAGCTGGCTATCTGTTTTTATCTGAAGCGTTTCCGCTTTTAAAAGCATCGCTTCTTTTAAGGCGTATATTAAAGCCGTATATTCAGCTATGTTATTTGTAGCATTCCCGATAAACTCAGAGATATTCTTTACGACCTCAGAGCCTCTGCAGATAACCACGCCTATACCGCTTGGCCCGGGATTGCCTTTTGATGCACCGTCTATATAAATATCGAGATGTTTCAAATAAGTTTATTGGTTTTCTTCGATGTACAAAATCCTGTTGCACATTTCACAGGTTATTATATTTTCATACATCTTTATTAAGTTTATAACCTGCGGCGGGACAAACATGTTACAGCCGCCGCAAGAGTTATTAACCACACTAACTATCGCCAGGCCGTCTTTATTCTCAAGTATCCTCTGGTATTGCTCCAGCATCTTCTTGTCTATTCCTTCCGAAGCTTGTTTGCGGCTGGAATCCAGCTGGGCTAAATTTTCGTCTATCTGCTTAACCCTGTCTTCGACGCTCTTTTTCTTTGCCTTAAATTCATTCTCTTCAAGCTGTAATTTCTTTTTCTCCTCCTCAACCCTGACCCTTAACTGATCGGACTGATCCAGGCAACCTAATATCTTATCCTCTATGACAGATACATCAGCTTTAGCATCACCTATCTGAGTAAGCATGGCCTGGTATTCTTTATTAGTTTTTAAGCTGTAAAGCTGGGCCTGAAGCTTTTTTATACTTTCTTCTTTTGCAGCCAACTCAAGTTCTATTTCTTTTTTGCGTTTCTGTATTTCAAGTGATTCTTTTTCTAAGTCTGAAAGCGCCTGTTTCTTTTCTTCAAAAGATGCCTCAAGCATCTTTATTTCCTGCGGCTTGATATCTTTCTCCAACCTTAAAGCATGAATCTGCGCGTCTATTTTCTGTAATTCAATAAGCTTATCTAACTGTGCTTTTAAGTTTATCATTAATAATGGTATCCTTTTTAAGATCCTTCTTTCAATGGGCATTAGAGGACTTGAACCTCTGGCCTCTACAATGTGAATGTAGCGCTCTAACCAACTGAGCTAAATGCCCCGGTAAAAATTACTAAACCAGGAAGAACTTCTTTACAGCTGTACCGCTATCTCTTGCCTTTAGAACAGAATGGGCCCAGAAGGGATCGGACCTCCGACCAAGTGATTATGAGTCACCTGCTCTACCGCTGAGCTATGGGCCCTAAGATATCACAATATTAACGCTATCAATTAGTTACGGAGATGGGCTTTTCTGGTGCCTTTTGAGTAATAGGCTCTGGTGTCCAAATAGTGTCCATTCGCTGCCCTAAAACATCCACCGCACGCTTCTTATGATCCGGGGATAAGTGGCTATACCTGAGCGTCATTTCCAGCGACTTGTGACCCATTAACTCCCTAACTGTATTAAGATCGACTCCGGACATTACCAAATGCGAAGCAAAAGTATGCCGTAAATCATGAAAATGAAACTGTATTATACCCGCTTTATCGAGCGCTGTAAAGAAAGATTTTTTGATATCTTTTATCGGTATGCCCTTCCTATTGCAGAAGATATAAGGACTCTCTGGGTGCTTGCGGACTTTAATCAAAGTAGATCTGACCTGGTTATTCATTGGCACTTCCCGCTTCTCTCCATTCTTGGTATTATATAAATATATTATACTGCGCCGAAAATCGCAATCATGCCACTTAAGGCCCAGGATCTCGCTTTTGCGCATGCCGGTATTTATGGCAACAATTACGATTGCCTTTAAATGGCCGCGGCAATTCGCTAAGAGTTTTACGATCTCCTCTTTCTCAAGATAACGGATCCGTTTATTATCTTCCTTAAAGAGCCGAACTTGCGTTACCGGATTAACACTTGCCTTGCCCCACATGATTGCTTTATTAAACATGCATTTCAGACAAGCAAGATTACGGTTAACTGTGGCCGGAGAGACTTTTTTAGCGCGGTCCATCTTGAATTTGTCAACGAACAAGGGCGTAATCTCTGAAAGATACCGGCCGCCAAAATACTTCTTGAGCTGCTTTATGGTATCGTCGTCAGAGTGCCAGGATTTTTTATTCGGCTTGGCGTGCAGCTCGAGATACATTGAGGCTAAATCGTCAAACTTAACCCTGTATTCTTTTTTAATATCCAGGAATTTGCCTTCTGCTATCTCGACTTTGCGTTTCTTAAAGGCTATTTCGGCAAGCTTTTTGGAAGGACCTACTTTTTCTCTTTTACGGCGGCCATTGACATAATAATCCAAATACCAGTCTTCGCCCTTTAAGTATATGCCCACCCTGCGCAGCCTCCTGTTTTGCATATATAGTTTAACTTGTAAGTGCTTATTTTTCAACTCATTTCTTTAACCAAATGTTCCTCAGCCCACTTATCGATTTTGCGCACGTCGAATTTAACCAAACGACCAAATTTATGATAAGGGATTTTCTTTTTCCAGATCCACGCATAAATGGTATCTGGCTTAAGGCCTAGATATTGTGATAACTCAAATGGGCTGATGAAACGTTTTTCCATAGTTATTCTTTTTCAAATAAGGATTTAATTCCATCTTCGGTCTTGATATCGGCTAATTCGTCCAATTCAACCCTGATCTCATGGGAATCCTGCGATTGAATCCTAAAATATTCTCCCCCTGTCTGTCCTTCTCCGTGCTTGAAGCATCTCTGAATGATAAAATCCCCGATCCTAACGATATCATTGTCCCCAAGCTGCTTCAATATCGAATCGTTTCCCGGTATCAGATCGTTATCTCTGTCCGCTTCAGGCATCTTTATACCGTCTGTCGGTATCAGATCGTTATTTTCTGGCAATGTTAAATCTTTCATTTCTACCTCCCAATAAACGCATCGGCAATTACCTCATGCAAATTATCTATTTCATATAAAATAGAAGCGAGCCTCGGATCATTATCGTCAATTTTGCTCTCTTTTAGCAGGCGATCCGCTTCGATCTGTAGGACGAGCTTGCGCTTTGCTTCCAAAAGCCTTGCTTCGTGTATAACCTGCCATCTCCTCAAATTATCCGCGTTTATTTTTTCCAATTCTTTTAACTGGTTATTGAAACGTATGCCCTCAGGCGACTTATCGAACTCTCTCCGCCGCCTTATCTTTTGCACCGTATGCAATTTGTCCTCTAACTTTTTGATCCATGTAGCGAGTAACCCCTCATTATTACTTGATTCTAATTCCTGAAACAATTTCTTGTTATCTTGATCCATTTTCCCATCTCCTTTTCTTGACCTGTTTATAGCGCAGGGGTAGATATAGATAGCTCGGTCACAAGACTACCTATATTTTAAGAAGACCCCCTGCGCCAAATTTATCTGTCATCTGCAAGCAGCCAATCTCCGCTCAAAACTCCTCCCCTCCCCGGCGAGGATGATTCGTCACCTTTCCAATTCCAATCTGCCACCTTTACCTCGGCCTCAACTGAAGCGTCCTGGATCACGGCAAGACAAGCCATAGCCAGGGCCACCGCAGCGTCAACCTTTTTGGACGGCGACTTCTTCTCTATCTGAAAACCGCGCGCAGATTCACGGACAACCGCATGCTGCAGATGCTGGCGCAGATCATCTGCCTTGTAAAGTTTCAGCTTCCCGCTACGGAGAAGGTGATATAGATTCTGCGCCGCTTCGATGTTCGGGCCTTGCGCCTGGATGCACTCCACCATATTAACGCCTCTTTGCTTTAGCCTTTGCTCTGCTTCCCGGCATTGCGAAGGGTCAAAAAGCGCCTGAGCAACGCGAAATTTACAATGTAGATCATAGATATAATTCTCCACGTCCTCGATGATCACTGGATCATTAGGGCGTGGCCGCCAAATGCGGTGTTGAATGAGCACGATCTTCTCAACCTGTTTTGCGACGGCGACGACAGCGCTGCAATCATCCTTAACGCCGATATCAATGCCTAAATAAACCGCGAGTTCTTTGTGAAAGTCCTCAAATAGCGGAGCGTGCGAAGAATCAACGCACTTGTCATAATCGACCATATCGATAAACTGCTTTTCGCCTTGGGTCCAGCGATTCTCAAACAAACGGGCGAAAGTATTCGGATGATGTTTATTGCGCTTATCCTCAAGTATCTCTTTCGTCATGCGCGGGGATAAAAACGGATCATGACTCCAAAAGAAAAACATCTTCGGATCCGTGCCGGCAAGGCCTTTCTCGTATATCTCATAAAAAAGCGTATCCTGGCCCGTGCCGGCGTATGAAGTGATAAGGCAAAGTGGCTCTTTGCGAGTCGGTGAAACAGTCAACTCATCAAAGAAGTCCCTATACATATTGCTATCTACTTCCCTGTACGCGTGAAGCTCATCAAACAAGACGAGGTTAGGGTTTAGACCCGCGACGCTAGAGCTTACCGATACAACACGCGCCGTTGTTGCTGTCCTTTTATTCTCGACAATATCCTTGTTGATTGCGAGGTCTTTTAATAAATGCCTATTCATCCGGATACTACGGCATAGCTTCTTATACACGACATAGGTCGATTGATTCCCGGAGTACGCAGCCATAATAATTTCACCCTCAAGCTCGCCATGCACCAGAAACCACAAGATAATCGCAGCAGCCAACGAAGTCTTACCTGTTTTTTTAGGCGCTGAGACAACGGCCATAGTATACCGTCTTAGCCCGGTCGTAGGGTCACGCTCAAAGATCTGCCTAAGTATCTGTTTTTGCCAGTCGTCTAATACAATCAAACAGCGTTCCGGAGTAAGGTAGAAATGATCCTCAATAAAGCGGATGGGATCATCCTTGTAAATAGGGTCAAAAGGGTTGTTTTCGGGCGCTCCCAGGGGCGATGATGGTATAGGTCCTGACTTACTACGCCTAATCGGTCCAAAGCGCAAATTGGCTAATTGTGCAGCCCGCTTCTCTCTAGTTCTACCGAGATAAGATTCCTTTGGTCTATATCTTCCCATAGTGCAACTTCCTGTAGTGAGTATTATGTTAACTTACTTGGTCATTTCACTTTTCTTCATCGACGAGACATCCCTTGCATTATTGAGTACATACTCACAAACTCACTTTCATTAACCGCATATTTCCCGAGTGCCTTGAGTACTCCAAAACCGGGTCAAAGATAAACATTGTCTTCCCCCCTGTTGCAACAAGCGTATCATTTTGTCTTCCCTGGGTAGCCCCAAGCATTGCAAAGGTATTGCAAAACCCTTGCATTGCATTATATATACTTTGCAATCGTTCAATGCAATCAGTTCCTTAGCGCTAAAGCCGCCTTTGGCGGCTGCTTTAAGAGCGCTTTCGGAGGCTTGCAGGGGAATCTTTGAAGATATCCCTTTTGCAATGCTTTCAAAGATAGCCCTCTCTATACTTAAAACCCTTACATATATCCCTTTTGCAATGTTAGAAAAGCTCATTTTCGGTATTTAATCCTTTTCTTTTGACAAACCAGGGCGCTTTAGGTTTGTTTTCTTTCTGCCAAACCTCAAATCTCTGGGTCTTCTCCATGAAATATCCCCTTATACTCCGGCCTTTAACAGGCAATTCCTTGCGTTCTGCCATTTCGTCCGCTAATTCCACAAGCTTTGAAAGCGGAGCTTCTTCCTGGCCATAAGCCACAAAAACCTTTTCCAGCATATCCTCACTGAATTTTGATTCATAGTCCCCTATGTACTTGAAACAAAGAGTATCCGGATCCAAGCCGATCAGAATAGGTGGCGGCTTAAGTGCGTTTCTCGCTTTCTCCCAGGTAAGAGTTACGCTCTTACAATCAGCGCCTTGCAATGATAGCTGATTTTCAACCCAGGCGCCGATTTTATAGCTTCCTGCGGCCATTTCCGGGCCCCGGTTATTCTCTTTTGAGGCCTTACGCCAATGATGTGAGAATATAATAGATATTTTAAACTTGTCCTTAATATAATTAAGATATTTCTCGAGCTTAGCGACTTCCTGCTTGTCGTTTTCGTCTCCAGTCCAAGCATCACCAATGGAATCGATAATTAAAATATCCGGCCTACGATTCTGGAGCCAAAATTCAACTTTGAACTGGGACTCATTTTCAAGCAGATCTAGCCCGCAGGCATATTGTACAAAAAGGTTATCAGCTGTATTCTCCCCTATCATGCGCGTAAAGCGTTCTTTAAGCGCTGGCTCGCCCATTTCCATATCCAGATAAAGCACTGAAGCAGGACTGACCTTAAACTTCCCGAGAAAATCTGCGTTCCCGGATGCAACGGCCAAAGCCAAGTTTTGCAGGAAGAATGATTTTCCGATATTTGTCGGAGCGCTGATCATGGTCCTGCCGCCTTTTTGCAAGATGCCCTGCACGTAATATTCAATAGGTGGGATATCTTTCTTCAAAAATTCTGTTAAGGATAAAGGCAAGGGCTCAGGAGCGAAATCAACAGCTTGTTTCAAGAGCCGGTTTTTCAGGTCATTAAGGTTTCCATCGGCTTTAAACTTTACAATTTGATCATCAAGACCATTGCCGAAGCTCTTTTCAAGGTTGATAATCTTGACTTTAGCGCCCTTCAAAGTGAGTGCCCGGGCCAGGCGCGCTTCTGCATCGATAACAGGAGATTTCTTGTATTGTTTTTTATTCTTATCCGCGTCAAAGCAAATATAGCAAATGCGCCCGGCAAAATTCAAAGAAGCAAGTTTGTCTTCCGGCTGGCCATTTACTCCCGGCAGTCCGATTGCGGCCCATCCAAAATTTTCCTCAGCAGAAACTGTTTTTTTTTCCCCCTCAATGAGAAATATCGATATATTTATGTTATTAAGGGCTTCCTGGGCTTTAAAAGTAATTAGCAAATCAAGAGGCACACCTTTAGGGTTGATGTATTTCTGCGACTTGTTTCTTGGATTATCGGGTTTAAATTTCGAGTAATTGGATTGCGGATATAGCACTTCCCATCCGGGACATGGTGAGCTATATTTTTTTGAGGCCTCTTCCTGGGTAAGGGAACGGAAATATTTAGCGGCAAATTCAGCGGAGATCCCTGACTTTTCAAACTCCTGCAAATGCTTAACTGTAATATCCATAGTGACCGATTTTCTTTCTAATGTAGTTTTTTACCTGCATTAACATCTCGTATACTTCTATCGGCGTCCAAACTAAATTCCCGCCTATTTTCCGCTCAGGATAACTGATGACCCCACGTTTCCAAAGTGAGTGGAGAAATTGATATTTCAAGCCGGTATATTTCCGAATCTGCTTTGTAGTCCAGAGATCATAATCAAATCCGGTTTCAAACTGGATCAATGTGTCCTCAATATGTGTCAACGCAAACGTTTCAATCATTCTGTAAAAATAACCTTTTTAGGAACGCCTAAGACCAAAGCAATTCTTTTGGATTGTAAGCCCTTGGCGTTTTCTCAAGATGTTCATTAAATCAATATCGGACACGTTTATTCTTATATCCTCCCTTAACTTAGCCTCTCCTTAATTGTATTCGCGATAATCTCGCCATAAGCCTCTTTGTTCCGCAATAATTTGCTTTCGAGAAATTTGGGCCCTGAACTCGGCTCCCGGAAATGAAAATCCATTGACTCGTGCAAACGGGCGGCATACGGCGTATTAAACCCCACATAAGCCACTATCATATCCGGGGGGATGTATTCCGAGAGATCCAAATTCGCTTTACCTGGCTTTCCGTAGCTAGACACTGCTATAAGACTATTCTGAACAAACACGCTTCCAGAACCCCTTAACCAACCTTCCCTTATCGGAACTGTAGGGCGCTCCATAACAGAATCGTTAAGCAGCTGCAGGCCGGCGCGGGCCACACCGGCTTCGGCAGCTTCAGGCATAACCTCTCTGGACAACTTCCGCATGCGCCTCTGAAAATCGCTAAAATCAATTTTGAATTCAGTTCTCATTGTTTGCCTTTAAAAAGGTCATTTACTTTTTTCTTCATCTCGCGCGCATCAAGCTCTAGCTGCTTTAGATAATCCCAATTCTTCTCAACATAATCCTCTGATTCTTTCCAAATCTTCTGGAAACTAACATCAACCAACGGACACAAATTAGTCAAAAAAGCGACTATCGTATAAAATTGCTTATAATAACCTTCATAGAGCAGCTTCATTGCCTGATTTAATCCTTCGCGATCCTTATTAAGCAAATCGATAATAAATCGCGCAACCTCCTCGTGATTCTTAAAATCGGGCAGGACTATCTCTTTCGGCTCTATAATACCGGGGAAGAATTCACTCATCTGTGTTTTACCTCTCTTCGAATAATGCCATTGCGTAATGAATCTTGATTCACCACATTTATAATAGCAGCTGCCGACTTTCTTCTTTGCAAAGAAGCCGCAACAATATCATCGCCAAATAAATTAACAATCTCTAGCTGAATTACCTGCTCTTTCGATGCGTCGTATTTTGGAATTACCTTTTCTCCTTCGTGAACCTTATACATTCCGGTATAAGGGACACGATCTGTCCCTTCGGCAAAACCGGCATATCCTGCAGGCGCAATGAGGACTTTTCCCATATTAGCGATATTAGCCGTCGGAGCGAAGAGATTGCCAAAACCAGCGGCTATCTTCAACACAATGATATCAGCAATTATCTGCGCTATTGTTTTAAGGATATAATTACCGAATTCCGCGAAAACATCCATCGCATCATCAAGCTGACCCTTAAACACGTTATAAAAGAAATCGCTAAACATATTCCGCATATTATTCACCACTCCTACAACGATATTCTCCGCAGTCGTTCCCCAGTCCATAAGGGACCGTATCGACTTATTAAGGCCATCCCGCAACCCCTCACTGAATGTCCTTATGCTCTCCATGATCTGCGGGATCCTGATCTCAATATTGCCCAAATCCCTGAATAAACCTACTATGCTATCTATCGTTTCCTTTAAATCATTATAACCTTGAGCAAAAATGCCTTTACCGTTTTTAAATATATTCTGTATCTGCACCCAATATTGGGTATTTAATTCTTGCAGGGTATTCATGGTATCGATAGCATATTTCTGAATCTTCCCAGTAATAATTCCAAGATAATCAACCGATTGAAGGCCTATCTTGACAGCACTTAGGACCGAGATCATCAGCTGATTTATGGCAATCGCCAGAGAAGTAGTAGCTATTTCAACGGCATTAAGTATCGGCACCGCTAAATTAAATTTTGTGATAGCATATCCTAAAGCGATAATTCCAGCCGTAATCCCCAAGATCACCGGATGGACACTTGCAAAAGTCAACAACCTACCTAACAGCCCCCCTAATGCCCCGATCATCTGCCAAATCTTTAATACCACCCCCGCGATTGTGCCTCCCAATAATAGAACTACCCCAGACATAAAAGTCATACGCAGGATTGCTTCCCTCATCTGAGGACTAAGCGCATTCCACCTATTCAACAGGTCTGCCAGAACATTGCTTAACCTATGCATAACCGGCAGAAGCGCTTCTGCGATAGAAACCCTAAAGGCGATAAAAATATTATTAAGCCGCTCCATTTCCTGACGCACGGAGTTAGAATATTTCTCTGCACTCTTAAACGCTGCGACCAAACCTCCTGTTATTGCTGTACCGAAGAAAGCTGTGTTACGCGCGACAACGGATAGTTGTCTCGAGACTTGCTGGATATCCTGCCCAACCTTCTGGAAGCTTTTCCCAATGCGCGCTGTCGCATTGGTGATAGATTGGAGAGATTTTTCAAAATCAGATCTGTCTAAAGTGAGTTTTGCTACCACCGCCCCTGCATCAAACATGCATTCCTCCGTCTTTAGTTTGGATAATCTTATCCGGCTTGACAGCTAGAGCTTGCGAAATTTTCAAGCCCATATTAAACGTCAACGTCACGCGGTTTTTAACTAACCGTGAAAAAAACTCCGGACTGATAGCAATTGCTTTAGCAAAATCCTGCTGCCTTAGTCCTCGGTCTCGTAGAACCTGTTTTATTGTTTTTTCATTTATTCTCATAGCACAAAAAAAGGCGAGTTCCTTTTTGAGAACTCGCCGAAAATAAAAAAGAGAGATCTCTTATCGATCTCTCTTAAGGTCCTGTTGCAAATGCTTTGTTTTAAGAGGTAGTAGCTTTTTGATTAGGGCCTGCTCATCCCTCTGCCACTAATGCTAATTTTAGCATCGTCTTTAAACTACCATAAAAAAGGATTTCTGTCAAGTTTTTTTTAAAAAATGTCAATTCTCAAAAACTTTACTTACCCCCGCTTGCCCGGGTCGCCCGTGTCCAAAAGATTAAGAATTGCCTGCTCAACAGATCCTGCTTTCTCTATTGCATCAGAAAGAGACACCCCTTTCTCCTCTGATAACTTTCTCAGAGTATTCAAATCGGCTAATGCGCTCCTCTTAATTTTTTCGTTACGTTTCTTTAATCGTGTTTCTGCATTACTATTCTTCATTCTGCCTCCTTTATGCTATTTTCTTGGCGCTTTTGTTGAAGCATTTATAAAGATATTGATATCTGTACCGGCCTTACTCCTTGAGCAAATTCAATTTTAACCTTATCGATTCCCCAAGCTTTAATATCTCTCTTCAACTTTGAATACTTACCCGGGAACCTAGATTTAATATACTTCCATGCCTCAGAACTAACTTCACCTGCTTTAACCCAGCTAGTCAACCCTCCCATATCCCCTCCTTCTATTACTTTTTTTATCTTAATGATATCTTCTTCTGTGTATACGCGGTATCCACTTACAGGATCTCTGCGTGCTTTCGGAATCCTGCCCTTTTCTTCCCAAAGAAATAAATTAGTTTTCGGAACCTTAAGCGCTTTTGCCACATCGGCTGATGTTAAAAAATTACGTAATGGGCACAAGGCAATCACCTCCTTAACTATACATAGTATACTGTATAGTATGTATATTGTCAAGGACTATTATTTCAGGTTTTCTGTTATCTTGGGAGTGCGGTAATCGGTAGGATCGATACAGGCATCATAAGTCTTCTTGTCGATTTTAACCCATTCTGTTTTTTTGATGCCTCTATTATTCTTTGAGGTTGGGCTGACAGGGAAAGCGGAAAGTACCTTAAGTAAGCGTTTCTGTTCAACGGAAATCGTCTTTTGTCCACCTAAAATATACCATATTTTTGGCCCCATTTCAAGACCGACTGGTGTCCAAATAGTGTCCAGTCAGCATCCAAATTCGCACAACTTCATCCAGATAAGAAGAAGTGCGAAAATGCCTTATCTCGACGAGCAAAGCCATAGCTGCAAGAATTCCAAGGAGTTATGAAAACCATCCTTTTTCGATTATGAGTCACCTGCTCTACCGCTGAGCTATGGGCCCTGGCAAGCTTTTATAGACAAAAGAGACCTAAGTAATATATATTACTATGAGATAGGATGTTTGGCAAGATAAAAAATCAAAATCTTCGGCTGGCCTATTCAAAATTGACTATTCTCTTTGATGCGCTAAGGTTATATCCAAAAAGGCACGCAGTCTTCTTGAGCGCGTAGGATGCCTTAGTTTTTTAAGGGCTTTGGCTTCTATCTGACGGACCCTTTCTCTGGTTACGTCAAAAATGTTTCCCACTTCTTCAAGGGTCCTTGCGCTGCCGTCACTTATACCAAAACGCAGCATAAGTATTTTTCTTTCTCTGTCTGTTAAGGTAGAAAGGGTGCTATCCATCTCTTCCTTAAGCATGGTTCTTACTGTGGCATTCGCCGGAGAAATAGCCTTCCTATCCTGGATAAAATCTCCGAAATGCGTATCTCCTTCATCACCTATAGGAGTCTGTAAAGATATCGGTTCCTGGGCAATCTTGAGTATTGATTTTACCTTATCCTGAGGAAGTCTCATTTTCTGCGCTATCTCTTCGGGGTTCGGCTCTCTCCCATGTTGCTGCACGAATATGCGCGAAAACCGTATAATCTTATTTATCGTCTCGGTCATATGAACCGGAATCCTTATGGTACGGGCCTGATCAGCAATAGAGCGAGTTATCGCCTGCCTTATCCACCAGGTAGCATAAGTAGAAAATTTATAGCCTCTTTCATATTCAAATTTTTCTACCGCACGCATCAACCCTATATTACCTTCTTGGATAAGGTCTAAAAACGATAGGCCCCTGTTGGTATATTTCTTAGCTATACTTACCACAAGCCTCAAATTAGCTTCAACAAGGCGCTTTTTGGCACGACTGAATTTTATATGCGTGGATTTTATCAGCTTAAGGCGGTCTTTCATTATTTTATAGGACTCGCCCAGCTGCTTTAATAACAGGGCCTTTCTTAAACGTGCACGCTTAGTACGCGCCTCGAGATGATCAAGCTCTCTTATCATAAGGTTCTGTTTACGTACAGCAGTTTCAATTATCGAAGTCACAAAATTGAACTCCAGTATCAGCTCGATAGATTTCAGCACGCTTTTTGTATTCTTCAGGCGCTGCAATATTTTCTTAATTCTCTTTAACACAGCATTTCGGCGTATATTTATATCTTCTTTAACCGCATCTTCAAGGCTGAAGGTTTCTTCCATTATCTGGTTGGCTACTGAAATAACTTCCTTACGCACAAATTTAGAGCCTAAACTGGCCTTTTTAAAATTCTCCTCCGCCACTTCTATCTTTTTCGCCAAATCTATTTCATCTTCTCTGGATAAAAGAGAAATAGAGCCCATTTGTTTCAAATACATTTTAACCGGGTCATCCAAAGGCAAGAAGCGCTCTTCCAACTTTGCCTGCTCACTAAGCATATCTTCTTTTATAACCGCCTGCGCAGCCTGTTTCTCGGTTTCTCTCTGCTCCTGAGACTCGACAATTTGTATATCCTCGCTACCTAAGATATCAAAAATTTTATCTATTTCTTCGGAAGAAGAAACGCCCTCAGGCAGCATATCGTTTACCTCATCATAAGTCAGATAGCCTTTCTGCCTGCCCAACGCTATAATCTTTTCAACATCTTTTTTTGTATATTCCTTTTTCTTCATCTGACTCTCCGCCTTTTTATTGTTTTTCATGTGTTTGCCTTTATTAAATGGTGGAATTCGTGCATTAACCTGTGCAAGCTTTCCTCATCGCCCGAGCTCTGGGCAATCTTGATCCTGTTATGCAAATCCTGTTTTTTAAGCTTTATCTTTTTGCTTTTCATCCGGCTTATACATTCCATGGCAATCTTTTCTTTATCATCGTCGGCGATATCCGCAGAAAGGCTGCTCTGGCAGATTAACCTCAAGGAATGTTCATCGTCGAGATAATTAAGGAAGTTACTTGGAGAAATATTTTTTCCGTCTGCAATCAGATTAAATATCAAAGAAACTATTTTTGATACATGTTCATCGCAAAAATCAGAAGGCTCAAGGTTGTCCTTAACACAAGATACGACTTTCTGTTCTTCAAGCATCAGCTTAACCAAAAGCCTTTCCGTAGGGCTAGCCTCCTGCTTGACAACTTTAGCGGAATTATCAAAGTTAACGGTGACCGATGCTTTATCAGGCTTAATCTTATTTAGCTCTTCTATCAAAGCTTCCTCTCTTAAGTCAAGCTCGTGAGCAAGTTTTTTTATATATTCAGTCTTTAAAATCGCATTCTTGAACCTGTTAATTGTCAGGAGCATCTCTTGAACAATCCTGGCTTTAGATTCTATGCTCTTGTATCCATAGCGTAACTTCATCAGGTTTAATTTATAGTCAAATAGATTCTGTGCCGAATCTATGCGTTTCCTGAATTCATCAATCCCGTTTCTTTTCACAAATGAATCCGGGTCAAACCCCTTAGGTAAAGTAACTACCTTTACAGAGAATCCTTCTTCGACAAAGATATCAAGACTCCTTAATGTCGCTGCCTCCCCTGCTGCATCCGGATCAAAAACAACAACTACATTATGAGTGTACCTTTTAATCAACCTGGTCTGCTCATAAGTAAGCGCTGTACCTAAAGAAGCAACTATATTCTGCAGGCCATACTGAAAAGGGATAATGCAATCCATATAGCCTTCGACGATAACCGCAAAATCATTTTCCCGGATTGAATCTTTGGCTAAATTAAATCCATAAAGGTTCCTCCCCTTTATATAAAGCGGAGTCTCGGGCGAATTAATATACTTCGGCAGGCTATCATCCAGCACTCTGGCACCAAAAGCAATTATGCGTGATTTAATATCAAATATCGGATAAATTACGCGGTTACGAAATCTGTCGTGATATCCTCCGTTATCCTTTGCTATAATAAGGCCTGATCTATCAAGAGAACGCAAATCATAGCCTTTAGATCTTATGTGGTTAATTAAAGCATCCCACTTATCGGGGGCAAATCCCAGCTTGAACTGTTTTGCCGTCTCATATTTAATCCCACGCCTGATTAGGTATTCTCTTATGGAAGAACTTTCCTTAGAATGAAGCAAATTAGCATAAAAAGAAGCCGCCAATTCATTAATCTGATAAAGCTGTTCCTTTAAATTATTTGCCTGCTGGTCTTCTCCTGTTATTTGCGGTAAGATTACACCTGCTTTTTTTGCCAGAATTTCAACCGCTTCCCGGAATTCCATCCGGTCGTAACGCATCAAGAACTTAAACGCATTCCCGGATTCCCCGCATCCAAAACAATGATAAATCTGACGGTCTGGAGAAACCATAAAAGACGGGGTCTTCTCGTGATGAAACGGACAATTTGTCTTAAAATTCCTGCCTGCGCGTTTCAGAGGAATGTAGCCCTGAATTAATTCTACTATATCAATACGCGATAAAATATCTTCCAGAATGTCTTCGGGTATACGATTATCCATCGTTTTGAAAACGCTTTCAGATTTTAATAAAATTTTTAATTTCTTTTAAACCTGCGGAATCCTGAACAGTTGATAACCTCGAATGCTTCTCCTGCCTCATCTTCGATTTTATCAAGAAGTAAATTGATACCCAGCGTATCTGAAGAGATATGACCGGCTATAACCACGTTGAGATTGGCATCGGCAGCTTTCTTTAAATGCTCTTCGCTTAAATGCATACATAATAAAGTTCTTATTCCGGCTTTATATAATTTACTATATACGTCCTTCGACCCCTCGGTGCCTCCCGTCATCTCCATGAAAACCTTACCTACTTTTTTATTGGGGTTACCCAGTATTATGCGCGGAGCGCATCCATAGCTCTGGGCATCGCGATATTCAGGCATCTGTAATAATAAAACTATCAAATCACAAAGACGATCCGGCTTATTCCTATTTATAAACTTGGTGAGAAAATCCGAAACATGATTGTCTGCCGGAGTATGCATACACATATAAGGCATATTTAATATACGCGCTGCATCTACGGAACGCATATGATTCTGCGGTAAAACCCTGCGCTCAACTTCTCTCATGCGTATCTCCAATAACTCCTGGGCCACCTTTTTAGCTAAGCCTGCCTTGGCTAACATATCAATCTGGAGGCTCATAACTTCATATAACGAAGCATAGGCTCTGCCTTCGGGATGATGCGAGATAACCAAATCAAGGCCCTCACGGTTGCGTATAGACTCAGCAAGGATAATTTCCGGGACTTCCATGTCAATGCCGATAAGAATTTTCTTTACGTTTATATCGGGGTCACCGTGTAATAAAGCTGTGTCAGGAAAATAATTTATCTTTTTATTCGGCCCCCTGACATCAAGACGACTGCCAAATTTAACCACACAATTATAAAAATCACCGAGTTTCATCTGGCCGCTTCCTTATCAAGATTTTCCTGAACTGCCTGGTTAATCTTCTCAGATCCCATAAATTTAGACATAATTCCGTTCCAAAGAAAAGAATAGACTGCCGGAGCCGCTTTTAAGAAACGGCTACCGAGATAAGACTTATAAACGCTTCTGCCCAAGTACCCTATGGAAGAGATTAATAAGAGATATGAAATTAACACGACCAATAAAAACCCTCTTCCTACGCCGAGAATCAAACCTCCCCACCTATCAAGTTGAGTTAACGCTTCTATCTTTAACAAGTGGCATATTGTTTGCCTCAAAAGCATAAACAACGCATATCCTATACCGGCAAGAAAAGAGAACGAAAGAAAATTAACAAATTCAACAGGCATATTTTGCACCCCGGGAGAATTAACAAGCAAGCCGGAAAGCTGGACATAATAGTGTAAAGATAAATATAAAGCCACAAGCGTGCCGAGAAGTTTAAAAAGCTCTACAATAAAGCCTTTTTTCACGGCAACGTATAAAACTCTGAATAAAAGGGCTATAATTAATACATCAACCCAGTTAAACTCTTTTATTGCGTTCATAACTATATTATTCCCTTATAGTAATGTAAATTTGTAAAAGTATAACATATAGAGCACTTATTGTCAAGGAAGCGCCGCAGTAAAATTAGAGAGTAATTTTATCCTTATCCTCCTTGCCCTCAAAAGATGGATTTTTCTTAAGCCCTGGGGTAGTTTGAGTATTTCTGTCCGAAGAGCTTCCTTGTGAGACTTCGATTTCAAAAGAATCACTTTTATATGTCTTATTATTATTTACTGCCTCTACAGGACCAATTGTATATTTACCTGCAGCCAAAGGCCTAAGGATATAGGCATAAATGAGAATGGTCTCTACATTAGATTTTACAAAAGATATCGTCGAAGATTGAGCTTGCGATACGACCTTAAAACCTTCAAACTTGGGAAACTTAATTTTAGGCACAATCTTACCCGAATTTACAACGGTAACTTTATAGGTTATATCTTCATCGGTAGTAACCTTAAGCTTATCGACGTCCGCCTTAACCGACACTTCACAAAAAGCAAAAGAATGCAGCATAATAAATATAAGACAAAACAGAGCTATCTTCTTAATCATCTTCCCCTCTTTTATTTTTGGGCATCTTGACAAACGCTCAGCCATATGGCATACTTTTATTACAGAACAAAGGAGGTAGCCAGATAGCGAAAGCTATTAAGGCCTATCACCTACAAAAAACCCCAGGAAGATGGGGTTTTTTTGTTGCTTCATTCATAACGCACTCATCTATTAAAGAAAACATGGCTTCTTTAGTCTTAGCTACAGAAGACTTCTCTCTTAAAGAACGCACCCTTCTAAAACCTTTAGTATACCAACCAAAGAATTTACGGAAATTAACTACGCCTATTTTTTCGCCATAAAAATTAACGCACATATCTAAATGCTTGCGCATAACCCGGCATATTTCATCGCTTGAAGGATAACTTTGCGATGGTAGATATGAAGATAAAGACTCTAACTCTCTAAAAATCCACGGATTCCCCAAAGCGCCTCTTGCTATATTTAAGAGATCGCATCCTGTATACTCAAACATCTTAACCGCTGAAGCAACAGACATCAGATCTCCGCCAGCTACAAGGGGAATATGAATTGATTCCTTTGTTTTGCGTATAACTTCGTAATCAACCCCGCCCTTATAGCCATCCATCCTCGTGCGTCCATGCAAGAATACAGCGCTAACCCCACAATCTTGAGCTAACTTGGCAATTTCAGGGGCATTTATTGAATTTCTATCCCATCCCGAACGTATCTTGATAGTAACCGGAACCTTAGAATATCTTACTACTATCTTTAGTATCTCATCAAGCTTCTTGGGATCTCTTAAAAGCGAAGCGCCTTCATTTCTGCGCACAACCTTCTTGGCTGGACATGCGGCATTAAAATCCAAAAGCTGAAAATCATAGGTGTTTATTACGTCCAAGGCCTTTCTTATAAATTTCGGCTCAGAGCCCAATATTTGGATACCCAATGGCCTATCATTATCCTGCGTCGAAAGCATTTGCCTGGTTTTTTTGCTGTTATAACTTACCGAACGACAATTAATCATCTCGACAAATGCAAGCTCCGCCCCGAATTCCCTGTTAAGCATACGAAACGGCAAATCGCTTACCCCGGCCATAGGAGCCAGTATAAATTTTGAATTTAGCCTCAACGAACCCAGGTTAATCATTATCACCCTTCAATTATAGAAGCCAATACATCGCCGACCTTAACGGTATCGCCTTCATTAACAAACAGTTCTTCAATAAGGCCTGCCGCCGGGCTTGGTAAATTAAAAGTTGCTTTATCAGTGGATAGTTCCACTAAATCATCATTAAGCCTCACCCTATCGCCTTTCTTAAAATACCAATACGAGACTGTGGCCTGTTCAATATTTTCTCCGAGGGGCGGTAGAATTACCTTATACATAGAGCCTCCTTTATTATCTGAGTCAAAGATAAAAGTTTATTAAAATGGATATTCTTTATGAACTGCTTCGGGGATGCATTCTGATATAGTAGGATGGGCAAAAATAGTATCTCTTAATTGGGATATCTTAAGCTTTCCCCTGATTGCCAACGAAAATAGGCCAATCAGTTCGGTTACCCGGGGGCCGATAATAAAAGCTCCTAAGATATACCCACTTTCTGCCTCAGAAATTACCTTTATAAAACCGTCCGTTTCGGCAATAATGTGGGCCATACCTAAACCACGGAAATCAAATTTGTAAATAGCTATATCTATACCATTCTTGCGTGCTTCTGCTTCACGCATGCCTACGCTGGCAATCTCAGGATCGGTAAAAATACATACCGGAACAACCTGATTATCCATCTCTTTCTTATTTTCTGAAGCAGCTATGTTTTCTGCAGCAATAATACCCTGATAAGCCGCATAATGCGCAAGCATAATTTTAGCAGTACAATCTCCGGCTGCATAAATAGATTCGATATTTGTCTTACCGTAAATATCGACAACTATGGCCTTCTTGTCATTCAAAGCTACCCCCAGCTTTTCCAGGCCTAAGCCTTTTATGAACGGGCTCCTGCCGACGGAAACCAAAATCTTGTCGTATGCAGAAATATCAAAAGAAGATAAATCGGCAGATAAATTCACCTTAATACCTTTTTTCTTGAAAATATTCTGCAGCTTTCTCGCGACTTCTTCGTCCTCTCCCGGAATAAGCTGCGGTGTTTTCTCGATTATCTCAACCTTACTACCAAAAGCAGAAAATAGGCTGGCGAATTCACATCCGATAAAACCTCCGCCGATTATAAGAAGCTTATCCGGAATAGTTTCTATATTTAAGAGTTCGTCGCTGGATAAAACTTTATTTTTATCAAATCTTAATGAAGGAAGTTCACTGGGATGCGCCCCTGTAGCTATTAGAATAAAATTTGAAGTAAGCTGCTTACCGTCTACCTTAACGCTGGTTTCGGAACTAAGCTCGGCGTATCCTTTGATAAAATCAATGCCTGATAAGAGATGCTGCATCCCCGAAGCAAGCCCGGAAACTACTTTATTTTTTCTCTGTTGTATTGCAGGAAAATCTACTTTTGGCTGGGATGAATTCTGTATGCCGAATTCAGATGACTTTTGATAGGAAGAATACAGCTTAGAACTATGCAGCAAGGCTTTTGTAGGTATGCACCCTCTATTTAAGCATGTGCCACCTAGGCTCTCTGCCTCTAAAATAGCAACTTTTAAGCCAAATCTTTTTGCCATTAAAGCGGCGTTGAAACCTGCCCATCCTGCACCTAAAACTATTAGGTTATAATCCATAAGGATATCTATAAATATTTCAGAGCTAATTCCTTAAGGCGTGCTGCTGATTTCAAAAGTACCTGGGATTGTGTATCCTCCAAGGATAGCTCAATAACCTGCTCGATTCCTGATGAACCGATTCTACAGGGGGCCCCTATGCACACATCACTTAACTTATATTGGCCGTCTATATACGCAGATACCGCTAGCGTACGCTTCTGATCTTTAAGAATTGCTCTTACTAATTCGGCCACCGCTGCGGAAGGCGCAAAAAAAGCGCTCCCGCTTCCTAAAAGCGATACGATTTCCTGACCGCGTCCGATAGTCCTATCAACTGTCTCTGCTATTCTTTTTTCATCCATAAATTGCTCTAACGGCAAGCCCTTTATGGTCGTGAAATTAGGCAACGGCATCATCCCTTCACCATGACTGCCTATTACCATAGCATCGACTTCACCTGGCGGAATCTTAAGCTCTTCAGAGATAAGATTAGCAAATCGAGAGCCGTCTAATGTCGGACCCATACCAAAAACTCTATTCGGCTTAAAACCTAAGGTTTTTAAAGCGTGGTAAGTCATCAAATCCAGCGGGTTGGTAACTATTATTACAATCGCCTCTGGAGAAAGTTTTTTTATTGAAAGACACAATTCCTTGACTATTGAGGCGTTCTTCTGTATAAGCTCCTCTCGCTGCATCCCGGGCTTACGGGTGAGGCCTGCGGTAATGACTACGATTTCAGAATCTTTAATCAGGGATATATCGGCACTGCCGGTTATACTATAGCTTATTTTACGTATGTTACGCGCATCGTCCAGATCCAAAGCCTTGCCTTTTGCTATTCCGGAAGCAATATCAATTAAAACCAAATCGCAAGCAAATTCTTCGGCTATGCGCATAGCACAAAGACTGCCGACATTTCCCGCGCCCAATATAGATATCTTTCTGCTCATACTTACTTTTCTGATGTAAAAATAATTATCTAATGATTTTATCTACGATAGCCTTGGTCATTTCTTTTGTACCAACGCTAGTAGGATCCAAACGGTTGGGTTTAAGATCGTAAGTGACAAACTTGCCTTCTCTAATAACTTCTTGCACCGCTTTTTCGATTTTGTCCGCAGCTTGAGACTCCCCCAGATAACGCAACATCAAAACCGCCGATAATATCATTGCTGTGGGATTGACCTTATTCAAACCTTTGTATTTCGGAGCAGAGCCATGAACTGCTTCAAATACTGCGATACCATCACCGATGTTAGCCCCAGGGGCAATTCCTAAACCCCCGACTAACCCCGCGCAAAGATCCGATATAACATCGCCGTAGAGATTAGGCAATACAAGTACATCATAATCGTGAGGCCTCTGCACAAGCTGCATTGACATATTATCGACTATAGCTTCTTCAAAAATAATCTTTCCGTCATACTCCTTTGCTACTTCCCGGGCAGTTTTTAGAAATAATCCGTCGGTAAATTTCATAATATTGGCCTTATGGACTACGGTAACTTTCTTACGGGAATTCTTTAGTGCATAGTCAAAAGCATACTTTACAATTCTCTTTGAAGCAAATTCAGATATAGGTTTTATTGAAATACCCGAATCTCTCCTTATTTTTTTATTGGTAGACTTTTCAATCTGATCTATAAGTTCTAGTGTTTGCGGCTTGCCGGATTCAAACTCAATCCCTGCATATAAATCCTCGCTATTTTCACGGACTATTACAAGATCAATGTTTTTATATAAACTACGCACTCCCTCATAAGTCTTAGCCGGACGTACGCAGGCGAATAAATCCAGGGCTTGGCGTATAGCGACATTTACCGAACGAAAACCTTCGCCAATCGGCGTAACCAATGGGCCCTTAAGTGCTACCTTATTTTTTCTTATAGAAGCCAGTGTCTCTTGCGGCAGGAGGCTCTTCTTTTGTTCTAAGGCATCCGAACCGGCTAAAACTTCATCCCATTCTACGTTAATACCAGTTGCCTCTACGCACGCTTTAGCCGATGAAGAAACTTCCGGGCCTATACCATCTCCGGGTATGAGAGTTATGTTATATTTTTTCATAATAATTTTAGATTTGCGGGAGGTGACCGTTTTTAAGGTAATAATTCACTATCCCTCCCGACGAAAGGATTTCCTGCATAAATTTGGGGAAAGCCTTAATTTTATATTCTTTGCCTTTGGTAGAATTCATCACTATCCCTGCGTCCAAATCAATATCGATGATGTCGTTCTCGCCTATTTGATCGGTATCTATTTCAATCAAAGGCAATCCTATATTAAAACAGTTGCGGTAGAATATGCGGGCAAAAGATTTTGCCAGGATAGCGACAATTCCCGACTCTTTTATTACAAGCGGGGCCTGCTCGCGGGAAGACCCCATTCCAAAGTTGTTGCCGGCAACAATAACAGATTTACCCGGTTCTATCTTTTTTGGGAATTCCGGGTCGATATCCTCCATTATATGTTTTGCCAATTCCTTCATATCTGTAATGGAAAATTTATAACGCCCGGAAATGATAAAATCGGTGTTAATATTGTCGCCTAATTTTATAGCTTTGCCTTGAAGTTTCATAATCTGTAGGAATTATCCCTATAAACGCTTGAATTCTTCGCTGCTTTTTGCTTTAGCCAAAGCAGTTTCCATAGATATTGCTCCGGTATCAAATAGTTCCTTTAAGCACTTATCCATAGTCTTCATACCGAACTGACTTCCTGTTTGCATAAGAGTAGGTATTTGTTCTATCTCCTGCTCACGAATAAGATTCCTTATACCGGGGGTAGCAACCATAACCTCGGTAGCCAAAACTCGCCCCTTGCCACTTGCATGAGGCAATAAAAGCTGCGACATAACAACCTGTAAACAGTCTGCCAACTGTAATCTTACCTGTTGCTGCTGGTAAGGAGGAAACACGTCTATAATCCTTGCAATAGTCTGAGGCGCGTCAGGAGTATGTAGTGTAGCCAATACCAAATGCCCGGTTTCAGCAGCAGTAAGAGCGGTTGATATTGTCTCTAAATCACGCATCTCACCTACTACTATAACATTCGGATCTTGTCTTAAGGTATGCCTTAAGGCCTCGGCAAATGACCTGGTATCGGCATAAACTTCTCTTTGTTTAATAACACTTTTATTGTTAGTAAAAATAAATTCCACGGGATCTTCAATAGAAATTACAAGGCACTCTCTTTCCTTATTTATCAAATCTACGATTGAAGCTAAAGTCGTTGTCTTGCCTACCCCGGTAGGACCGGTGACTAAAACTAAACCGTTAGGTTTGCGTGCCAGCTCCGAAGCAATCGGAGGAAGTCCTAAATCTTTTATAGTAGGTATAGTCAAAGGGACACGCCTGAATGCTGCTTCAACCGAACCTTTCTGTATATGAACATTAACCCTGAACCTATCCATATCAGGAAGCGCTAAAGAAAAATCGAGCTCCAGGTCACGCTCGAATATTTCTTTCTGATTATTAGTCAGGATCCCATATATCATCTTCTTAAGGGTCTGCCTATCTAATACTTCATGTTCGGTTCTCTGCAATCTCCCGTCGATACGCAAAATAGGAGGCTCATTTTCCGTTAAGTGCAAATCAGACGCTTTATTGCTAACGCACAGCAGCAGTAAATCGCGTATCTCCATACAATCCTCCTCCTTGGATTTTATAAATACTTTCTTGGATCAGCAATCCTGCCCTCGATTGCCGAAGCCGCAACAGAAGCCGGTGAAGCCAGATAAATAAAAGCGTTGGGATTACCCATCCTGCCCTTAAAGTTCCTGTTAGCAGTTGATATAACATTTTCTCCGTCGGCAGGCACACCGCAATGTGTGCCTACGCACGGACCGCATCCGGCCGAGACGATTACCCCTCCCGCCTTAATAAACGTATCTATATAGCCTTTCTTTAGTGCTTCTAAATATATCTTCCTTGAAGCTGGTGCGACAATAAATTTAACATCCTTATCAACTCTTTTACCTTTTAAAATCCCGGCAGCAACCTTTAAATCTGCGAGACGCCCATTAGTGCAAGTACCTAAAAATGCCTCCTGTATCTTAACATTCTTTAATTTCGTTATTTCTACGGCATTGTCTACCTGATGCGGAGAAGAAACCATGGGTGTTAGTTTTGAAATATTATATTCGAGCACTTGGGAATAAACCGCATCTTTATCAGCACAGATTGGTTTTATTTTGGTCTTTTTAGGCAAATGCGCCTTGAGCCACTTCAGCGCTTTCTGATCACACGGCGTAAATCCTGCCTTAGCGCCCATCTCCACTACCATATTGCATATAGTAAAACGGCCATCCATATCCAGCTTATCTATTACATTGCCATAGAATTCAACCGCTTTATACGTTGCTCCATCGGCTCTTATCTGCTTTATAATATACAGGATAATATCCTTGGCGTAAACACCTTTCGGAATCCTGCCTTTTACAATAATCTTAATGGTTTCGGGAACCTTAAACCAGTTTTTCCCCGATACAAGAGCAATAGCCAAATCCGTAGAGCCTACACCGGTAGAGAATATCCCCAAAGCCCCATATGTACAAGTGTGGGAATCGGCTCCTAAAACCAGGTCCTGCGGCTTAATAAAACCGGATTCGGGTATTACCTGGTGGCATACCCCGCACCCCACATCAAAAAGAGTCTGTTTAAATTGGGCGGCAAAGCCTCTCATTTTCTTGTGTATCCTGGAAACCCCTTCGCTGGGTGAAGGCGCATTGTGATCAATTACCATACAAAACTTTGTTTTTAGCTCTGAGGCTCCCAGCTCCTTGATTCTATCGACGATTATTGAAGAAGTGCCATCCTGGCCAAAGGCAAAATCAATATTGCAAATAGCAAAATCCCCTGCCTTTACCTCGCGTCCCGAATGCCTGCTTAATATTTTTTCAGCTATAGTTTTACCCATTATATTTTTTTCATCCAGTCGCTAATCCTGTTCATAGCAGTCTCCAGCGAATTTAGAGATGCCGCAAAGCTAATTCTAATATAATCTTTTCTACCAAACCCAGATCCGGGGATAACCGCAACCAATGCCTCTTCTAGTAAACGCGTGGCAAAGACATCTGAATCCATCTTTGTGGAAGAAATATCGCAAAACATATAAAAAGCCCCACGCGGCACTATACATTTGATCTTAGGATTGTCTTTCATCCTGTTTATTAAATAATCCCTGCGTTTCTGGAACTCCAAACACATTTGCTTCGGAAAACTATCGTCGCTTTGTAATGCAGCCAATGCAGCCTTTTGAGCAATAGAATTAGGATTAGAGGTAGAGTGATCCTGAAGCTTGGCTATAGCTTCTGCTATATATAAAGGGGCACCAAGATATCCTATACGCCAACCGGTCATGGAGTAGCTCTTCGAAAGACCATTTACGGTAATTGTTAAATCGCGTATATCATTATCTACAGAACCTATTGAAACATGCCGCTTGCCGTCAAATATGATTTTCTCATAAATTTCATCCGAGATAACAAAAATCTTATGTTTTACGCATATTTTCGCAATCTCTACAAGCTCCTTTTCGTCATAAACACTTCCGACGGGATTAGACGGACTGTTCAAAATCAAAACCTTGGTTTTCTTGCTGATTAATCTTTTAAGTCCGTCTGCGGTAATCTTAAAGTCATTCTCCGGCTTGGTGTCAACAAAACGCGTAATTCCGTCACAAAGGTTAACCATTTCAGGATAACTTACCCAATAAGGCGAAGAAATAATAACCTCATCATGCTTATTAACAAGCACCATTAATGCATTGTAAATGCTATGCTTAGCCCCGCAAGAAACAACTATCTGCTCCGGGGCGTAATTTAAGTGATTGTCTTTTTTGAATCTTTCGGATATGGCTTGCTTTAATTCCGCGGTACCTGTGGAAGGGGTATATTTGGTAAAACCAGATTTGATTGCTTCTATTGCGGCATTTTTTACAAATTCCGGGGTATCGAAATCAGGTTCCCCGGCAGCCAACGTAATTACATCCTGCCCCTGGCTTTTTAGCTTCTTGGCTTTTGCAGTAATGGCAAGGGTAGAAGAAGGATTTATTTTCTTAAGACGTTCTGCCAACCGCGTATCTATGAGCATTTATAACCGTGGTTTTATCCGCAAGCGCCTATAATAATTTTATGAAATGCGGATTACTATAAAGAATCTCTCTCTTTTTTAAAGATATTTCTTATGCCGCCCAAGAACTTTTTGTTTGGCTTCTGCGTCATCGGCGGTTTTTCCTTAACGGAAACTTCTGTCTTTGCCTTTGTCTCTTCGGAAACATTTGTCATTTCCGAGACATCCTGTGCCGGCGGTTCCTCCTTGGCAGACTTGGCCTTTTTAACGGCCTTCGGCTGTTTCTTTAAAATCTTGGTTAACTCTATGATTGCTATATCTGCATTGTCTCCGCGTCTTGAGCCTAAGTTTAATATCCTTACATAACCTCCGTTGAAATTCTTAAAACGCGGAGCGATATCATCAAAAAGCGCCTTGACCAAACGATGGTCATTTAATAAAGAAAACGCCTTTCTCCTTGCGCTAAGAGTATTTTCCTTACCTAAGGTAATGAGTTTCTCCGCCAGAGGTCTTAATGCCAAAGCCTTGGCCTTGGTAGTAGTAATGCTTTGATGAATAAACAAACTTCTAGCCATGCTCAAGACTGTAGCACGCCTCCAACTTGTAAAACGGTTAAGCTGATATTTTAGTTTTGAATGTCTCATTTTTTACTCTTATTTTTTATCCTTGGATTTGTTTTAGTTTTTTAGAATCGACTGGCATCCCTAAACTTAAGCCCATACCAGCAAGCAGTTCTTTTATCTCGGTGAGAGATTTCTTGCCGAAATTCTTGAATCCTAGCATCTCATCTTCGCTTCTCTTAACCAATTCGGCGATGCTCTTTATATTGGCTTCTCTTAAACAATTCGAGCTTCTCACTGATAATTCAAGTTCCGAGATCGGTAATCTTAACTTCTCATACAATGCCACTTCTTCCTTTGTCATCTCCGGCTCTTCCTCAAGCTCCTCAGGAAGCTGTCCGAAATTAACAAATATATCAAGATGTCTCTGTAAGATATTAGATGCGTAAAGAAGCGCGTCTTTCGGTGTAATTGAACCGTTGGTAATAACCTCTAGAATCAGCTTGTCATAATCTGTACGCTGTCCGACACGCGTATTTTCCACATGAAAATTTACCCTTTTAACCGGGGTAAAAATTGAATCTACAGGAATCATCCCTGCTACAGCCTCATCTTTTTTATTCAACTCGGATGGCACATAACCTCTGCCTCTGGCAACTTCCATCTCCATCTGGAATTTTATATCCTTAGTTACGGTAGCGATGTAAAGCTCCGGATTGATAATCTCTACCGTCTCGTCAGCCTGAATATCTTTAGCTGTTATTTCTCCTTTGCCATCTTTCTTAATGTAGATGGTCTTTGGAATTTTTGAGCGCGAATTCAATACTAGGTTTTTTAAATTTAATATTATCTCTGTTGTATCCTCGAGAACTCCGGGCACAGAAGAAAATTCATGCTGCACTCCGGAAATCTTTACTCCGGTTATAGCACTTCCTTCTATGGAAGAAAGCAAAACCCTTCTTAACGAGTTACCGAGGGTCACCCCATATCCTCGCTCA
The DNA here is from genome assembly GCA_964467905.1 of uncultured Planctomycetales bacterium. Classification (GTDB taxonomy): domain Bacteria; phylum Omnitrophota; class Gorgyraeia; order Gygaellales; family Profunditerraquicolaceae; genus CAYXSY01. Next base: position 26,766 of record CAYXSY010000003.1, on the reverse strand, counting down.
AAGGGAGAGGCGATAAATTTTCCATATGTATTTGTATAACTTGACTCATCGCACTCAAGCCTCTTTGGAAGCTGAAAATCACTCCACTTTATACCCATTTTTCCTCCCTATATTTATAATTTACATTAATCGCTACTTAGAATACAACTCTACGATAAGCTGCTCCTGTATCGGAGTCTGAATATCTTCCTTTTCCGGCAGGCGCAGGACCTTAGCTTTAAAATCGGTAGCATTAAATTCAAGCCAAGAAGGTATACTTTTATCTTTGTTGAGCTCGATATTCTCTCTTATCTTATTCTTTGCCTTATCGTTAGCCCTTAATTCTATGATATCATCCTTACTGATAAGGTAAGACGGAATATTGACGCGCTTAGAATTAACATAAATCATATTATGCCTGACTATCTGCCTTGCCTGAGGCATAGATGTTGCCAAATTAAGACGCAGGACTAAATTATCGAGCCTTCTCTCTAACATCTGTAGAAGGACTTTACCGGTAACGCCTTTTGTTTTTGAAGCTACCTCGAAGTATCTGCGGAATTGTTTTTCAAAAACACCATACATTCTTTTAACTTTTTGTTTTTCTCTGAGCTGAACACCATAATTTGAGTGTTTTTGCCTATTTTGACCATGGTCACCCGGAGCATAAGCTCTTTTAACAATGGCACACTTTGGCGTATAGCACCGCGGGCCCTTTAGAAAAAGCTTTTCTCCCTCCCTGCGACATAATCTGCAAACAGCACCTGTATAGCGACCCATTTATTATACTCTCCTTTTCTTCCTAGGACGGCAACCATTATGAGGTATAGGAGTAACATCTTTAATACTAGTTACCGTTAATCCTGAAGCCTGCAGAGCCCGAATAGCAGATTCTCTGCCAAATCCTGGCCCCTTTACCCAGACCTCTACTTCTTTTATGCCGATTTCTTTAGCTTTTCTAGCAGCGTCACCGGCTGCAACCTGGGCTGCAAACGGCGTAGATTTCTTAGAACCGCTATAACCAACCATACCTGGAGCCGACCATGCCAAAGCATTGCCTTTTTTGTCGGTTATAGTAATAATCGTATTATTAAAACTCGCCTGAATATGCGCAATGCCTTCTGTAACACCTCTTGCTATTTTCTTTTTCTTCGCTTTATCTTTTGTAGACATTCTTTATTGCTCCGTATTCTAAGGATTATTATTTTCCTGCTGGCTTAGCAGCCGGCTTCTTTTCGTCACCGGTTTTCTTAATTACAGCCATTCCGCCTTTACGCGGGCCTTTTCTCGTACGTGCATTAGTACGCGTACGCTGCCCTCTTACAGGAAGGCCTTTCTTATGCCTGGATCCCCTCCAGGAGCCGATATCCATAAGCCTTTTAATATTCTGCGATATGTCCCTGCGCAAATCGCCCTCAACTCTTATCGAGCTTTTTTGTATGGTATTAGTAATCCGGGATATTTCTTCCTCGGAGAGGTCCTTCGCTCTTTTGTCAGGAGAGACATTAGCTTCTTTAAGTATTGACTGACAATTGCCCCTACCTATACCGTACAGATAAGAAAGCGCAACATCTATTCTTTTCTCTTTAGGAATATCGACACCGATAATTCTTGGCATTTTTTCTCCTCTACTAATTCGTTTTTTGAGTTAACCCTGTCTTTGCTTATGCTTGGGGTTGCTGCAAATAACGCGTACAACGCCCCTTCTCTTAATTATCTTGCATTTATCACAAATTTTTTTAGTCGACGCCTTTACTTTCACTCTAATTTTCCTCCTGTATCAAACGAAACTATCCTATTCTAAAGGTTATTCTCCCCCTGCTCAAATCATAAGGAGAAAGTTCGAGTTTTACTTTATCTCCGGGTAATATTCTTATAAAATGCATGCGCATCTTACCTGAAACATGGGCTAAAACCACATGGCCGTTATCCAACTCAACCCTAAACATTGCATTCGGCAAGGCTTCTATAACTTTCCCCTCTGTCTCAATTAATTCTTCTTTAGGCATAAATAATTTATCTGGTAATAATACGCTGTCCTTCTTTGATTATTGCGATTGTATGCTCAAAATGCGCTGACGGCCTGCCGTCTTTAGTCTTGGCGGTCCATCCGTTTTCGCTAAGTACCGCCTGCCAAGTCCCCATGTTAACCATAGGTTCTATAGCAAGTACCATGCCTTCAGTAAGCTTAGGCCCGTATCCGGGCTTACCGAAATTCGGAATCTCCGGCTCCTCGTGCAATTTGAAACCAACACCGTGGCCTACGAATTCCCTTACTACGGAGAAATTATATTTTTCAACATAACTTTGAATAGCGTGCGATATATCGGATAAGTAGTTACCCGCGCGCGCTTTTTTGATGCCTTCATTCAAAGAACTTTTCGTAACTTCCAGCAGCTTTTTTAAATCTGCGTCTATCTTGCCTACCCCAAGGGTAATCGCAACATCCGAATAATACCCCTCCAGAATAACCCCAACGTCCACGCTTAATATATCGCCGTCCTGAAGCACTCTATCAGAAGGTATCCCGTGGACTATCTCTTCATTAACAGAAGTGCATATATGGGCCGGAAAACCGTTATAATCTTTGAAAGCCGATATCGCCCCTTCTTTATCGATAATATCCTCGGCTAATTTGTCAATATCACAGGTTCTGATGCCCGGTTTTACAAATTCCTGGATTTTTCTGATTACCAACGAAGCGATTTTTCCAGAAGCCGCAATCCCCTCTATATCTTCATCGGTTTTTAAGGGAATCACGCCAAAGCCCCTACAAGCTTTATCATATCTTCCAAAACGTCTTCTGCTTTACCGTCAGAAGAAATGCTATATAACTTCTTGCGTTTATCGTAATAGCTTATCAAAGAAGAAACTTCTTTCTTGTAAACTTCCAGCCGGTTCTTGACTGTTTCTTCGTTATCATCGGCTCTGCGGTACAACCCTGAACCACAATTGTCACAAATCATATCTTTCTTCGGCGGCATATTCTTTATGTGGAAATTTGCCCCGCATTTCTTACAAACAAGCCGTCCGGTTATGCGCTGGACTATCACCTTATCGCTTGCATCAAGATAAATTACTAAATCTATTTCCTCATTCCTGGATTTTAATATCTCATCAAGTGCTTCTGCCTGACTTATCGTACGTGGATATCCATCCAAAATAAAGCCTTTTGAGGTATCCGGATCTTTAAGTCTTTCACTAAGCATCTGGGTAACAAGCTCATCTGGAACTAAGGCGCCTTTATTCATAAAATCCTTGGCTTTTAATCCCAAAGGAGTAGAACCCGATACGTTCTTCCTTAAAATATCACCCGTTGATATATGAGGGAGATTTATTCTGGAAGCCAACTGTTTTGCCTGCGTTCCTTTGCCCGCGCCAGGCGGTCCTAATAATATAATTCTCATTTATCTCCTGCCCCTGATTCTGCCTGACTGCATGAAACCTTCATAATGATGCATCAGAAGATGAGATTCAATCTGTTTTATCGTATCAAGCATAACACCGACAATAATCAATATACCGGTGCCTCCGAAAAAAGAAGCGACAAGATACGGAATATTCAGCCAGCTCATAATCAAATGCGGGAATACCGCGATAAAAGCTATAAAAAGAGCGTCAGCCAGCGTTATTCTTGTCATTATGTAATCTAGGTATTCGCTGGTTGAGCTACCCGGCCTTATGCCGGGAATAAAACCGCCGTACTTCTTCATGTTATCTGCAAGCTCAATCGGATTAAAAACAATAGCCGTATAAAAATAACAAAAGAAAATTATCAAAAGAGCATAAAGTATAGTATACAACAGATGCCCCGGAGTCAGGCTTTGAGCCAAATTCCTAAATAATGGATGCGGGATAAAAGTTGCTAATGTCGCCGGAGCAGATATAATTGATTGCGCAAAAATAATGGCGATAACGCCGGAAGTATCCACCTTCAGGGGGATATATGTACTCTGCCCCCCGAATATCTTACGGCCTACTACTCTGCGCGCATACTGAACCGGAATTTTTCTTTGTCCCTGTATAACGCAGATTACTGAGACTACAACGCCAACAAGCAATACCGACATAATCAGCAAACTAAATGGCTGTATCTGTCTATGTGTTGCTGAGGTGGGCGAAAGCAAAGCTATAAGCTGATTTAATGCCGGGCCGATACGCGAAATGATGCCTGCGGTAATAACTAAAGATATGCCATTTCCAATCCCGCGCTCCTGTATCTGCTCTCCCAACCACATTATAAATATGGTACCCGTAGTAAGGGTAAGGACTGTTATTATCCTGAAACCCCATCCGGGATGAGCAACTATCTGCGCCCCTTCAAAACGCTCAAGCCAAAGAGCAATGAAAAATGACTGGACAACCGCCAGGACTATTGTTCCGTACCTGGTATATTGATTTATCTTCTCGTATCCGCTTTTGCCTTCTTTCGATAGCTTCTCGAGAGCAGGAATTACTGCTGTTAGAAGCTGAATAATAATCGAAGAAGAAATATACGGCATTATACCCAGAGCAAATATAGTCATCTGCTCCATAGCGCCTCCGGAAAACATGTTTAGTATTCCGAAAAGCGTGCCCCCCTGGGTTTTGGCCATTTGAGCAAAAAAATCCGATAAAGCTGCTCCGTTTATCCCGGGGGTAGGTATATAACAACCTACACGATATATGACTATCAAAGACGCCGTTATGATTAAGCGCCTCTTTAAATCGGGTATTTTAAAAGAATTCGCTAATGCACTAAGCATTGGTAATAATCTCGGCAGAGCCGCCTGCGCTCTTTATTTTATCATGCGCCTTCTTTGAAAATGCATGAGCCTTAATATTTAAAGATGACTTCAAGTCTCCGTCGCCAAGAATCTTAACAGGAAGATTTTTATCCTTGATAAGACCTTTATTCTCTAGAAATTCAGGATTAATTATTTCGCCTTCCTTAACCTTGATTAAATCCTTTAGGTTAACTATCTGGAACTCTTTTTTAAATACGCTCGTGAAGCCTCTTTTAGGAAATCTGCGTATTAAAGGCGACTGGCCTCCCTCAAAACCAAGATAAAAATCTCTTCCCGAACGTGAGGTCTGCCCCTTACTGCCTCGCGTAGAGGTTTTACCATGCCCGGAACTCGGGCCGCGACCTAAGATTTTCTTCTTCTTACGGCTACCTACCGGAGGCCTAAGGCTATGAATGCCAAAGAAAATTTCCGGTTTTCTCTTTTCTTCAGTGGTGCTTTTTGAAGCCCTAACCTGCTTTTTAGAGACGGTAACCGCTGTCTTCTTAACTGGCTGCTTCTTCTTGCTTTGCGGAACTTTCTTGATGTTTTTCATCTGTTTTTAAGTTTTTAAGACCCTCCATCGTCGCTTTTATAACATTGGTAGGGTTATTGGATTTAAGTGATTTCGTAAGTATATTCTTTATGCCGACGGCTTCACACACAGCCCTTACCGGACCGGCCGCAATAACCCCCGTACCTTCAGAGGCCGGTTTAAGCAGAACCTTAGCCGCTCCAAACTCTCCGGTAATCTCATGCGGGATAGTCGTGCCTTCAAGGCTTATTCTAACAAGTTCTTTCTTGGCTTTTCCTAAAGACTTACGTATGGCATCGGCGACTTCATTTGCTTTTTCTTGCGCAAAGCCAACCCTGCCCTTCGTATCGCCAACTACAACAAGTGCGCTAAAATGTAGCTTCTTGCCGCCTTTTGTAACTTTCGTAACGCGGTTTATAGTTATGACTCTCTCTATAAACTCTGATTGCTCAATTTTTAATTCCCTGACCGCCATATTAAAACTCCACTCCTCCCTTTCTTAAGGCCTCTGCAAAAGCCTTAATCCGCCCATGGTAAAGATATCCGCAGCGGTCAAAAACAATCTTATTTATGCCTTTTTCTTTTAGTTTTTTCGAAGCAAACTCACCGAATGAATCCGCAGACTTAACATTGCCTCCGGCAGGTATCTTTTGCTTGGCTTCTTTATCATTGGTAGAAACCGAGAAAAGCACTTTTGAACTGATATCGTCTACCAACTGGGCGTATAAATTATTTATGCTGCGTTTAACTACTAAACGCGGACGTTCAGCTGTTCCGTATATCTTAAGGCGGATTCTCTTATGTCTTTTTAATCTGGAAATTTCTCTTTTATTTTTCATTTTCTCTCTCTTAACCTACTTTGTTCCCGCTTGAGCTTTACCAATCTTTTTCTTAACATATTCACCCTTGTAACGTATACCTGTGCCTTTATAAGGTTCAGGCGGACAGAGTTTTCGTATTTCTGCAGCCACCTCCCCTACCTTTTCTTTATCAATACCACGTACCAATATCTGGTTTGCTTTAGGCACTTCAATCTTGATGCCTTCCGGGAACGAAAATACTACCGGATGCGAAAAACCTAAACTCATATTAAGCTTATTTCCCTGCACCTGGGCTTTATATCCTACTCCAATAATCTCTAGCTCTTTCAGGTAGCCCTCTGAAACACCTTTTATCATATTAGAAGCAAGGGCGCGATATAACCCGTGCATAGACCTGTCTAACTTTGTATCCTGTATGCGATTTACCAAAACCTGATTATCCTTTACTTCAATATTGATGCGATCCGAGACTTTTTGGGATAATTTACCCTTAGGACCTTCAACATGTAAAGTATGGTCTTTAAATTCGACTTTGACACCGCTTGTTACTGCTACCGGTTTCTTACCTATTCTAGACATAGATTAAAGTTTCCTTTTATATTTCGCGGCCAGAAACTGCGCCTTTTGGAGATTCATTTACCAGATATAAGAAATAACTTCCCCGCCTAACTTCATTTCTCTTGCATCTTTATCCGTGATAATTCCTTTGGAAGTAGAAATAATCGCCATGCCTTTGCCTCTTAATACCGAAGGGACCTTATCTTTCTTAACATAAACACGCAAGCTAGGCTTAGATATGCGCTGCAAATTACGTATCGCCGGCTTCCCGTATCTATATTTAAGATAAACCCTTATAACTCCCTGTTTCTTATCCTCTATTAATTTAAAATTATCTATGTACTCTTCTTTTCTTAGAATATCCATTATGGAAAGAAGCGACCCTGAAGCAGGAACATCCACATTTTCCCTGCGTATCATCAAGGCATTACGTATAATAGTAAAAGCATCTGCAATTAAATCTGTCCTGGACATTTTTCTCCTCTTAAATTTTATTTATAAGGGCACTGTGGCTTAAGCCTTCTACCAGCTTGCCTTCTTAACCCCCGGAATCATCCCGGTCCACGCTAACTCTCTAAAACATATACGGCAGAGTTTGAATCTTCTTAAATATCCACCAGACCTGCCGCATATGGCGCACCGGTTATGTTTACGGCTAGAAAACTTAGGCTGCCTTTTCCATCTTGCTATTTGTGAATTCTTTGCCATGCTTATTCCTTAGTCTTAAACGGCATGCCGAAAAGCTTTAAAAGCTCTCTGGCATACTCCTGTTTTTTGGCATTTTTTATAACAAACGTTATATCCATACCTTGTGTGCGACTTATTTTATCATACTCAATCTCTGGGAATATTGTCTGTTCTTTCAAACCCAGAGTATAATTACCCGCCTCATCGAAAGATTCATCCGGAACACCCCTGAAATCACGGATTCTGGGCATAGCTACGTTAATCAGCCTATCCATGAATTCGTACATTACAGCTCTTCTTAAAGTAACTTTGCATCCTATAATCTGGCCCTTCCTTATCTTAAAATTAGAGATAGCTTTCTTTGATCTTCTAGGAATTGGTTTTTGTCCGGTAATAGCGCCCATTTCTTCCATTGCTCTCTCTACTATCTTAACGTCATCAACTCCTTCACCCACGCCCATATTAACTACTATCTTCTCAAGACGAGGAACGGCATAAGGGTTCTTGAGCGAAAGGTTCTTCATCAACTCCGGGACAATTTCTTTTCTGTATTTTTCAAGCAACCTGGGAACCATGTTTACACCACCTCTTTGCAAGACTTGCAAAATCTGGATTTTTCTCCATCCTTAAGAAGCATATAGCCTAGACGAACGCCGCGGTTACACTTCTTGCAGAAGAAGGCTAAATTAGAAATACTGATAGGCGCCTCAACAGAAACTATACCACCTTGGGGATCCTGCTGGGTTTTACGCTTAAACTGTTTAACCGTATTAATACCTTCTACTATGGCTCTTTTAGAATCAGGGAAAAACCTAAGGACCTTGCCTTTTTTTCCTTTATCCTTACCTTTAATAACCTGGACTAAATCGTTTTTTCTTATCTTAAACATTATATTACCTCTGGCGCTAAAGATATAATCTTGGTGAAATTTCTCTCTCTTAATTCCCTAGCCACCGGGCCAAAAACACGCGTCCCTCTAGGGTTAAGCTGTGCATCTATAAAGACTATTGCGTTGCGATCAAATCTCAAGAAAGAACCGTCGTTCCTTCTTATCTGTGACTTAGTTCTGACAACCACGGCTTTTGCAACTTCGCCCTTCTTAATAGCAGAGCCCGGTGCCACCTCTTTGACGTTAACATTGATAACATCACCTACCTGCGCGTAAACTTCGCCTTTCTTGCCTACAACGGCAATTAAAGACGCTTTTCTGGCGCCGGTATTATCTGCAACATCCAAAATAGAACGTAACTGTATCATAGTATTCTAAGCCCCTTTATCTGCTGTAGCGCCTACTTCATCCTTTAATACTACGCCGTGCAAAGGCGTCTTCTTGATAACACTTACCAAGATGAAACGCTTATCTTTTGACAAAGGCCTGGTTTCGCGTATCCTGACAATATCGCCGATTTTAGCAGTCTTTTTCTCATCATGCGCCTTATACTTATTATACCTTTTGATAACCCTGCCATATTTAGGATGTTTGGCCAAATGCATAATACGCACAACAATGGTTTTTTCCATCTTATCGCTAACAACAGTCCCGGTTAATTCTTTTCTTTTACCCATTTATTTTCTCTTTCTTCTCATTTAATATTGTTTTAATCCTGGCGATATCTTTTCTAATCAAAGTAAACATATGCGGCTTCTCAACTCTGCCGGTATAACGCTGCTGGCTCAACTTTTCCAGCTCTTCCGTCAGGTTAGTCTGTTTTTGCGAAAGCTCTTCTTTTGATAACGCTCTTAAGTCTTTAATCTTCATCTATTTTCTCCCTGCCTCTAGCCGATATTTTCTTATTTATGTACGCGAGTAACAAATTTAGTTCTCAGAGGAAGCTTATAGGCAATCAGCCTAAAACAATACTTTGCGTATTCTTCCGGTATGCCGCCTAGCTCAAATAAAATACGTCCTCTTTTGACTACGGCAACCCAATGATCAAGGTCTCCCTTCCCCTTACCCATACGAACTTCAGCAGGTTTCTTAGTGATTGACTTGTCAGGAAAAATCCTGATCCAAAGCTTGCCGCCTTTATGCAACTGCCTTGCAATAATAACGCGTGCCGCTTCTATTTGCGTATTCTTAACCCAGCCGTTTTCCAGGGTCTTGAGTCCGAACTCGCCAAATGCCAGCTCTGCGCCACTGGTAGCAATCCCCTTACGCCCGCCCTTTTGTAATTTACGATATTTGACTCTTTTAGGCATTAAAGCCATGAATATATCTCCTTATAATTAAGACGAAGATGCTGTAGCCTTACGCGCTTCTTGCGGCTCAGAGGCAACTTCCTGTTCTAAATCTTCAACACGAAGTATTTCCCCCTTATAAACCCAAACCTTCACTCCTATAAGTCCGTATGTAGTTAGTGCTTCGGCAAAACCGTAATCTATATCTGCGCGCAAAGTCTGCAAAGGGACTTTACCCTGTTTATACGTTTCGGTACGTGACATTTCTGCTCCATTAAGCCTCCCGGAACAGCTGACCTTAACACCCTTAGCGCCGGAATCCATACATTGCTCCATGGCTCTTTTAACAGCTCTCCTGAAAGCTATCCTTTTCTCAAGCTGAAAGGTTATATTTTCTGCTACAAGTTGAGCTTCAATGTTAGGGTTCTTCACTTCTACAATATCAATAGATACTTCCCTGCTAACTAAACCGCTAAGTTCAGACTTAAGCCGCTCTATATCCTGACCGTGCCTTCCGATAAGAATACCCCTTCTTGCGCTAAATATTCGCACCCGCATTTTATCTGCCAAGCGCTCGATAACTATCTTTGATATAGCTGCTTGCTTAAACTTAGTCTTAATAAATTTTCTGATTCTATAATCTTCTTCGATGCAGCGCGGGAAGTCTTTCGACTTAGCATACCAACGGCTGTGCCAATTTTTTATAAAACCTATTCTTAGTAAAAACGGATTTACTTTCTGTCCCATTATTCCTCGCTTTTTTCCTTAACTAAATTTTATTCTTAACGTCTAGCTCTAATCTGATATGCGACGTCCTGCGTAATATCGGCGCAGCCCTGCCGAAAGCGGCAGCCTTAAACCTTTTCCACATCGGTCCGGCATTGCATACTATTTTTGATATATACAACTGCTCGGCTCCTATGCCTTTTACTTTAGCGTTAGCAACTGCCTGCTTCAGAAGCTTCAAAAGCTGTGGCGTTGCCCTCTTATTGAGATTGCTTAAGATGCTCTCTGCCTGACTTACGTCCCTGTTGCGGATAAGATCAATAACCTGCCTTACTTTAGTAGGCGAAATTCTTACGTATTTTACTTGGGCTTTAACTATCATATTTTATTTTATGTTTTTTCAACCGCTTTTTTGGCCTTAACACCACCGTGTTTTCTAAATATCCTGCTAGGTGCAAATTCGCCTAATTTATGCCCTACCATATTTTCCGTTACAAATACAGGGACATGCTTCTTACCGTCGTAAACAGCAAAAGTAAAACCCACGAATTCCGGCAGGATTGTCGAACGCCTCGACCATGTCTTAATGGCCTGACGCTGCCCGCTCCTGCGGGCCCTGTCTACTTTTTTTACCAACTTTTCCTCAACAAACGGTCCTTTTTTTAATGAACGCGGCATTTTTATTTCCTTCTCTTAACTATAAATTTATTAGAATATTTCTTATCGAGCCTGGTCTTATAACCTTTCGTAGGTTTGCCCCACGGAGTAACAGGATGCGGATTACCCTGACCGGATTTTCCTTCGCCTCCGCCATGCGGGTGATCAACCGGGTTCATCGCCAGACCTCTTACAGTAGGACGGACACCTAACCAACGGCTACGCCCTGCCTTACCTACAACCGTAGCCTCATGTTCTATATTACCGACTTGGCCTATGGTAGCATGGCAATCTAGGCTGATTAACCTTACTTCTCCCGAAGGAAGCTTAACGTGCGCGAAATCTCCTTCTTTAGCCATAATCTGAGCAGATGAACCGGCGCTACGTACAATCTGTCCGCCTTTACCCTTAAATAATTCCAGATTATGCACAAAAGTGCCCGAGGGAATGTATCTTAAAAGAATATGGTTGCCGTTCTTTATTTCTATATCTTTATTATTAGAGGATACAAGCTCATCATTAACTTTAACTCCGGCCGGAGCCAAAATATAACGTTTCTGTTTATCAGGATACTCTAATAAGGCTATACGTGATGAACGGTTCGGATCATACTCAATAGCAAGAACCTTAGCCGGAACATCTAAAATCTCACGTTTAAAATCTATCATACGCAACATGCGTTTGTGCCCGCCGCCACGATGACGAACAGTCAAGCGCCCAAAAGCGTTCCTGCCGCCTTTTTTCTTTAGAGGTATTAATAGCGACTTCTCCGGACGCTTCTTAGTAATTTCCGAGAAATCACTGCCTGTTATATACCTTCTGCTTGGAGTTACCGGATTGTATTTTTTAATTCCCATGTTAATTATTCCTTAACTTAGTTAATTAGCTTGCTGCTTCGGCTATTTTCTGGCCTTCCTTTAAAGTAACCACTGCCTTCTTTACATCGGGAGTTTTGCCAATCTGATACCTAACTCTCTTCTTTTTCCCCTGCGATATAAAAGTGTTCACATCCGTAACTTTAACTTTGTAAGCCTGCTCAACAGCCTTTTTAATCTGAATCTTATTCGCCCTTATATCAACCATAAATAGATATTTACCGTCGGGCTCGTAGAGCGTTGATTTTTCTGTTCTAATTAATGATTTTATGATTGAATATGCCATAAATAACTCTTATCCTTTTAATCTTTCCGTTAACTGAGTAAAAGCATCTTTTGTAATAACCAGTTTTCTGGCTGTTAAAACCTCATATGCATTAGTAAGCATTGCGGAATTAAAATCCAGGCGGTCAATGTTGCGCAAAGAGAGCAAAGCTTTTTTATCCATACCCGGTAAGAGCAAAAGTGCGATTTTTCCTTTTTTACGTTTATTTTCCTTAGAGAAACCGCAGCTGATATTCTGAAGCATCTTCATTGCTTCTTTAGTCTTAATTGCATCCGGCTTGAATTCATCCAAGACTATAAGATTGTTTTCGTTCAATTTTGCACAGATAACCGACTTTAATGCTAAATCTTTTATTTTGCGCGGCAGAGCAAAAGAAAAATCTCTGGGGCTTGGACCGAAAGTAACGCCTCCATGGCGCCATAAAGGAGACCTGGTTGAACCTACCCTAGCCCTGCCGGTTCCTTTTTGTTTCCAAGGCTTACGTCCGCCACCTGAAACATCTCCTCTTGTTTTTGTAGAGGCTAACCCCCTGCGCGATGCAGCGCGATAAGCAGTAACAGCCTGATAAACAGCATCCACATGCACCTGCCCGCTGAATACACTTGTATCTATCTTAAAAGTGCCTACCTCTTTACCGTCCTTATTTAAAACTGGGATTATCTTTGCTTCCATTTGCGAAAACTTAACCTTTCTTGGCTGCTGCTGGCTTTATCTTTTTCTTGGCTTTCTTTACCATAATATAACCGTTATTATTGCCCGGGACAGCACCTTCTATCAAAAGCACATTATTAGGCGCATCAACCTTGAATACGCGTAGATTCTGAACCGTAACCCTGACTGAACCCATATGTCCGGGAAGATGGTGCCCTTTCCAAACCCTGCCTGGAGTTGTAGTTGACCCGATTGAACCTACGCGTCTGTGAGATGTAGACCCATGAGTCTTAGGCCCTCCGTGCCAATGCCAACGCTTCATGCCGCCCTGAAAACCTTTCCCTTTAGAAGTTCCAGTCACATCCACATAGTCGCCGGCTTCAAACATATCAACCTTAAGCTCGTCGCCAACTTTGTATTCTTTACCGCTTTCTTTCAAGACTTCCTTTATGATGCGCTGAGGCTTAATGTTAAGCTTCTTAAAAAACTCAAGCATAGGTTTTTTTACGTGCTTATCTTTTCCTACCACGTCAAATCCTATCTGAATATTAGACGGCTTGACGGATAGAACCGGACAAGGACCCGCTTCGATAGCAGTAACGCAAAGCGCCTCTCCCTTATCATTATAAAGTTGAATTGTACCTAATTTTTTACCTAATAAACCTGTCATGTTTTAACCTCGCCGTCACCGAAGGTGAGCGGTTTACAATCTATTGGGGAGAAAAATCCGCCAAAGATTTTGTTTTAATATAAACTGTCAACTTACTTAATCTCTACGTCTACTCCAGCCGGAAGACTGAGCTTTCTCAAAGCGTCTATCGTCTTGGATGTCGGTTCGTAGATATCGATTAAACGCTTATGCGTTGCCAAACCGAACTGTTCACGAGATTTCTTATCAATAACCGGAGACCTTAAAACAGTATAGGTCTCTTTCTTGGTAGGCAAAGGCACGGGGCCGGAGATATTCGCTCCCGTGCTTTTTACCGTATCCACAATCTCTAAAACCGCCCTGTCTAATAAGCGATGATCGTAAGCTTTAAGTCTTATTCGTATTTTTTGCATTGTCAAAAAATTACTTCTCTCTCTTAGGCTATAATCTCGGTGACTACGCCTGCGCCTACTGTATGGCCGCCCTCACGAATTGCAAAACGGGACTCTTTTTCCATAGCTATAGGCGTAATTAGTTCAACTTCAAAATTAACGTTATCGCCGGGCATAACCATTTCCACGCCCTGGGCCAGCTTAACCGAACCTGTAACGTCAGTGGTACGGAAATAAAACTGTGGCCTGTAACCTGCGAAGAATGGCGTATGCCTTCCGCCTTCTTCTTTGGTTAAGATATACACGCGTGCGTTAAACTTTGTGTGAGGTGTAATTGACTTAGGGGCAGCAATTACCATACCTCTTTCTATTGTATCTTTATCTACGCCCCTTAAAAGCAGACCTACGTTATCTCCGGCATGCCCTTCATCAAGAAGCTTTCTGAACATTTCAATACCGGTAACAACTGTCTTTTTAACTTCCGGACGAAGACCAACAATCTCGACTTCATCGTTAATCTTAACTTTACCTCTTTCAATTCTTCCTGTACCGACTGTACCTCTACCTTCAATACTAAAAACATCTTCAACAGCCATAAGCAACGGCTTGTCAAGCTCTCTGGTAGGCATAGGTATAAATTCATCGCAAGCCTTAACCAGATCCAGGATACACTTTGCATCTTCGCTGTTAGGGTCAGTAGCAACTAATGCCTTTGATGCGCTACCGCGAATAATCGGCGTCTTGTCTCCAGGATATCCGTATTTAGTAAGCAGGTCCCTGACTTCCATTTCGACCAATTCCAGGAGTTCCTTATCCTGTACCAAGTCTACCTTATTTAAGAATACAACCATTGCCGGAACGTTTACCTGACGAGCTAACAAGATATGCTCTCTAGTCTGAGGCATAGGGCCGTCAGCGGCCGAAACAACAAGTATTGCCCCGTCCATCTGGGCAGCACCGGTAATCATGTTCTTAATATAATCGGCGTGGCCCGGGCAGTCTATATGCGCATAATGACGCGTATCGCTCTCATATTCCACGTGTGAAACCGATATAGTAACGATCTTTGAATCATCTCTTACTGTACCGCCCTTGGCAATTTCAGAATACTCTTTTAATGTCGCTTTGCCTAATTTCGACAAAACAGAGGTAATCGCGGCAGTCAATGTAGTTTTACCATGATCAATATGCCCGATAGTTCCAATGTTTACGTGCGGTTTACTTCTTACAAATTTTTCTTTAGCCATTATCGCACCTCCTAATTTTTTTAATATTTTATGGTTTTATACCAGTCGCACAACCTGTAGTAATTTTCTCTGCTATATGTAAAGGCACCTCAGCGTAAAATGAGGGCTCCATTGTGTAGGAGGCTCTACCTTGCGTCAGAGAACGAGAAGCAGTTGCATAATTGAAGACTTCGGCCAAAGGCACATGAGCCTTTATTGTACACAAATTATTCTTAGTTACAAGAGAAACTATTTTTGCTCTTCTGCCGCTTAAATCTCCTATAATCTGACCCATGTATTCTTCGGGAGTAATGACTTCCATATCCATAATCGGCTCCAGTAACACAGAATGGCCTTTACGCATTCCGTCGGCAAAAGCCATCGAGCCTGCCATCTGAAAAGCCATTTCCGAAGAATCAACTTCGTGATATGAACCGTCAACTAAAGTTACCTTTACATCCGTAACCGGATAACCTGCTAACACGCCGCTTTTTGCCGCATCTATGACGCCTTTTTTCACCGCCGGAATGTACTCTCTGGGTATGGCGCCGCTTTTAATCTTATCAACAAACTCAATTCCGCTACCTTTTTGTTCTGCAGGCTCCATCTCCATAACTGCATGACCGTATTGACCCCGGCCGCCTGACTGCTGAATAAACTTTCCGGTAGTATTAACCTTCCTAGTAAGGGTTTCTCTATAAGCAACCTGCGGCTGGCCTACACGGGCTTCTACATTAAATTCACGCATGAGCCTGTCTATGACAATCTCAAGATGCAATTGTCCCATCCCGGCAATAATAGTCTGACCTGTCTCCTGGTTATATGTAACTTTGAAAGAAGGATCTTCATCTTCAAGTTTATGTAAAGCAAAACCCATTTTCTCCTGCGCGTCTTTTGATTTAGGTTCAATTGCCTGCTGAATAACCGGTTCAGGAAAACGCATTGCTTCAATTAAAATCTGATTTTTCTCAGTGCATAACGTATCGCCTGTTTTAGTTTCGCTTAACCCCACTACTGCGGCGATTTCTCCGGCACTTATAGACTCAACAATTTCCTGATGATTAGCATGCATACGTACAATCTTAGTAACGCGTTCCCTCTCTCTTTTAGTCGCATTATATATGTAGCTTCCAGAAGATAAAACTCCCGAATAAACACGGACATAATTCAATTTACCGACATAGGGATCGGCGGCTATCTTAAAACACAGGGCGCAAAAAGGCGCTTTTTCAGAAGTAATTATCTCTTCGAAATCACCCGTATCCGGATTGGTGCCTTTTATAGCAGGCACGTCCAAAGGAGAAGGCAGATAATCACAAACTGCATCCAGCATCGGCTGAATTCCCTTATTTTTAAAAGATGCCCCGCACATAACCGGGACGAATTTATTAGCTACCACGGTTTTACGTACAGTTTCTTTTAATTTCTGGGTTGTAATCGCTTTACCGTGCAGATAATCTTCCATTATACCGTCATCGACTTCAGCCAGCCTCTCAATGAGTATATTATAATATTTATCGTATTCAGCGATCATATCCTGCGGCACATCTTTAATCTCGATATCTTTACCGGTATCATCTTTATACAACAATAGCTTCTTCTCCACTAAATCAATCATACCCTTAAAATCTGCTTCGTGGCCGTAGGGGACCTGAATGGCTGCGGCATTAGCTCCTAGCCTTTTATGCATCTGGTCTATTACTTCAAAAAAATTACTTCCGGTTCTATCCATCTTATTGACAAAACCTATTCTCGGGACTGCATACCTGTCGGCCTGGCGCCACACGGTCTCTGATTGCGGCTCGACTCCGCCTACCCCGCAAAACACGACCACTGCACCATCTAAAACCTTCAAAGACCTTTCAACTTCTACGGTAAAATCGACGTGGCCGGGAGTATCAATTATATTTATGCGTATATCCTTCCAGAAACAAGTCGTTGCAGCTGCGGTAATAGTAATACCTCTCTCCTGCTCCTGGACCATCCAATCCATCGTGGCTGTACCGTCATGGACCTCGCCAATTTTATAGGTCCTGCCGGTATAAAATAATACGCGCTCCGTAGTCGTAGTCTTACCGGCATCTATATGCGCGATAATCCCTATATTTCTTATTTTATCTAAGCTTGTTTTTTTCATTTAAATGAGCACATAACTTAGGAGCACGCAAGTGCGAGTAAGTTATTTGTGCGAATTAATCCCCGCCGCTTTGCTTCGCTTTGCGAAGCAGCGGGGATAAGTTCAACCATCAAACCTACCATCTAAAGTGTGCAAACGCCTTGTTTGATTCAGCCATTTTATGCGTATCGTCTCTTTTCTTTATCGACGAACCTTCGCCTTTATAAGCAGAAATAATTTCATCAGCTAACTTTTCTTCCATCGGTCTGCCTTTTTTTGCCTTAGCAAAATCCCTTATCCAGCGCAGCGCAATCGAAGTGCCTCTTTCCTGTTTTACTTCAACAGGAACCTGATATGTAGCCCCGCCGACCCTTCTCGGTTTAACCTCAAGGCGCGGCCTGGCATTATCTATTGCCTTATAAAATACCTTTAGTACATCCGGATCATTAGTCTGCTGCTTTATTCTCTCAAATGCCCCATAAACTATCCCCTCTGCAGTAGACTTCTTTCCTTTATACATAACCATATTTATAAACTTAGCAACGACTTTACTATTGAATTTTGGATCCGGTAAAATATCTCTTTCCTGTGCTTTTCTTCTTCTCATCTTGCCGCCTTATTTTTTTAAATTACTAATTACGAGTTACTAGTTACGAACTTACGAGTCACTATGCTTGTTTTGGCCGCTTTGCTCCATACTTCGAACGTGATTTTTTACGCTGGCTTACTCCGGAAGCATCCAGAGTTCCTCTTACGATATGATAACGCACGCCGGGTAAATCCTTAACACGTCCGCCCCTGACTAAAACTATGGAATGCTCCTGCAAATTATGTCCCTCGCCTGGGATATAAGAAGTAACTTCGATGCCCGTGGTAAGTCTAACCCTGGCGATTTTTCTTAATGCTGAATTCGGCTTCTTAGGCGTCATAGTCCTTACCTGAAGACACACGCCCCTTCTTTGGGGACAGCTTTTTAAAGCCGGTGATTTGGTTTTCTTTCTCTTTAATATCCTGCCTGTCTTAATTAATTGCGCTATTGTGGGCATCTACTTCTCCTGTACTGTCGCCATCTCGGCTTCTTCTTTTATCTCTGCTTGTTTTGCTAATTTCACGACATCTATATTACGATGCTCCGGAAAACCTGTACCCGCCGGTATTAAATGCCCGACGATGACATTTTCTTTAAGGCCGAACAGTTCATCAATCTTTCCTGAAGCAGCGGCGTCAGTCAAAACCCTCGTTGTTTCCTGGAAGCTCGCTGCGGATATAAAGCTTTCTGTGGTAAGAGAAGCCTTTGTAATCCCTAAAAGTAGCGGTGTAGCGGATGCCGGTTTGCCGCCTTTTTTAATTACCCTGTTATTTTCTTTCTGGAACTGCCATTTATCCACATGCTGCGTAGGCAAGAATCCTGTGTCTCCGGGCTCCTCTATCTTCACCTTCTTTAACATCTGCTTTATAATCAACTCTATATGCTTGTCATTAATGCGTACGCCCTGCAGACGATAGACTTCCTGGACATCGTTAACCAAATGTTCCTGTAAGACTTTATCGCCGCATACGCGCAAGATATCCTGCAAGACAACCGGGCCATCGGTTAATTGCTGGCCGGCTATTACCTTATCGCCCTTATAAACGTTAGGATGTTTGCCATGAGGAATAGTGTATTCTCTCTGCATACCGGTAGCTGACTTAACGACAATAACTCGCTGCCCTTTCTTAGTCTCACCAAATTCAACAAAACCGTCTATTTCACTGATAATGGCCGGGTCTTTCGGACGGCGCGCTTCAAAAAGTTCTGCGACTCGCGGCAGACCTAAAGTGATATCCCTGGTCTTTGCAAGTAAGCGCGGAAGTTTTGCAAGGACATCGCCACCTTCTACCTTCTGGCCATCTTTAACGCTTATATGCGCCCCGACGGGAATCGGATAGATACCGGCTATTTCATTAGACTCATCCATAATCACTATCTGCGGATGATATTCCTGCTTATGCTCAACGACAACGCGTTCGGACATCTTTGTTACCAAATTTAACTCTTCGCTTACCGTAACGCCCTCTTTTAAATCTTCAAATTTAACGCTACCCTTGACTTCACTTAAAATAGGCGAAGTATAGGGATCCCAACGGACATAAATAACCCCTTCATTTATAGAACCTTCATCCTCGATTACTATAAAAGCGCCTTGCGGGATATTATGTCTCTCTAACTCTCTACCCTGAGGATCATTAATGCTTATAGAACCGTTACGGTTTAAAACAACAAATTCTTTATTTTTAGCAACGCATTTTAGGCCGTGATATTTCACGACGCCTTTATTCTTAGACTTAATGAAAGACTGGGCGACAATTCTTGAAGCTGTACCTCCGATGTGGAAAGTTCTCATAGTCAGCTGTGTACCAGGCTCGCCGATACTCTGTGCGGCAATAACGCCTACTGCCTCTCCCAACTCCACAAGCCTACCCGTGGCCAAATTACGGCCATAACACTTGGTACAAACGCCTCTTTCTGCTTCGCACGTTAAAACGCTGCGAATACGTATTTTTTCTATACCTAAACGTTCAATCATATCGGCTTTTTCTTCGGTAATCTCGGTGCCCTGTTCAACGATAACTTCATCGGTAATAATATCTACGATATTATCCAAGGCAACCCTTCCGATAATGCGATCCTTTAGGGGAACGACCGTCTCGTCACCTTCTATTATCGCCGATACGGTGATACCGTTTAATGTTCCACAATCTTTATCAGAGACAATAACCTCCTGCGCAACATCAACCAAGCGACGGGTAAGATACCCTGCGTCGGCGGTCTTTAACGCGGTATCAGCCAAACCCTTACGCGCACCGTGAGTTGAAATAAAATACTCAAGAACAGTCAGTCCTTCGCGGAAGTTTGCCGTAATAGGGCTTTCTATAATTTCACCTGAAGGCTTAGCCATAAGCCCGCGCATACCGGCAAGCTGTCTGACCTGCATACGGGAACCCCTAGCCCCTGAATCAGCCATCATAAATATAGGATTAAAAGGATGCATTTCCTTAAAAAGAAGGTCCGAAACTTTATCTGTAGTGTGAGTCCAAATATCTATTACTTTGTTATAACGCTCTCTGTCGGTAATAATACCTTTGCGATACTGATCTTCAACCTTGGCAACTTCTGCTCTGGCGTCTTTTAATACGTCCTGTTTTGCTTTCGGTATTTGCATATCGTCAACGCTTATCGATATGCCGCCTAAAGTGGCAAACTCAAATCCTAAAGCCTTAACATCATCGAGCAGCTGAACTGTCCTCTGGTGGCCGAAACGCTTGTAACATTCGGTAACTATACGCCCTAAGGTTGTTTTGTTTAATTCTTTATTTACAAACCCGAATTCAGGCGGTAATACCTGGTTGAATATTACCCTGCCCGGAGTTGTTTCGATAATTTTCTTCTGCTCTATAAGGGTACTTTCTGAAATATCGAATAAGTTTCCCATCCTGATCTTAATCTTAGCGTGCAAATCGATTTCTCTGTCATTGTAAGCAACGATTGCCTCATCAGCGCTAGTAAATACCTTGCCCTCGCCTTTTGCCTGAAGCTTTTCCTTGGTCAAATAAGAAACCCCCAGGACTATATCTTGCGTGGGGGTTAATATCGGACGGCCGTCGGCCGGAGAAAAGATATTATTAACTGACAACATCAGAATCTTGGCTTCCAACTGGGCCTCTAATGATAACGGGACATGCACTGCCATCTGGTCACCATCGAAGTCGGCATTAAAAGCGGTACAAACTAAAGGATGTATTTTAATAGATTTACCCTCAACTAAAACCGGTTGAAATGCCTGAATGCTTAAACGGTGTAATGTAGGCGCCCTGTTAAGAAGGACCGGGTGATCCTTGATGACCTCATCGAGGATATCCCAAACTTCAATCCTTCCGCGTTCTACCATTTTACGGGCATGCTTTATAGTCTGGACAAATCCTTTATCACGCAGCTTCTTGATGATAAACGGCTCAAATAACTCTAATGCCATTTGTTTAGGAAGACCGCACTGATGAAGCTTTAGGCTCGGGCCGACGACAATAACGGAACGGCCGGAATAATCAACGCGCTTCCCTAACAAATTCTGTCTAAAACGCCCCTGCTTACCCTTAAGCATATCGGATAAAGATTTCAGCGGACGATTATTTGCGGCCATAACTGCCCTGCCATGGCGTCCATTATCCAACAAAGCATCAACTGCTTCCTGTAACATACGCTTTTCATTACGGATAATTATTTCGGGGGCATTCAACTCTATAAGTTTCTTAAGACGGTTGTTGCGGTTTATTACCCTGCGGTATAAATCATTGAGGTCTGAAGTAGCAAACCTGCCGCCTTCCAATGCGACTAACGGCCTTAAATCCGGAGGGATAACCGGCAAAATATTAAGCACCATGCAGGATGGGTCATTATCCGACTTCTTGAAGTCTTCGACTATTTTCAGGTTCTTCAATAGCTTGCGATTATTCAAAATATCTTTTGTTTTCTCCAAATCACGATGCAGCTTACGGCAATAAACATCCATATCTATTTCTTTCAATAAATCGATTACCGCCTCTGCTCCGATTTTAGCTTTGAAACTTGCGCCAAACTTAGCAAGCGCTTCTTGGTATTCCTCTTCGCTCAAAAGTTCCTTCTTCTTTAATGTAGTTGAACCCGGGTCTATAACAATATATTCCTCATAATATATTATTTTCTCTAAATCTCTTAAACCGACATCCAGAAGCGCAGACAAGCGGCTGGGCACAGTCTTAAAGAACCATATGTGAGTGACTGGAGCAGCCAACTCAATATGCCCCATACGCTCTCTTCTTACGGAAGAACGATCAACCGTCACCCCGCAACGGTCGCAGGTGATACCTTTGAATTTCTGGCCCTTATATTTGCCGCAATTACATTCCCAATCCTTAACCGGGCCAAATATCTTCTCGCAGAACAACCCGTCTTTTTCCGGCTTCAAGGTACGGTAATTTATTGTTTCGGCTTTCTTGACTTCGCCCTTAGACCACGATTTAATGACCTGCGAAGAGGCTATTCTTATCGTTATCTTATCGAACTGTAATGGCTGCTGATGTTCTTTTTGTGGTTTCATGCCGATTTCTCCATGCGCATATCAAGACAAAGCGCCTGTAATTCTTTTATAAGAACGTTGAAGGACTCCGGAGTGCCATGAGTAAGGCGCTGCTCGCCCTTAACTATGGACTCATAAATACGCTGACGTCCTGCAACATCATCGCTCTTTACTGTAAGCATCTCTTGCAACGTAAATGCGGCTCCGTAAGCCTCAAGAGCCCAAACTTCCATTTCTCCGAGCCTCTGGCCGCCGAATTGTGCCTTACCGCCTAACGGCTGCTGCGTAACCAACGAATACGGACCTATAGAACGTGCGTGTATCTTCTCATCAACCAAATGCACCAACTTCATTATATATAGGTAACCGACCGTAATTTTATGATCAAACGGCTGACCGGTAAAGCCATCGTATAAAGTAATCTTTCCGTCTTCAGGAAGATTGGCTTTCTTTAACATTTCCTTTATCTCTTCTTCTTTTGCGCCGTCAAATACCGGACAACCCACATACAAACCTAAAACCTTAGCAGCCCAACCAAGATGAGTTTCTAAGATCTGTCCGACGTTCATACGTGAAGGAACGCCTAACGGATTAAGCACGACATCAACGGCTGTGCCATCAGGAAGATACGGCATATCCTCTTCAGGGATAATTCTTGCAACAACACCTTTGTTTCCGTGACGGCCGGCCAACTTATCGCCTTCGGCAAGCTTTCTCTTTGTAGCTATATAAACTACAACCCTCTTTAATACCCCGGGCGGCAGTTCATCTCCGCGTCTGACTTTCTCAATCTCTTGCTCCTGTTCATGAATCAAATCCTGTATCTGTTCATCAAAAGAGGTGGCGATAATGCGCGCTTCTTCATTATCGCTGAAATCCATCTTAACTACCTTATCTTTGCTAACGCCTAAGATATTGCTAAGGCGAATTATTTTCTCGGTCTCCAAAATTCCTATTTCCTGCTTATAGTACGCCTTTATTTCGCGTATCTTTGTTAATTCCTTGCTTTTTTCTTCTTTTGACTTTCTACCGCGGTCTTTTCTCTGGAATACATTAACTTTTATTACAACACCTTCCACGCCGGGAGGAACGGTAAGCGATGTGTCACGGACATCTACCGACTTCTCGGCGAATATCGCACGCAACAATCTTTCTTCCGGAGAAAGTTCCGATTCAGTCTTTGGGGTAATTTTGCCCACCAAAATATCTCCGGCCCCAACCTCGGCACCTATACGCACAATACCGTTTTCATCCAGGTCTTTTAGAGCGTCATCTCCTAAATTAGGGATATCGCGGGTTATTTCTTCGTTGCCTAAACGAGTCTCGGTAGCCTCCACCTGAAATTCTTCGATGTGAACGGAAGTCAGGACATCTTCCTTTACTATTCTTTCGTTAACCAGAATGGCATCTTCAAAGTTATAACCGCGCCAAGGCATGAAAGCAACCAGGAGATTGCGCCCTAAAGCTAACTCTCCTTCTTTAGTCCCCGGACCGTCAGCTATAACCTCTCCCTTTTCAACATGCTGATTCAATTTAACAATCGGCCTCTGATTCAAGCATGTATCGGCGTTTGTACGTAAGAATTTTCTTAAATGATATACTCTCTTGCCTATAGCTATGGTGGTTGAATCGACATTAGTAACCTTACCGGATTCTTCGGCAACAACCACCGCGCCGGAATCCCTGGCTACCTTATCTTCCATTTGTGTCCCCACAACCGGAGGTTCAGGCACAAGTAAAGGCACAGCCTGGCGTTGCATGTTTGAACCCATCAAAGCCCTGTTTGCGTCATCATGCTCTAAGAAAGGTATTAACGATGCGGCGACAGAAACTAACTGTTTAGGCGAAACATCCATATACTGGACTTGCTTGCCGGGAACCTTAGGAAAATCGCCTCTATGGCGGCAAGAAACTTCTTTGTCTAAAAATGTGCCGTCTGTATCCAAAGGAACGTTTGCCTGCGCTATGATCTTATCTTCCTCGATATCAGCCGTTAAATAGTCTATTTTACGGGTTACCTTCCCGTCATCTACTTTACGATAAGGAGTTTCAAGCAGGCCTAAGTCATTGACACGGGCGAAAGAACTCAAAGAAGCTATCAAACCGATATTCGGACCTTCAGGCGTTTCTATAGGACATATTCTTCCATAATGCGAAGAATGTATATCTCTTACCTCAAAGCCTGCTCTCTCACGCGAAAGCCCTCCAGGGCCTAAAGCGCTCAATCTTCTCTTGTGTGTCATCTCAGCCAGAGGATTAACCTGATCCATAAACTGTGACAATTGGCTGCGGCCGAAGAAATCCCGGATCTGGTTGGATAAAAGCTTGGAATTTATTAAATAGTGGACATTAAGTGTGGTTGTGTCGCCTAAAATACTAAGACGCTCCCTGATTGAACGTTCGACTCTGGTCATACCGATTCTAACCTGATTTTGAACCAATTCGCCGACAGTCTTAACACGTCTGTTACCCAAATGGTCTATATCGTCAATCCTGCCTTCTCCCTGCTTAAGACCGATAAGATATTGGATTACCTTTATTACCGTCTCTGAATCCAAAATACGCTTATCCAAAGAGACATTCATATCAAGTTTTCTGTTTAATATAAACCTTCCGGCGCGCTCCAGGTCATAACGGGTGGGATCGAAGAACAATCTGTAGAATAAAGCCTCTGCCGCTTCTTTAGTAACTGGTTCGGTCGGCCTCATTTTACGGTAGAAATCTAAGTAAGCCTCTTCTTTATTCTTTGTATAATCTTTTTTAAGGGTGTTGGCTATTTCAACGTGTTCTTTGCCGAAGGCATTGATAATATCCGAATCAAGGGAAAACCCCAAAATCCTTAATATCTGGGTGGCGGGAAAATTGCGGCGTCTATCAACATAAGCGAGGATTGTTTCTGAAAGGTCGTATTTAAATTCAAGCCACGCCCCTCTATAAGGAATAATCCTGCCGTAAAATATCTTCTTTCCTGTGGGATGATCTTCTTCCTCAAAAGACACACCGGGAGATCTCTGTAACTGCGACACCACCACGCGTTCATCGCCGTTAATAATAAAAGTCCCCGTATCGGTCATTAAAGGTATCTCGCCAAAATAGGCATCCTGTTCTTTAGTTTCTGCGGTTGTAGTAAGCCTAAACTTTGCCTTAAGCGGAGCAGCGTAAGATAAAGAACGCATCTTACACTCAATAATATCGTATTTAGGTTTTCCCAAAGAATAACTGACAAATTCCAGCTTTATGGAACGATCGTTATTCTCTATAGGAAAAATCTCTTCGAAAACTTCCTGCAGCCCTCTAGATTCTCTTTGCTTAGGGGCCACATCCATCTGCAAAAACTCTGCATAGGCATGCTTTTGAATATCAAGCATATCCGGAAGCTCGTAAACCTCTTTTAGTTTTCCGAAATTTTTACGCTTAATCATCTTTATCCTTTAACGTAACTCGTAAGCGCGTAACCAGTAACTCGTAATTTAAAACAACAAATTTTTTATCTTGAAAATTACTAGTTACAAGTTACGACTGTACTAGTTACGAAATTTATTTTAACTCTACTGTTGCCCCGGCCGCTTCAAGTTTCTTCTTCATATCTTCGGCCTCTTCCTTTGCCACGCCTTCTTTAATCGGCTTAGGAGCTCCATCGACTAAGTCCTTGGCTTCTTTTAAACCTAGACTTGTCATGGTTCTTACTTCCTTGATAACAGCTATTTTGTTTGCCCCTGCATTAGCTAAGACGACGGTAAACGTACTTTTCTCTTCAGCCGCAGGTGCTCCGGCTGCTGCACCAGCTCCTGCCATAGGCGCTGCCATCATCGGCATACTAGCCTTTACGCCAAACTTATCTTCCAAGGCCTTTACCAAATCGGACAACTCCAATACTGTCATCGACTCAATAGTTTTAATAAACTCTTCGGTATTCACACCCATCTTACTCCTCCTTTAATTAACTACTTTTCTTTTGCTTTATCTGATCTAAACAAACAACAAATTTCTGCATTAATTGCCCTAAAGCGTTAACAAAACCTGAAATCGGCGAGTTAAGAGTACAAACAAGCTGTGCCTTCAAAGCATCTTTACTCGGCAATTTAGCAAGAAATTCAACATCTTTATATTCTAATATCTTATCCTTTAAGAATCCGCCTTCAACTTTTAACTGCTCATGTTCTTTTATAAAATTACA
This sequence comes from uncultured Planctomycetales bacterium, assembly GCA_964467905.1. GTDB lineage: Bacteria > Omnitrophota > Gorgyraeia > Gygaellales > Profunditerraquicolaceae > CAYXSY01. The sequence continues at coordinate 397 of CAYXSY010000003.1, read as the reverse complement.
TAAGGCCTTGGAGACATCCACAGGTTCTTTTTTGGTGAATACTATACCACATGGGCCATCTATATATTTGGTTATCGAGTCAAGCTGTGATTCGGCGAGAGCGCGGCGTGTTAAACTGTTTTTCACAACTAATAAATCGGCGTTACATTCTTTAAGCGACTTACGTAAAGCCGTCATATCGGCACTGGAGAGCTTTGAGTACTTTATAACAAAAGCGCTCTCGGCGTCTTTTAAGCTTTCCGTTATCCGCTTCTGGGATACTTCTCTTACTAATAGACCTATTTTTTTCATACGCTTAACCTCAGCCCCGGGCTCATCGAAGAAGAAATAGCCAAGCTCCTAATAAACTTTCCCTTTATTGAAGCCGGCCTTGCTTCATTTATAGCTTCTATAACGC
>CAYXSY010000002.1:97016-100142 GCA_964467905.1 uncultured Planctomycetales bacterium | reverse complement strand
GGATTATTAGTAATCCCCACGCCACATAACGAAAAACGTACCCTCACCACCATACTTAATGATGATTTAAAGCTAAAATCATGTAATTATCGGTTACATCCTTGTCATCGCTTGGACAGGGAGACTTCAGGTCTTATTATTTATGCTAAGGGCAAGTCTGCGCAAAATAAGATGATGGATGAATTTAAAAGCAGACATGTGTATAAAACTTATATTGCTTTTGTGCATGGTGTTTTGCCTTTAGGCAGCCGCTCCATAAATACTAAAGTAGATGGCAAGAGTGCTTTAACAAATTATTCGGTTGTTGAGCAAAGAAAGAACTTTACTTGCCTGAAAGTTAATCCTGCCACCGGAAGAAAAAATCAGATACGTATTCATTTTAAGGGTATAGGCCATCCTTTAGTGGGTGAGAGTAGGTTTTCTTTCAGGAAGGATTATGCGCTCAAGGCTAAAAGAGCGCTTTTGCATGCATGCACATTAGATTTTATTCATCCCTGGAAGAATAAAAGAATACATTTGGAATCCGCATTGCCGCAGGATATGGTTAGCTTGTTAATTAAGGATAATGCATGAAGATAAGATTTAGGGATTGGTTTTTATTTATTATTATGGCTGTTTTTTGCTTGGGCCTTTGGTTCAAGTTTGGTTATCCGCGCTTTGCGGTTGTTGATTTATCGGTAAACAAGGAAAGCGCTTTAGCCAAGGCAAAAGATTATCTTAAGTCAGGTGGTATCAATCCTGATGAATATTCTTTAGCAGAGGTTTTTGAAAGCGACAACTGGGCTGACAGGTATCTGCAGAAAACTCTAGGAGTCTCTTCCGATGATTTTATTATAAAACACAGGTATGACCTTTTTTATTGGGAGGTCAGATTTTTTAAAGAGCTGGAGAAAGAAGAATATAGGATACGTATAAGTTCTAAGACCGGTAAGGTTATCGGATACGCGCATCTTATTGAGGATATCGAGGCAAGGCCTGATTTAGGTAGAGAGCTTTCTAAGGAAAAGGCCAGGAAGTTTTTAGCTGATAAATTCGGTTTTGATTTTAATAATTATGATTTTTTTGAGGAAAGGGCCAAGCGTTTCGATAAGAGAGTAGATTATGATTTTCTTTGGGAGAGAAAAGGGGTTTATATCCCGTGGCAGAAAGATCAGGGCCAGGCAAAGTTAATTATCGGGGCGACAATATCAGGGAATGAAGTAAGGGAATTCCATGCGCAGGTATTGGATATCCCGGAGAAATTCAGGCGCTATATTGAGAACCAGCTTTCTTCCGGAGAGTACTTGTCTAGCTTTTCTTTTCTGGTTCTCGTAGTATTCTTGATTATAGCCATATCTATAATAGTCGGTAAAAGACAGTCTTTAGCCATACGTTCATCCTACAAATTCTATCTTTACCTGATGCTATTTCTTGTTTTGTTAAACGCGCTCTTATTTTTGAATAACATCCAACAGCTTTTAATGGCCTATTTAACGAGTGTTGGGCTGACTTCTTTTATAGGCCTGTATGCTGTTAAATTAATAATTAACGCAGTTTATCTAGGTGTTATCTTTATCCTGCCGGGCTTAGCAGGAGAATCTCTGCGTAACGAGGTGATGCCGCAGAATAAGCATGCATCATTTTTCCATTATATAAAGTCAAGTTTCTTCACGAGGCAGGTAGGTTCCAGCATACTTTTAGGGTATCTCCTGTTTGTAATTTTGCTTGGGTTACAGGCTCTTGTAATGTATTTCGGACAACAGCATCTGGGCGTCTGGAAGGAATGGGTTAGGCTTACGGGTTTGTCGTCTTCGTATTTTCCGTTTTTCGCGGCCTTTGCCATAGGCCTGGATGCCGCGTTGAGTGAGGAAATAGTCTTTCGTTTATTCGGCATAACGCTGATTAAGAAATATCTGCGCAGCATGATTCTTGCGTTGGTAATCAGTTCTGTTATATGGGGGTTTGGGCATTCTTCTTATGCGGTATTCCCCTTTTGGTTTAGGGCTGTTGAAGTCAGCCTGATGGGTATTATATTCGGGGTTGTTTATTTAAGATACGGAATAATAGCGGTTATCGCAGCGCATTATGCGTTTGACGTATTCTGGGGTGTATCCGCTTATCTTTTAGGTAAAAGCAGTTCCGGTATGTTTATAAGTTCTCTTGCGGTTATGTCGCTGCCGTTGGTTATTGCCTTAATTTGTTTTTTTATAAACGCCGAAGATAAGGAAAAGGATGCCCATCTGTTGTTAAATAAGATTCAAGAATATAACCTGAATATGCTTATAAATTTTATCCGTTCAAAAAAAGAAGGCGGGCTTGACAGTCAGTCGGTGAGGCGGGAGTTGTTAGAGCATAATTGGGATGTAGATTTAGTGGATTTGGCGATTGAGGCTGTTTTTCTCGTTAAGAAGACATAGAATATGATGCTGTATATTATATTAGGCTTAGTTCAAGGGCTTACGGAGTTTCTTCCGGTCAGCAGCTCCGGGCATTTAGTAATACTGCAGAGTTTATTTGGCATGCAGGAACACGCTTTAGCTGTGGCGTTGGTGCTTCATCTGGGGACAGTTACTTCGTTAATAGTCTTCTTTTTTAAGGATATATTGAGTGTTATCAAGAAGCCGCGTATTATAGGCCAGATTATGATTGTAACGGTTATAACCGGGATTATAGCTTTTTCAGGCAAGAGTTATTTTGAGTTGCTCTTTGCTTCTCCGAAAGCAGTAGCCGTTGCCTTATTATTTACTGCGGCGATGCTTTTCTTAGCTAAGGCAAAAGATAATGGCAGTAAACTTGAGCTTTCATTTAAAGATGCTGTTTTCCTTGGTATTGCGCAGGGCATAGCAGTTGTCCCGGGGATTTCCCGTTCAGGCTTTACGATATCGGCTTTACTTTTAAGGGGGGTGGATAGAGAAACGTCTTTTCGTTTTTCATTTCTTGCGGCAATACCGGCGATATGCGGTGCGGCTATATTAGAATTCAGGGGTGGAGGATTTGTTATCTCCAACAGTATGTTTTTACCGCTAACATTAGGATTTGCAGCAAGTTTCGTCTCTGGTTTATTCGCCCTATGGTTGTTAAAGAAGGTTTTGATAAAAAGCAAGTTGCATTATTTTGCCTATTACTGTATTATGGTGGCAATGGTAG
>CAYXSY010000002.1:0-96916 GCA_964467905.1 uncultured Planctomycetales bacterium | reverse complement strand
ATAAAAAGCAAGTTGCATTATTTTGCCTATTACTGTATTATGGTGGCAATGGTAGTTTTTGTATTTTTTAGATAGAATATATAAAAATAAACCCTGCTATATGTGTATGTAGGGTAAAATCGGAGGTTTATAACGGGATGAGTATAGTAGTATTGGGGACAGTAGCTTTAGATACGGTTAAGACTCCTTTTGGCTCGAGAAAACATATGTTAGGCGGCTCTGCTGTACACTTTGCTATGTCGGCGCGCATTTTTACTGATGTTAATCTTGTGGCGATAGTCGGTAAGGACTTTCCTTTAAGATACGTGGAGTTTTTGGACAGAAAAGGAATAATTATCAGCTCTTTGATTAAATCGAGCGGATCAACCTTTAAATGGGAAGGACAGTATAAGGATGATTTGAATGTGGCTTTAACTATAAACACTGAACTCGGGGTTTTAGCCGACTTTAAACCGCGCATATCAGAAAAACAAAGAAACATTAAGAATATCTTTCTTGCCAATGTTGATCCCGATATTCAGAGGCACTTGCTTGAGAATATGTGTTCTCCGCGCTTGATAGGACTGGATAGCATGAATTATTGGATACATCATAAAAAGAGCTCACTTCTGCGGTTGCTTAAAAAAGTCAATATTTATGTAGCTAATGATCAGGAGGCGCGTCAGCTTTCAGGAGAGTTTAATCTGATTAAGGCTGCCAGATATCTGCATAGCTGCGGACCGGATATGGTGCTTATTAAGAAGGGCGAGCATGGGGTTATTGTTTACAGCGATAAGTTTATTTTTTCTATCCCGGCATATCCTACGCAGAAAGTAGTTGACCCGACAGGAGCAGGTGATACCTTTGCCGGAGGTTTTATGGGCTATTTAAGCAAGGTGGGAAATTTAAGCCAGTCAAGCATCAGCAAAGCCGCTGCTTATGGTACCGTGGCAGCTTCATTTAACGTTGAGAGTTTTGGCACGGAAAGGACAAGCCGGCTTAACGTAGCTGATTTGCAAAGAAGGTTGGCGTATTTTAGGAAATGCGTTTTATTTTAAGGAGGTTTTCTATGTTAGAAGAAAAGATTATGAAGGATTATCAAGAGGCGCTAAGAAGCAGGGATAGCCTGAAGTCTTCGGTTTTAAGTTTTCTGCGCGCCGATATTATGAATACAGCTTTAGCCAAGAAAAAAGATAAGCTTGATGATACGGATATTGTTGCGGTGGTGCGTAAACAGATTAAATCCCGCCAGGATTCTATAGAGCAGTTTACTAAAGGCAGCCGTCAGGACTTGGCCGATAAAGAGCAGAAGGAACTTGCTATTCTGAAAGAATATCTTCCGCAAGAGCTTTCTGCGGATCAAATCGCCAAAATTATTCAAGAGGTTATAGTTGCCACCGGGGCCAAAGATATTAAAGATATGGGTAAGGTTATGAAAGAGGTTACTGTAAAAATAGCCGGTAAGGCAGATCCGAAATTAGTCAGCGATTTAGTAAGGCAGAAGCTTCAGGCTCAAAGTTCCTGATAAAATCTATCTAGTCAGGTTTTCCTTGACATAGAATATTTTGTATGTTAGCTTAAAATATCTTGTTTTTAAGGTTATTTTGTGATTTTTTTCACAAAGCGCCTGCCTAATATTTTTTAAGAACCCTTTATAATATGCAGTCTGTTTATTACTGCCAAACCTCACAATTTAACAGCTTCTTAACAAAACTTACCGAAGATTATAAAGTATTCTGCCCTCGAGAGAAGAGTAGCAATAAAGATAAAAATGATTATTGTTACTCTGCTTTAAGCAAAGGCAGCGATTTTGTATATAATCCATACCGCGCACTTGAGCCGCTTAAGACGTTTTTTACCCCGCCATTAGAGAAAGTTACCGATTATTTTACTCCTAATAAAGATGCTATTGCCAAAGATGAGAAGGTGGTTTTGTTTGGCGTGAAGAATTGCGATATATACGGGCATAAGATTCAGGATTTCGTATTCCTGGAGGGTGTTGAGGTTGATGCATCGTATCGCATCCGCCGGGGAAACGCTATATTTATATCCAGTGATTGCACTGATTATAAAGATGTTTGTCATTGCCTGGCTTGGGATATATTGCCTTATCCTGAGGCAGGTTTTGATTTAAATTTATCCATATTGGGCGATGGGTTTTTAGTAGAGGTTGGTTCAACAAAGGGTGAAGACTTAATAAAAAGATATAAAGATTATTTTTGTGCGGCTAAAGATACTCAGATACTTGCCCGGAAGGCAAAAAGAGAAGCTTTATCTGCGAAATTACGCAAACACATTTTAAGTCAGGATTTAGTCGCTAAAGATACCGTGCAGCATTTGGTAAAAGCAGGATATAATGCTGAAACCTGGAAAAGTTTTATGCTTACCTGCGTTGAATGCGGAGGGTGCAACCTTATCTGTGATACTTGCCATTGTTTTTTGCTTGCAGACAAGAAGGTTAATTCTTGTAACGAAAAAATCCGCGTATGGGATTCTTGCCTGTATGCTAACTATGCCAGAGTTGCCGGAGGGGCAAATCCATTAAAGACGCGCGCATCACGTCTGAGAAACCGTTTTATGAAGAAATTCGATTTCTTTGTTGATAATTTGAATATGCCGGCTTGCTGTGGTTGCGGAAGGTGTATTGAAGTCTGTCCGGGTAAAATAGATATAAGAGAAGTGCTAAAGGATTTAAGAAGTAAGTTAAAAAAGACTTTATAGCGGGGTGTGTAACGGCGATGAATCCCGTTACACACTGTAGTGTAGCAGGTGATAGAATGGGGCGTGTAACGGGATGAAAAATATTTACAGGCCGATAGAGGCGACAATAGAGGATGTTATAACTGAAAGCTCGACAATTAAGACATTTGTGCTTAAGCCTAAGGAGCCGTTTGAATTCAGGACTGGTCAATTCATCGAGTTGACGCTCCCGGGGTTAGGCGAGGCTCCTTTTACACCCTCTTCGGACCCTAATGTAAAAGAGAAGATAGATGTGACAATAATGAAAGCAGGGTGGATTACTTCACTTTTGCATAATTCCGCTAAGAAAACACCTGTGGGTATCCGCGGGCCATATGGTAAGGGCTATCCTTTGGATAAATTTAAAGGTAAGGATGTATTGATTGTCGGAGGGGGCGTAGGGCTGGCTCCGCTGCGTTCATTATTATTCAGCCTTTTTTCCGAGATAGATAAATACAATAAGATTATATTGCGCTATGGTTCACGCAGTCCTTCCGATATTATTTATAAGGATGCCGTTAGCCAGTGGGCTAAAAAAGATAAAGTTGACATGATGGTTACAGTGGATGTGGGAGAGCCTTCTTGGGGAGGCAATGTAGGCTTAGTTACTACTATTTTAAATGATCTTCCCTTAAACCTGCGTAATGCCGTTGCTATTGTTTGCGGGCCTCCGATAATGATGAAATTTGTAACATTGAAACTTATGGACTTAGGTTTTAAACCGCAGGATATATACCTTTCTATGGAAAAGAATATGTCATGCGGTCTGGGTAAATGCGGGCATTGCCGTATAGGCAGATACTATATTTGTAAAGACGGTCCGGTGTTCACTTACGAAGAGTTAAGGGAGATCCCGGATATGTGGGATTAATAATATGAAACGGTTATACGTTGATTTGGATATTTGCAGCAGCTGTAAAGATTGCAGCGTGTCCTGTGATTATTTCTATCATCCGCAGAATAACGGAGTCGCATCTTTGCGTGAATATGCTACTTTTGCCACCATCTGCAGGCATTGTGATGAAGCACCATGTGTTAACGCCTGTTATCATAATGCGCTTGAACGGCAGGCCGATGGGCATTTGAAGCGTTACAAGATGCGCTGTACCAGTTGTAAGAGCTGTTCTTTGGCTTGTCCGTTTGGAGTAATATTCCAGGATTTCATACCTTATCTTGATTCTAAATGTGATTTTTGTATCGGCTCAAGTGTTTCTTTGCCAAAATGCGTTTTGGCATGTCCTCATAAAGCTATCGAGGTTAAAGATGTGGAAGAAAATCTAGAGCAAAATATATACTTTGTAGGCGAGCATCTTGCAGTGCATACGCGCAAATGGTTTAGAGAAGACTTGCAGCCGGTAAAAAAGAAATAACATAATAAAACTATGAAATTGCTATTTAATTTTTTGATTTTCCCGGGTTTTGTCTTTACTGCCTGCGTTGGCTTAATCGCCGGTTGGGTGGATAGAAAGGTCTCTGCGCGCCTGCAGTGGCGGGTAGGTCCGCCTTGGCATCAGAATTTCTCTGATATACTTAAACTTTTAGGTAAGGAGAATATTATCCCGCAGACAGCGGGTACAGCTTTTATGGCCGCTCCTTATCTTGGGTTGATAGGAGCAGTATTGGCTTCTAATGTAATACTGGGTAGCGTTTTTATGCTGCATCAGAGTTTTCATGGAGATTTGATTGTTGCCGTGTATCTTTTAATTGTTCCGGCTTTGGCCTTGATTATAGGGGGGTCTTCTTCGGGTAACCCGCTGGCTTCAGTGGGCTCTTCGCGGGAGATGAAATTAGTCCTGGCATACGAACTTCCTTTTCTTTTGGCTTTAATTACGATTATAATAAAATCTTCCGGATTGATAAATTTATCAACTATAATTGATTATCAGAATTTGACCCGCTCATTTATTTTTTCTTGGTCTGGGGCGCTTGCTTTTGTTGTATCTATTTTTTGTATGCAGGCTAAACTTGGGCTTGCGCCATTCGACATATCGGAAGCAGAACAGGAGATAATGGCAGGGGTACTTATTGAATATTCTGGCCTAGGTCTGGCTTTATTCAAATTGATGAAGGCTTCGCTTTTATGTGTTGTGCCGGCATTCCTCATTGTTATATTCATGGGTAAGGACCTTAGCTTGCCGTTGTTAGCTGCAAAATATACAGGGATATTAGTAATTATTATATTGATAAAAAATACCAATCCCCGCCTAAGAATTGATCAGGCCCTGCGTTTTTTCTGGGGGCCGGTTACTTTATTGGCGGTTTTGGCGGTAGTATTGGCTTTATTCGGGTTATAGAATAATATGAGACTTACGCAGAAGGCATTAACCAAATCAATCTGGGTTTTTCATGTAAGCGCAGGTTCATGTAATAACTGCGATATCGAAATTCTTGACTGCCTGACCCCGCGCCATGATGTGGAGCGGTTTGGCATACAGCTGATAGGCTCGGTCAGGCATGCAGATGTGCTTTTGATTACGGGAGCGATGAATAGGAAATCTGTCCCTCGCATGAAGAAAATATATGAACAGGCGCCGAAGCCTTGTTTTGTCGTTGCAGTTGGCATATGTGCCTGCTCGCAACATATGTTTAGGAGTAGTTACAATGTCTGTAAGACATTAGATGAGATATTGCCGGTAGACCTTTATATACCGGGTTGCCCTCCTAAACCGGAAGCAATAATCTCTGGGATTGTAAAATTAATAGCGAAATACAAGAAAGCGAATACTTAAATGTCTAATATACTTGTAAAAGATAATATCAAGCACAGATTTAATAATAAGATATTGGATTGGCAAGAGAATTCTAATAAGCGGGTTTTCTTTACCGTAAATAAAGGTGATATATTTGAAGTGGTGAAGTATCTTTTTAAGGAGCTCGGACTTAGATTTTCTACTGCTTCAGGAATGGATACTGCGGCAGGATTTGAAATAATTTATCATTTCAGCGATGATAAAATAGGGTATATATATTCGGTAAGGATTGTAATTGAGGATAAAAAAAATCCCGAGGTTGAATCCGTTACTCCCATATTTAACGGGGCCGAGTGGATTGAGAGAGAGATGTGGGAGCTTTTAGGTATAAATTTTAAGGGGCATCCTAATTTAACCAGGTTGCTTTTGTCAGATGATTGGCCGCAGGGTAATTATCCGTTAAGAAAAGGAAAGTAAGACATGTCGCATAGAGTAATTGTTCCGATAGGTCCTTATCATCCGCTTCAGGAAGAGCCGGAGTTTTTCAAACTTTATGTCGAGGGTGAAAAGGTGGTGGATATAGATATAATCATCGGCTATAATCACCGCGGGATAGAGGAGTTATCCGAGCATAAACATTATGACCAGGTAGCTTTTTTGGTTGAGCGTATATGCGGGATATGTTCTTCGTCTCATCCTTACGCCTATGTTTTGGCTGTTGAAGATTTATTAGGCGGAGAGCAGAAAGTGGTTCCTGAAAGAGCGCTTTATATCCGCACGATTATAGATGAGCTGCAGAGGATTCATAGCCATTTGCTTTGGCTGGGATTAGCCGGGCATTTTATCGGTTATAATACAGTGTGGATGTGGGCGTGGAAATACCGCGAGCCAGTTTTAGATTGTTTTGAGATGATAACCGGCAACAGAAATAATTATGCCATGTTTAAGGTGGGAGGGGTTCGCAGAGATATAAAAGATGAAGATATCCCGATGTTGAAGAAGACTTTTGATGAATTGCTTCCTGCCTTGGATATGTTTAAGGGGGCAGTCATGGATGATCCGGTAATACAGTCCCGCTTAAAAGGAGTGGGGATACTTAACCATAAACAGGCAATAGACTGGTGTGTTGTAGGGCCGACTGCGCGCGCGTCAGGAATTAACATAGACATAAGAAGGGATGATATTTACGGCGTATTTGACCGCGTAGACTGGAATGTTATAGTAGAAAAAGACGGGGATGTTTTCGCTAAAACAGTTGTGCGTATAATGGAGATGTATGAATCCGTGCGTATTATGAGGCAGTGCCTTGATAAAATGCCTAAAGGTAAAATAGATGCCGATATAAAGGATATACCTGTGGGAGAGGGTATCGGCAGAGTGGAGGCTCCCAGAGGCGAATGCTATCATTATGTAAAAAGTGACGGCACAAACCGTCCGGTAAGGCATAAGATACGCGCGCCCAGCTTTGTTAATGTGGCTTCAAACAAGGTTGCTGCCGTAGGCGGCAGTATTTCGGATGCGGCTATTACTTTAGCTGCGGTGGATCCCTGTTATTGTTGTACCGAGAGACTCGCGATTATAGATAGAACCAGAAACAGCAAAATAGGTAATGGCTGGGATTTGATTAAAATGTCTCAGGAAAAAACAGCGCGTATGCGTAAAACGAGGAACTAATGCAAGATTTATACAGTGTTAAGAAAAAAGTTGCAGAGATGTCACAGCTTACTTTAAGGATGTGGCAGCGTAGCTATCAGGCGTTTATGGAGCATGATTTGGATATTGTTGCTTCAGTCTTAGAAGATGAGACCAGGCTTAATGAAATGGAGAAAGAGCTTACCTCCTCGTTGATTAATTTACATCGCTCGTCTATAGTCAAAGAAGAGAAAGATGTTGCGTTAATATATGCGGATGTTGTTGGTGATTTAGAGTTGATAGGGGATTATTGTAAAGATATTTTAGAGCGCGTTCAGATAAAGATAGAGGAGAAATTGCTTTTTAGTGAGCAGGCAGTTTCAGAATATGCCGGACTTTATCAGAAAAGCGAAAAGGCGTTGGCTGATGTTGTAAATTCTTTAAGCCAGGATGCATCCGGTGCGGTAAAAGACGTAGTCAAAGACCAAAATCATATAGATACACTTGTTGATGACCTTAGGCGCAGGCATAACCAGCGCATGATAGAAGGTATTTGCAGCCCTTTTGCCTGCAATATGTTTTTAAATATCCTGGATTTTACGGCAGCTATTTATTATCATACTAAGAAAATAGCCAGAAACTTGCAGAAGATAAAAAGATGAATTTTATATTAACTTCAATTTTTCTGCCTATATTTGGTGCATTCGGTTTGAGTATCTTGCCGAAGAGAATAAGGCCTGTCCTCTCCGTGGCGATTCTGGCAATAACTTTTTCTTCAGTTGTTTTTTCGATATTCGCTCTGCTTAAGACAAAAGCCCTTTCTTTTAGCTGGTGGCTTAACAGTTGGTTAAGTTTTTCTTTCTCTGGTGACGCCCTGGCAGTGTTTATGGCTGTGGTTTCATCTTTCGTAGCCTTGTTAATCGGATTTTATTCCTTAGAATACATGCAGGATTATGAAGAGAAAAACAGATTTTATTTCTGGATGCTTCTATTTGTCGGGGCGATGATGGGATTGGTTTTTTCTTCTAATCTTATGCTTATGTTTTGCTTTTGGGAAATAACTTCGGTATGCTCTTGGCGTTTAATAGGTTTTTACCGCCAAGAAAAAGACTTAAAGTCGGCAGATAAGGCTTTTCTTGTCACCTTCTTCGGTGCTTCTTTAATGTTAGCCGGCATAATCATGATTTTTCTTAACTATGGGACTTTGAATGTTTCTGCTTTAAGAGGGCTACCTATTGCTAATTTGTCCGCTTTTCTTATTCTCTGTGGCGTGATTGCTAAATCTGCGCAATTACCTTTGCAGACTTGGCTTCCTGATGCAGGAGTCGCTCCTACACCGGTAACCTCACTTTTACATGCCGCAGTTTTAGTAAAAATAGGTATATATGTTTTTGCCAGAATTTTCTGCTCTACGGTTATAGTAACAACTTTCTTCCTTAATTGTGTTATCGCTTTAAGCGTAGTTACTATACTGGTCGCATCGGGCTGTGCTTTTGTCGAGAATAACATGAAAAGAATACTGGCTTATTCTACGATAAGCCAGTTAGGATACATTATGTTTTGTTTGGCTTTAAATACGAGTTTTTCACTAAAAATCGCGCTTTTATATATATTGGCGCATAGCTTGGCTAAGGCAGGGCTGTTTTTATGCGCAGGCATAATTGAGCATAAAACCTCAACTAAAGATATTAATGCTTTGGGCGGCTTAATAAAGACCATGCCCCTAGTTGCTTTAGCATATATTTTATGCGCGTTTTCTATTATAGGCATACCTCCCTTGCTGGGATTCTGGCCTAAGCTTATGCTTGTATTGTCTGCCATCAAGCAGGGTTATATACTTGCTGCGTCGATAGCGGTTCTCGGAGCTTTGTTTACACTTTTTTATTTGATGCGTTTCTTTAGCAAAGTTTTCTTAGGTGAAGAGAAAATACAGGCCAGGGAAGAAGCCGGCTCTCCTATGGTTGTGATTGTGTTGATATTGGGGGCATTATCATTGTTGCTTGGTTTAGCGGTTGGTTTGCCGGTCAATTTTATTAACCTTATATTAAGATGATATTCAAAGCAGTTAGTATTTTAGTTTATCTTCCGGTTATTTCAGGTACTTTGGTTTTGCTGATAAACAAAGCCAAGTTCTTAAAGAGAGCTTCTTTGTTTACTTTCCTGGTCTCGCTTTTATATTCGGTGTATCTTTTTATTAATCCGGCTTTAGTTAATTATTCATACGTCTTCGGCGAATATACACTTTTGTTGAATACAAATCTTCTTTCTAGAATAGTAATAATATTCATTAATATATTTACGCTTATCATCTGTATCTATTCTTTGTCCTCCGAGTCATTAAAGAAAAACAGGCTATTTTTTGCATATCTGGCGTATCTGGCAGCTTTTTCAAATTTAGTATGTATGGCAGGGGATTTCATAACTTTTATATTTGCCTGGGGAGTTAATCTTGCCTTGTTATATGCTATGCTTAGTATAGGTTCTTCAAGAGACGCTGATAAAGCGTTGTCTATCGTGGGCTTTGCTGATTTTGCCTTTATTTTGGGAGCTTCATTTTATATCTATTTATCCGGTTCGTCTTTGATGCCTTCGCATTCGGGCATTGCGCTTCAAGGATTCCTCCCGTGGTTGACTTTTATACTTATGCTTTCTGCGGCATTGGCAAAGGCAGGATGTGGACCCTTTCACAGCTGGATACCGCAGGCATCCGAGAATTCTAATATGGCTGTTATGGCGATACTCCCGGCTTCCCTTGATAAGTTATTGGGGATTTATCTCCTTGGCCGGATATGTACAGATCTTTTTATCTTAAATAACACCGCTTTAGCCATACTTATGATTTTGGGCAGCATAACTATTTTATTTGCGGTTATAATGGCTTTGGCTCAGCATGATTTACGCAAGCTTCTTTCTTATCATGCTATTAGTCAGGTTGGTTATATGGTCCTGGGGTTTGGAACCGGGGTTGGCATAGGCATAGCAGGCGGATTATTTCATATGATTAACCATGCGCTATACAAGAGTGGATTATTTTTATCAGGCGGGCTGGCAGGAGAAAATAAGAAAACATTCGAGCTGGATAAATTAGGCGGGCTAGCTGCCTATATGCCGCTGGTTTTCTTGTGTGCTTTGGTTTTTTCTTTGTCTATATCTGGCGTGCCGCCTTTTAATGGGTTTGTTTCGAAATGGATGATTTATCAGGGGGCGCTAATCGGGTTTTCCGGAGCAGGCCCAGCTTTAAAAATAGTTTTTCTTATTTCTTTAATTGCCGCGATGTTCGGAAGCGCTCTTACTCTGGCTAGTTTCGTCAAATTTATTCATTCTGTATTCCTGGGACAGAAGAGTTGCGATAATCAGGTGAAGAATAGAGCGATTCCTCCGGTATCTTTTAGCGCGAAACTCTCTTTGGCGAGCTTGGCTTGTTTTTGTATTATCTTAGGTTTATTTGGCAACCAATTCGTTAAATATTTTATTTCTCCTTATTTGAATGAAGGAGTAGTGTTTTTGGGTTACTGGAATGGGGCATTGGCTTTTATCTTGATAACAGCGGGGTTGCTAATCGGTTTGGGTCTTTTGCGCATGGATAAGAGAAAGGTCTTAAGGACGGATGAGATGTTTATCGGAGGGGAATCGCTTTCTAGTAGTTTCTCTCCCAGCTTCCCGGGGACCGAATTCTATAAAACCGTAGAGGAAGTTCCGCTATTTAAGAAGATATATTTAGTTTTGAATAAAGAATCGTTGGATTTTTATAACATCGTAAATGCAGCAATAAATTTTGTTTCCAGGGTTGTATTTTTTACAATAGACAGATTTATTAATTTCTTGACCTATGCTGTGGGGTATATAATTCTTGGTTTAAGTTACATATTCAGGATTTTGCATTCTGGTATTCTTGATTTTTATTTGGCTTGGGGGTTAGCCGGGTTGATAATATTATTTATTATTTTAATGGGGTTAAAATAGCATGATCGAGCTACATATAATATTGATATTAATGATTATCGGCTCTATTGTAGCGATGGAGATACGTGATTTATTGTCCAGCGTTATTGCTTTAGGAGCGGTAGGCATAGGGCTTACTTTAGCATTTTTGTTATTGCGCGCACCTGATTTGGCGATTACACAGTTGGTGGTCGAGATCCTTTCTTTAATTATCCTTATCAGGGCTACTGTAGGAGTAAAAATCCCGCATGAAAAAATCAAAGAGAGGCTGCTTTATTTTATTTTTGCTCTTTTTTTCATCGGGTTTTTTGTGTGGTTTAGCTATCGTTCTGTAGGGCAGCTTCCCGCATTCGGAAGCCCGGTTATGAAGATGGGGTCAGAATATATAGCCGAAGCTTTGCCTAAGACTCATGCGGCTAATATAGTCTCTTCGGTCATACTTGATTTCAGGGGGTATGATACATTGGGGGAAGCAACTATACTTTTTACTTCCGTTATAGGCGTATTGACCGTTTTACGTATGAGAGGTAAAAAGAAGGTATGAACCCCGTTTTCCCTAAAATGGCGGGGTTAGATAGAGGAAAGGAATAATGGGGTGAAGGAACCAGGTATGTCGTTGATAGTCAAGCGTATTACCAAAGTCACTGTTAGCCTTATATTTTTATATGGCGTTTATATCATGCTTCATGGGCATCTTACTCCCGGGGGCGGGTTTGCCGGAGGGGTCATAATTGCACTTTCTTTTATACACCTTATGCTCGCTTTCGGCAAAGACGCAGCCTTTAATAAGTTGAATCAGGCAGCCGTATCGGTCTTTGAGTCTTTTGGAGGGCTGATGTTTTTAGGGATTGCTCTTTTAGGCTTAATGTCAGGGGCGTATTTCTTTATGAATGTCCTTCCTAAAGGCAGGCCATTCGATTTGTTTAGTTCAGGAATAATAATCTTAGGCAACATCGCTATCTTTATAAAAGTAGGCGCAGGCCTATTCGCCATATTTATTGCTTTGGCAATCTTAAGAATCCCGGATACGCAAGAGGGGGAGGATGAAGAATGAGTCTCTATTTGTTATGCATCATACTTTTCAGCATCGGCATATACTGTCTTTTAGTCAAAAAGAACCTCATAAAGAAAATAGTCGGCTTAGGTATCGCCGAATACGCCATCAATTTATTTTTTATTCTTTTGGGTTATCGTAACCAAGGGGAAGCGCCGATATTAAGCGATCAGGTATCGGCTGTTAATTTTGTTGACCCACTGCCTCAGGCACTTATTCTTACTTCTATTGTTATTGGCTTGGGCATAACTGCTCTTATGGTGGCAATTGTTCTGCGGATATACGAGAAATATAAGACATTTGATATTGAACAGATCAGGAAATTAAGGGGCTAATTTAATGTTACCAATTTTTGTTATTATACCTTTGGGTTTCGCGTTTTTAATACCGATAATCGGAAAGCTACGTGAGGACTTAGTCCCTTATATGGCAAACTTAGCTTCAGGCCTGCTTCTATTATTCTCTTTAGCAAGCGTTTCCTGGCTTTCTAGCGGGGTAAGTGTTTATAGCGTCGGGTCATGGAGACCGCCTTTCGGTATTTGTATGGTCTTAGATGGTTTAACTGTATTAATGCTTCTGGTAGTGAATTTAATCGGCTTCTTAGCGCTTATTTATTCCGTTGGTTACATAAAAAGATATACCGGTTCTATTTATTACTATACCCTGTTTTGTTTATTGTTGGCAGGCTTAAACGGGGTAGTTATAAGCGGAGATTTATTTAATCTTTTTGTTTTCTTAGAGATTACTTCTATTGCCAGCTATGCCCTTGTTGCTTTCGGCTGTAAGGCAGAGCAGCTGGAAGCTTCATTTAAGTATCTGGTTTTAGGCAGCGTGGCTTCTGTTTTGATATTGCTTGCTATCGGTATGCTATTAGGACACGTGTCAACTTTGAATATGGCAGATATCAGCAGGTCGCTGAAGACAGCTGCCGGTAAGAATATTGTTTCTTATTGCGTTGCCCTGTTTATCATGGGGTTTGGATTAAAAACAGCGCTTATTCCTTTCCATGCCTGGCTTCCGGATGCACATCCGGCTGCGCCTGCGCCTATGTCAGCAATGCTCTCCGGAGTGGTTATTAAAACAATAGGAGTTTACGCTCTCTGTCGTGTTTTATTTAACATAATCGGCGTGACAGCCTTATATTTGGATGTATTATCTTATCTAGGAATAATTTCCATGCTTGTGGGGGTTTTGCTTGCTATTGGCCAGTGGGACTTCAAGAGGCTACTTGCGTATCATTCTATAAGCCAGATTGGTTATGTTATTTTCGGAATAAGCTTGGGTACACCTTTAGGCATAATAGGCGGGCTTTTCCATCTTTTTAACCACTCTTTATTTAAATCGCTCCTTTTCTTAAATGCCGGTTCGGTTGAGTATGCCACAGGTTCAAGAAAATTGGATAAATTACACAATCTGTCTTCTTGTATGCCTTTTACCAGTACTAGCTCTTTAATCGCATCATTATCTATCGCCGGTATTCCGCCTTTCTGCGGTTTCTGGAGTAAGCTTATTATTATAATTGCTGCTTTCCAGAAGGATAATATTTTAGGTGCAACGGTATGCATATTAGTCAGCATGATTACCCTGGCTTCTTTCTTAAAGGTCCAGAAGTATGCTTTTTCACGTAAGCTGAAAGATACGATTTGTGCTGTAAGAGAATCGCCACTTTCCATGGTAATTTCAATGACGGTATTGGCCGTCTTATGCCTAGGGGTAGGCATATTCTTTAACCAGTTTCTTAATTATATTGTCAGGCCTGCCGCAGATGTTTTATTGGAGGGGACTAATTACGCCAGGGTTGTGCTTGGAGGATAAATGCGTTATAGACGTTCAAGATTAGTGACTTTTCTGATTTCTTTTGTCTTATGGCTGCTTTTGTCTTTTAGCCTAAGCATACAGCACATTATAGCTGGGTTATTGGTATCTATTCTAGCGGCTATAATAATGGGCGACATGTTTACCCAGCAGCCTTATAAATGGTTTAACTTGCATAGATACCTTTGGTTTGTCTATTACATATTTGTATTTACTTGGGAGTGTATAAAAGCTAATTTTGATGTTGCCTTAAGGGTCTTAAGCCCGAAAATGCCGATAAACCCGGGGATAGTTAAGGTCAAAACAATATTAAAAACCGAGACAGGGTTGACTTTTCTTGCTAATTTTATTACCTTGACTCCCGGCACATTATCAGTGGACGTGGATAAGGATAATGGATATATGTATATACATTGGATTGATGTAAAAAGCCAGGATGTCCAGGAGGCATCGCGCCTTATCGTGTCTAAGTTTGAGAGGATATTAAAAGAGGTGTTTGAATGAGATTTTTGCGTTGGCTTTTAGGTTTTATTTTGCTTTCTGCTTTAACTATATTTATATTCGTGTATCTTCAGGTTAGTGCTCAGCAGAAACTTATTATTTTTCTACTGATATGTTTTCTGCTGTCTTTATTCCGTATCTTAAGAGGGCCTACCGCTGCCGACAGGTCGGTAGCCACAGATATTTTAGGTATATTAGTTATAGGTTTTTGCGCAATACTTGCATTTTATACTTCTAAGGATTGGTATATTGATATTGCTATCGCCTGGGCCTTGCAGAGTTTTATCGGCACGTTAGCCCTTGCCAAATTCCTTGAGGGGAGGGGTTTTGATGAATGAGATAGTAGGGTTGTTTTTCATTCTCGTAGGTATACTTTTTGATCTTTTTGGCTGCATTGGCCTGGTGAGGCTCCCCGATCTTTACAACCGCCTGCAGGCATCTACTAAGTGCGTGACCTTGGGCACGTGCAGTATTCTGCTCGGGGTATTCATAAAGTTCGGATTTAGTGCTGCGGGGGTTAAAGCCCTTATTTGTATTTTGTTTCTTTTGTTGACAGCCCCGGTGGCGGCGCATTCTCTGGCAAGAGGCGCCCATAAGTCAGGAATTAAAATTTGGAATAAATCTGTTTGCGATAAATACCTTGAAGACGATACCGATGGCTAAATTAAGAATGAAATACCCAAAATTAAGAGAACTTAGGGAAGCAGTAAAGGCGCTGATAAAAGGCCCGTATACTTCGAGGTTCCCATATAAGCCGCATAAGCCTTTTGAAAGATTCAGAGGTAAGCCGGAATATCATGAGGATGATTGTGTCGGCTGCGGCGCATGCTTTCAGGTATGCCCAGCGGGCGCGATAGAAATGCAGGACCTGCAGGGAGAAAGGATTCTGACTATTAACTGGGATGTTTGTATCGCTTGTGGGCAATGCCAGGCTAATTGTATTACCGAAAAAGGCATTATTTTATCTAATGATTTTGATCTTTCAACTACTGAAAGCCGCAAGGAGCTTAAGCAGCAAATAAGCAAGAAATTGCTGATCTGCAGTTGCTGTGGAGAGCCGATAGCCCCATATGAGCATTTGTTATGGGTTGCCAGTAAACTTGGGTCTTTGGTTTTTTCCAATGCTTCTTTAATGCTTTTTTATCTTGAGAACTTAAATAAACTTATGGAGAAAAGGCAGGATTTGAAGCAGGAAGGCGAACCGCATCGCGCGGACCGTATTAAGGTACTGTGTCCGCGCTGTCGAAGGGAGGCGGTGATAAAATCTTAATCAGCAATAATAATTCAAAAAACATTAAATTATTTAATATAATAAAAGGAGATAAAAAATGAGAAATTATGCTGTTGTCGCGGTTGTTTTATTAATGGTTGTTTCGTTGTTAGGGTGTGGTAAGAAGAAGGAAACATTAGAAAGTATGCAGGAGCCGATGTCCATAGACGCAATAAGCGCGATGGGGACAGATCAACAGGCGCCGGTAGCGCAGGCTGAGGTAATGCCCATGCCGCCTTCCAACCCAGATGCTTCCGTAGCAGTTACTAGTGCCCCACAACCAAAGCTGGAGCCGCTTCCTCCCCAGGGCCCCTATAAGCCGAGTCCAAGAGATATACAGACAGCTCTAAAGAACGCCGGTTTTTATACAGGAGAGGTTGATGGGAAAGTTGGCCCCATGACGAAAAAGGCCATTGAAGATTTCCAGAAGGCCAAGGGATTGAAGGTCGACGGCAAGGTTGGGCCGAAGACTTGGGAAGTCTTAAGTGCTTATTTGGCAGCAAGTTCTAAGTCTAGCAAAAAAAGATAAATATAGATAGTATTTAGTCTGTGTTATCTTGAAAAAGAGATTTTTTTCAGGTATAATTGTAATAGCCGATAAAGGCAAACTCATCGAAAGATGAGGACATCTCGGATGGGATTGTTTTGGGAGCATTAATCCGGGATCCTGCGTATAGGCTAAATAAGATGCTACACGCAGGGCAAAGCCGCAGGCCTAAAATGCTTTACCGTTTTCGCTTGAGGTAGACCTCTGTAAAAAAAGCGATTATAAGCGGTAAAACAATATGGCAGCTGGGTTGCCGAAGGAAGGTGAGCGAAGGCTAAAAGCTTCGCCTTTATCGGCTGTTGTTTTACAAAATCATTAATCCCAACTAGTCAGTTGGGATTTTTTATTTTGTCAGCATAAAAGAATTCAAATTTTGTGGTTCCATGATATAATTATACTTGTATAAATATTATACTCAAAAAAATATCCGAAAATATGTCTGAGCCGAAAAAAAGCTATTTTCCCGCTGATTTCTTTTGGGGGGCAGCTACTTCTTCATATCAGGTTGAGGGAGGCAATATAAATAGCGATTGGTGGGAATGGGAACAGCGTTTGAACCTTAAAGAAAAATCCGGCCAGGCAACCCGCCATTACCAGCTCTATAAAGAGGATTTTGATTTGGCTAAGGAGCTGAATCATAACGCCCACCGTCTTTCCATTGAATGGAGCCGCATAGAGCCTCAGGATTCCCAATTTTCCAGAACAGAGATTGAGCATTACGTAGAAGTTATAAAATACCTTAAGGGTGTTGGTATTGAACCTATAGTTACCCTGCACCACTTTACTAACCCCCAATGGATAGCGCAGCGCGGAGGCTGGCTTGACGATAAAACAGTAAATTATTTCTTAAGATATGTTGCTTTTGTCCTTGAGCACTTGGGTGAGGATGTCCGGTATTGGGTCACCATAAATGAACCAAATGTTTATGTGCACCATTCTTACATCATAGGGCAATGGCCGCCGCAGGAGAAATCATTCTCTAAGGCAAGGAAGGCATTAAAGAACATTATCAAGGCTCATGTGCAATCATACCGGCTGATTAAGAAGTTCTATAAGAATAATAATTTCATTTGTCCGCAAATAAGCATTGCCCAGAATATGCAGGCTTTTGTGCCTTGCACTGGCTCCTTATTAAATAGAATGTCAGTCATGATAAGAAGCTGGATGTATGATTATTATATATTGAATCAGCTGAAGCGTAAGCATTCGCTTGATTTTATAGGTATAAATTATTATTCGCGTACTCTTGTGGATGTTAGATCTTGGAGGATTAAGAATATTATGTTCGATGAATGCAAGAGTGGCCACCATCCTTTAAGAAAAAATTCTTTAGGCTGGGATATTTATCCTAGAGGGTTGTATGATATATTGGTTGGGCTCAAGAGATACGGCTTAAAGATTTTTATTCTGGAGAACGGGATTTGTACAGACGATGATAACCTGCGCTGGGATTTTATAAGGGAACATTTAACCCAGGTATCTGCTGCTATTGAAAGTGGCTGTCAGATGCTGGGTTATATCTATTGGTCGCTTATAGATAATTACGAATGGGACAAGGGTTTTTCTCCGCGTTTTGGGTTGATAGAGGTAGATTATGCTACTTATAAGAGGACAGTCAGGCAGAGCGCTAAGAATTTTGCCTTGGTTTGTCAGAAGGGTGAGGTTTAGGTATGGAGCGGCAGGACTTGGATGCTGCGCTTGAGGATATCCCGCTTTTTAACTCGCTTTCCGCAGACGAAAAGAATATTATTAAAGAAAAATCTTCCGTCTTAGAATATAAGAAGGGGCAGGTTATTTATGAGGAGGGTTCTGCTGCCGACGCTTTTTATTGTGTTGTATATGGCCGTGTGCTTGCTTATGCCCGCAATGATTATAACAAAGAAGAAGATTTAGAATATCTGCATAGAGGAAAATATTTCGGCATAATATCGCTTTTGACAGGAGACAACCACTCCGTAACTACTAAAGCAATAAATGATTCGGCTATCCTGGTTATCAGAAAAAAGGATTTTGAGACTATCTTAAAGGCCATACCCAAACTGGCAATAGACTTAAGCCTTACTTTGTCCAGAAGGCTAAAAGATAAGAAGCTGCATCCCAAAAAGATATTTGAGTCTTCGGTTATATCCGTATTCAGTTCTTATTCGCAGGCCGGTAAAAGTATCTATGCCCTTAATCTGGCGTTAAGTTTAAAGAAGGAAACACGCAAGTCCGTTATTATATTTGAATTTGCAGACAGAGTTAAACATCACAGCCTTCCGCGCAAGCTTAATATAAAATCCGATGTTTCTGCTTTCGATTTTTCCTCTTCGCAGACTATAACCCCGGAAGGATTAGGCAAAATTATTACCAGGAGTGAGTTTGGCGTGGACCTGTTCTGCGCTTATTATCAGCCTGATTGCGACAACTTCTTGAAGAAATTCGTAGGGATATTAAGTGTCTTGGTTAATGACTATCATTACATTGTCGTAGACCTGCCGTCTTTGATGGATATCGGTAATTTTGAGATATTAAACCAGTCGGATCTGATACATGTGCTTAGCAGCCCGGATGAGGTAGACTTAAAGCGCACGTTTAATCTTATCCAAAGATTGAAGAATGAATTCCATTTTCAGGATAGCAAGATTAAAATAATCATAAACGGATATAAAATATCCAAGTTGACTTTTCAACAACAGGTGGATATTTTAGACGCTAATATATTTGCTACGATCCCGAAGATAGACCTCCTGTCTACTGACCGCCTTGTTTTAGACAAACCTGATTGCGAATATTCCAAGGCCCTAAGGAGGATTAGCCGTAACATCGGAGATTGTGTTGTGGGATTGGCTTTGGGGGTCGGTTTTGCTTATGGGCTTAGCCATATAGGCGTACTCAAAGTAATAGAAGATAACAAAATACCAATTGATATGATTTCCGGCTCAAGCATCGGGGCTTTAATAGCAAGCCTATGGGTTACAGGCAGGTCGAGCTCCGAGATTATGGATATAGTTAATACGGAATTTAAAGAGCCGAAATATCTCTGGAATATAGTTGATTTAACTTTCCCCAGCATGGGGTTCTTAAAAGGCAATAAGCTCTATAGTTTTTTCAAGAAGTATCTAGGGAATAAGACATTCCAGGATGTTAAGCTACCGCTTGTGATTTTGGCAAGCGACGTTAAGCGCAAGGAGACAATTATTCTAAATAAAGGCCTGCTTGCCGATGCTATTATGGCAAGCTGCTCTATGCCCGGGGTATTTGCGCCTTTCAGGGTCAAGGAGGAAATACTTTTAGACGGGGGAATAATCAATCCACTTCCGACGGAGATTTTATATAAGATGGGGGCAAGGAAAATTATCGCTGTCAATGTTACGCCCTCAAAAGACGATATAGTCAAGCAATATGAATTGGTAAAAGATCAGGTCAATATTAAACTTTCCGATGTATTGGATATAAATAAAAAATATGGTATCCTAAAGCAATACCTGAAGGATAAATTCAGGACTAATATCTTGGATTTGGTATTCAGCAGCATTGAAATTATGCAATCTGAAGTAGCGCAGAAGGAAGGGCAGCTTGCCGATGTATTGCTTCATCCTAACACCCAAGGCCTATATTGGCTTGAGCTGCATCGCGCAAAAGAGTTTTGCCAAAGGGGTCAGGATGAGGCCCTGAAACATCTGGATAAGATATTACAGCTAATAAATGAATAAGGAGGCAGGTATATGTTTTTAAATAACAGGAAGATATTATATCTAGCAGTTTTTGTATTTTGTGTTATTTCTTTCTCGGGTTGTGTTAGTATGAAAGGGCATGTAAAAGGTTTGCTTGGCGTATCTACGAAAGAAATAGAAAGCTCGCGTGATTTAGCCCTGAAGAAAGTTTTTCCTATCGGGCTCGATGAGTGCTATACCAAGACAGAAAATTTACTTAAGGAAATCGGTTGTTATATTTATTCTTCAGATAAGACAAAAGGTTTAATTGCTTTCTATGTTTCCCGTGCAGATACGACTGTTGTGGGCGTGTTTTTAACAAGGATAGACCAGGAGAATACAAGGCTTGAGGTTTCTTCTCCCAGCAGCTATCAGCGCGACATCATAGCGAACAAATTATTTACTAAATTGGAATTAGCCATTGCACCACCTAAAGAGGAGATTCAGGAAGATGTCAAATAACAACGATATAGGTTATCTTATAGAAGAATGTCACCGTATTGCTAAAGAAAAAGGCTGGTGGGATAGTGAGCGTAACGAGGGGGAGCTTATCGCGCTGATGCATTCAGAACTTTCTGAAGCGCTGGAGGCAATGCGTAACCACGGCAAGAGAGAAGATATTGCCGAAGAGTTAGCTGATTGTTGTATCAGGATATTCGATTATTGCGGGGCACGTAAAATTGATTTAAAAGAAGCCCTGCTTAAAAAGATAGAGTACAATAAAACTCGTCCATACAGGCACGGGAAGAAGTTTTAACCACCCGAATAGCTTATGTCGTCCGCCTGCGGCGGACTTCTATAGGTTACGGGCTCATTGAAAGGAGGAAACAAATGCCATACGATACAAATCTTGATGAGTTGGTATTTTCTAAGGAATGGGAAGCAGAAGAGGGGAAGATTGTAGTGAGCGTGCATTCTTATAATAAGGGTGCTAAGAAACTGCAGATTACCAGAGAAATAAAGGACCGCTCGGGTAATTTTATTTATGCCCGCTTAGGCAGATTATCCAAGGAAGAGATAGAGGGGATATTGCCGTTGATTAAAGAAGCAACTGCTAAAATGTAATTGTATGTTAAAGCGTCTTATACCCTATCTTGACCGCAGGGTTCTTATTGTAGGTTTGGGTAATAGACTTCGCAGCGACGATGGGGCAGGTTCAATACTGGCAGGGCGCCTAAAGTCTAAAGGTATTTATTCCGTATTCGATGTTGAGACTGCTTTTGAGAATTATTTAGGCAGGTTTATTAAAGAGGATCCGGAGAGTATAATCATAATTGATGCCGCTGATTTTGGAGGGAATCCGGGTGAATTCAGGGAGATAGGCACGAATGAGCTGGCAACGGTAGGTTTTTACTCTACGCATGACACCTCGCTTTCTATGTCCATAAACTATTTGCAAACCCATATCAAGGCGGATATAATAATTTTGGCCATTCAACCGAAAGTTACTGTTTTCGGGGACAAGTTAAGCCGGGAAGTCGCAAATACTCTGGGTATCCTTGAAAATTGGTTTTATGAACAAGCAAAAGAAAAGAGATAGCTGGGGTTCGCGTTTGGGGATTATCATGGCGGTAGCCGGTTCGGCTATCGGTTTGGGCAATTTTTTACGTTTTCCTGCCAAGGTTGCTTCAAACGGCGGCGGCGCTTTTATGATACCGTATTTTATCTCGCTTTTTCTGCTTGGCATACCGCTTATGTGGATTGAATGGACCTTGGGCCGTTACGGGGGAGGGTTTGAACATGGTACAGCCCCCGGTATATTCCATAGCATATGGCAGAAAAACCGTTTTATAAAATATTTCGGAGTAATCGGGATTTTCGGCCCGTTGGTAATCTTTATTTATTATACTTTTATAGAATCCTGGACATTAGCTTATAGTTTCTTTGCGCTTACCGGAAAGTATTCTTCTGTCGTCGATCAGGCTAGCATGGGCAGTTTTTTGAGCGGCTTCCAGGGGGTTGAAAAGAATGTTTATTTCTCGGGCATAGGTACGGCCTATGCTTTTTTCATTGCAACATTTATTATTAATACCGTAGTTATTTATCATGGTATTAAAGGCGGGATAGAGAAATTTTGCAAATGGGCTATGCCGCTTTTATTTATTTTCGGTTTTATATTGCTGGTTCGCGTATTAACTTTGGGTTCTCCCGTGGCAGAACATCCGGAATGGAATATATTCGGCGGCTTAGGTTTTTTATGGAATCCGGATTTCTCTGCATTGAAATCCGCTAAGGTATGGCTTGAAGCAGCAGGGCAGATATTCTTTACCTTAAGCGTCGGGATAGGCGTTATTCTTACCTACGCCAGTTATTTATCTAAAGGCGATGACGTGGCTCTATCCGGGCTTACTGCATCCAGTACAAATGAATTTGCCGAGATTATCTTAGGCGGGAGCATTATAATACCGGCAGCCTTTGTATTCTTTGGCCCGGCTCAAATGCAAGATATCGCCAGATCAGGTGTTTTTAACTTAGGTTTTGTTACTATGCCGCTTGTGCTTAATAAAATGCCTCTGCCGCAGATTATGGGCTTTTGCTGGTTCTTCCTTTTATTCCTGGCTGGCGTAACTTCTTCGGTATCGCTGGCACAGCCGGCAGTAGCTTTCCTGGAGGATGAGTTTAATATTTCCCGTAAGAAAGCAGTAACCATTTTTGCCGTTGTATCGTTTCTGTTATGTCAGTCGGCGGTATTCTTTTTAAAGAATGGCGTTGTAAATGAGCTTGATTTCTGGGGCGGAACATTTTTCTTGGTAGTTTTTGCTACTATAGAGACGATATTGTTTGCCTGGGTTTTTGGTATGGAGAAGGCCTGGGATGAGATACATAAGGGTGCGGATATGCGCATACCGGGAATATATAAGTTTATCATTAAATATATTACTCCTTTATTTTTGTTTATTATATTGGGAGCATGGTTTTATCAGGAGTGGCTGCCGATAATATTTATGAAAAATGTTTCTGTCTCCGACAGGCCGTTTGTTTTGTTTACCAGATTAGGACTTGTATTGATTTTTGGTATTTTGGCGTTAATGGTTAAAATCGCCTGGCGCAAGAAAAGAAGAAAGGTGCTTTAAATGAGAAGGATAGCGTGTTATATTCTGGCATTTGTTTTTATATGTAATACTGCGGGGTGTGTTCCTTTGATTGTGGGTGCTACCGTAGGAGGAGTGGCGGTATATGCGGTCAGTAAGGATACAGTGCAGGGGGAGACCGATAAGACATATGATTCAATATGGAATGCAGCATTAAGGGTAGGCAAGATTCGGGGCACAATAAAGCAGGAAAATTATACGAAAGGTACAATAGAGCTGGAAGCAGAGTCGAGCCGGGTTTATATAAGGTTGTTTAATTTGACAAGAGCGACAACGCGTCTGAGAGTCTCTGCGCGTAAATACCATATGCCTAATATTAGCCTGGCCCAGGATATGTTTGTTAAGATTATGGAAGAAGCGCGCTAGCTGATAAATTTGCTTTAATTTTTCCCAAAATCGTGTAAAATATAACCTTCAGAACAAGTAGCTTAGAGTTAAAATTAGATTTGCCGAGGTAGCTCAGTGGTAGAGCGCGGCCCTGAAAAGGCCGGCGTGGGGGGTCCGATTCCCTCCCTCGGCACCATATAGAAAAGCGGGGTTTTCGTAACCCCGCTTTTTCATTATATTTAAGCGTAATTACTTCATTTTTGAAGCAGTTACGCTTTTTTTGTTTGTTAGGGGCTTTTAGGTGCTTTTGGCAGATTTTATGCCCTTTTAAAAGTTATAGTCTCATATAGTCTCAAAATCGCGTTTCAAAACGGGAGGCAAAATGAAGAGTATGACACCGGCAGCAAAGTTAGTTTTTATCGCGTTACAGGGGAAATACAAATATTTCTCTGAACGCAGAATGCTAGCAACAGATGGCTCATTTTATTGCATTGACAAGAACCTAAAAGATTATTTAGACCTTGGCGATAACACCATTCAAAGGGCGCGCATTTACTTGAAAACAGCAGGCAGAATAGATTACCAGATCGGTAAGCATAAGGGTTCGCCTACGCGCTATTGGATACTGCTAAAGGATACCAGATTGGGATGTTTTGATAATCTTCGAAAGAATGCCAAAATGGGACCCTTTGGCCCGGACGCAAAGGGTGCCAATTTGGCGCTAAAGGGTGCCAATCCGGTGTTGAAAGCATCCCAAAATGGGACCCTTAATATAAAGGAGGTAATTAAGCATGAAATTAACAATACGCCCGAAAATTTTTCTTTTACCGAGGAACAAAAGAAGGACATCCGTGCCTGGGCTAGGGTCAATGGCGTGGCTAAAACAAGCAGCTTCTTGGTAGATAAAGGCTTTGACCCGCAGGTAGTAAAAGAGATGTTGGAAGGAGTGGTTATTAATGCTTAAGCAGCTAGGAGTATTTGATATTTTAACTTATACGGAACTTATTATGCCGTATAAGTTAAGTTTTTACTCATTGAGAAAACCGAATTTTAAATATTTACTTTGCTCCCAAGCACTTAAAGCTGCTTTTTGCGGTCTGCCTTCGCCCTCTTCTACAACTTCCTTCGCGAAGGCAACCGCATGTATTAAGCGAAAATCACCCAGCCCAGCCGCCTGAAGCAGCCAAAAGCAAAAAGGCAAAAACAGGAGGATAGCTTGATATGAAAACAGGCAGACTTACCCAGGAAGAACACGACAGGCGGCTTAAGCTATTGCTGCGTTTTATTTATATGTTTAGATATGCCTTAAGGAGCCATTTAATCACCTCCATTAAAGAGGTTATCAAAATCAATTCAACCCAATGGTTGATAGATAACACTGTTAAAGACGGCTATATCAGCGTTTATAAGGAGCTTTCAGTTAAGGCCAAGATTTATTATCTAACCCAGAAGGCCAAGGATTTTCTTTCGCCCGATGAGCCATTAATCGGCAATTACCGCTTTGAAAAAACTCACGCCGGGATTAATACTTTTCAGCATCACAATGCCCTGGTAGAGAGCTATTTTCTGCTTAGGCGATGCCTAGAGATAAAAGAGTGGATTCCGGAAGGGGTTTTAAGGACCGGCGCACGCAAACAATATAAGGTGCCTGACGGCTTGCTTAAGCTTGCCAGCGGTCAGCATCTAGCCTTGGAGATAGAAACCACTCCCAAGAACCTAAAAATCCTTAAACGCTTGGCCGGCTTTTACAAGTACGACATTGACAAGATTTCCAAGTACTCGGGCGCATTAGTTATCGCTGCTTCAAAGACCTACTACGAGTATCTAAAGGAGAAATTTCAGATTATCGCCCCGGATCTTTTTGAAAGAAAATTTATTCTGACCAGCTTTGATTTGTTAGCCCAAGGGGGCTGTTTTTATCAAGGCGAGGTATGTTTAATAACCGAAGCAATTAACCGAATCGGGAGGGATAACGATGGAGAAGAATGTTAGTTTCGGTACTCTTTGTTGGCGGTTTTTAATCGCAATTCCGCTTATTTACATCGGCTTTGGCTGGTGGGTAGGGGTTCATTACGGGACTGAATTTATTACTTTCGGCTCGTATCAGGATATCCCGGCAGTAATGAAAACGCATCTTTTGGGCTCATCCTTAAAGGAGACCTTCGGAACCGATGCCTTGGTAATGGTTGTGCCGCCAGGGCAGCCAAAGGATGCTGACAAAGACTCAACCCCTTTAAAAATACACGGCTATTTTGTCCTGCCGGAAACCTGGTTTTTTGAGTTTCCGCCTGCCTATATGAAAACCAATCCTTACGGTTGGAAAAAGACCTTTTTGCTTACCGGCAGATATTCTCAGGTTGCTTGTCGCCAGCTTAAAGAGCCGGGTAAAAACATAGGTTTTTTAACTATCGACCAATTCTCTGATTTCTTAAAAAACACCAATCGTACAGAGGATCTAAAAAAGCTCAAAGATTATCTGTTTCCGGCAAAGATAGAGCAAAAATACCCCTGGCTTTACTCTGAGACTGTACTTTTATCCTCAAGGATGGGGCGGGTATTTTCCCGTGGCTTAATACCTAATGATATCTTGGGGTTATTCGGTCTATCGGTTTTGTTTATCGCTTATCAGTTAAAGAGCATTAAACTTTGGGGTTATTATCTGCTTTGGGTATTCAGCTATTGGTTCGGCAGGATCGGTTTTCATGACCCGAGTCTAGCCTTCAGTAATGAAGGCTGGCAGGTTATCCAGTGGAGCTTCTGGCACGGGTTTATTTTAAAAGAAGGCAGGTGGTTTTTGGTTTTGGCTTTGGTTTTATCGGTTATCCTGCTTGGTTATCTCGGGTATATTTACTTCACCCGGCACGTCCTGCCACGCCAGAGGCGTAAGCTGGAAGATTTCTACAAGATAGATAAGGACCTTGAGAAAAAGAAAGAACTCTCTATCGAAACCGTCGAATTTAAGAAGGCCAGCTACGATATTAATAAAAAAATAGCGCGCTACACCAACACCGATAAATATTTCCTTGGCTTGGGCGATGATAAAGGCGATATTGTAGCAGAAGAAAAAATGCTTAGCCATCATCTGCACGTCTTAGGGCCTACCGGAAGCGGCAAGACGTCGTTGATAATTCTGCCTTTGGCCAAGCAGGCAATAGAAAAAGGCAGGGGATGCTGTTTCGTAGATTTTAAGGGGGATGAAGTATTTAAGAAATACGTCCAGCAAAAAGCCGGGGAAAAGGGTAAGAAATTCTATTATTTCAGCATTGACCCGGATGAGTCATCGATAGGATATAATCCGCTGTCTTCGGGAGATATCCATTCCAAGGTAGACCGGATTATGAACGCATTAGAGCTGGTTTACCACGGCCCGGCAGGCTTTTACTCCAATGTCCAGACCATGGCTTTTGTAGATTTATTAAAGGAAATGACCGATGAGAAAAAAGAGATAAATTTCTTTACGGTTAGAAACGCCCTTGAGGACCCATATTTTCTCGAGGCGCTGAATGTAAGCAGCCAAGAGGTTAAGGGATTATTTGCGGCGATTTCCTGCATCGCTGGCCTGGATGCCCTGAATAAAGACGAACTTAATTTAGCCAAAGTGATTAAAAACGGCGACATCATCTTCTTTGCATTAAAAAGCCAAGTGAATACGCGTCTAGCCGAAGCAATTGGTAGGATGCTGATTATTGATTTAAAAGCCCAGGCCGTGGTCAGGCAAGAGATTGATCCGCCATACTTTGTCTTCATCGATGAGTTCCAGAATTTGGCCTGTTCGCATTTTGTAGATGTGATCTCCAAGGTCAGGAGCGCTAACTTTTGTCTGGTGCTCTCCAATCAATCTCGGGGAAATTTATCCAGCGTATCAGCGGCATTCGAGAATGCTATCTTTACCAATACCGCAACCAAGATTATTTTCTTGCAGGAAGATCCCAAAGACGCTGAATTCTGGTCCGGTAAGACCGGCCAGACTACCTACCAGGCCAAGGATACCCTAATTTCCCAACAAGGCATGATTGATGGCCTAAGAACAGGCGCAGGCTCTATTTATACCGCCAAGAAGAACTATATCTCAGAGAACATATTTTTAAGGTTGCCTTTTAAAAAGAGCGTAATCTTCCTACGGGGTGGTCTTGCTAGAATCGCAAACCATGAGTTTTTGTTTGACGAAAAAGAAAGGAATAAGCTTATCGGAAGCATAGTTAAGTATACGTTATAGAAAGTTTGGCGCGAGGTAAACATAAAGGGGTTCAAATAGCTTTAAATAGTGCTATAATATTACTAAAAGGGAGTAAATAGACTAATTAAGTTATCCTAAGGAGCTGATTATGCCAGAAAAATTAGAAAATGAGGAATATAAGATATATTTAGAAGAGAGGAAAGATCTTATAAAAGCAGAACAGTCTATGTATGAACATTTTGATCGCGCAATTCTTACGCTATCAGCCGGCGCGCTTGGTATATCCATTGCTTTTATTAATCAAATTGCACCTAACCCAAGAGTAGATACACGTGGGTGGATTCTGTCTGCTTGGCTATTATTCTCTTTAAGCGCCCTCTCTACATTAATCTCATTTTTATTGAGCCAGGTAGCTTTTAGAAAACAAGTTGAGATATGCGAGAAAGTATTGTTGGAGGATAAGCAAAAAGAACAGAATAATTTCTCATTCATGACAACGTGCTGTAACTATTTATCCATTATTTTATTTACTCTAGGTGTCGCTTCCTTGGTTATTTTTAGTTATTTAAATTTGCCTTTTAAATAAAGGAGAGCTAAAAGATGAGCGAAAATAAGTCGCGTACTACAGGAAAAGTTCCGCCTAGTGTCCCTAGGCCAACAAAAGGAATTATACCTCCGCCTCCGCCTCCTCCTCCCAGCAAGCCTAATCCTCAGAAGCCAGCTAAGTGATAAAGGGTGCAATAATTACAGTATCGAAGCCTTTTTGTTTTTGGCTGCTTCAGGCGGCTGGGCTGGGTGATTTTCGCTTAATACATGCGGTTGCCTTCGCGAAGGAAGTTGTAGAAGAGGGCGAAGGCAGACCGCAAAAAGCAGCTTTAAGTGCTTGGGAGCAAAAATATGTTGACAGAAGGCGCGAAATCTGTTAATGTAACTTAACAAGTGTTAACTCAATAAAACAATAGCTATGGCGATTATGGCGATAGAGAACAGTTTAGATATAATCTTGAATACGGCAAGCAAATTAAAGATTATGCGGCTTTTTGCCTCCCGAACCGATAATTTCAGGGCTTCCGGAAGGGAAATTGCCAAGCTGATCCGGGTTTCCCCGCCTGCTACGCATGCCGCCTTAAAAGGCCTGTACAGCCAAAATGTCCTCAAATTGGAGATTATCGGTAAGCAGCATATCTATGCCCTCAATGTCAAGAACAGAATAGTAAAAGACATTCTAAGGCCGAGTTTTAAGAAAGAGTCCGCCTTGAAAGAAGATATAGGCAACTTTCTGATCAGGGAGCTTACGAAGTCGCGCCTGAAAGACAAGATTGACTCTCTAATGCTTTACGGCAGTGTTCAGCGCGGCCAGGCGGCGGCAGGCAGCGATGTTGATATCGCGGTAGTAGTTAAAAACAGAGGCGATGTTAAAGAAATAGAAGAGAAGTTTGTTAGCGGCATAACAAGTGAATTTAACGAATGCTTTGGCGCGCATTTGGATGCTTATATTAAGTCGAGAGATGAATTCGCGCGCAGAATGAAAAAACGGTTATCTCCCGTCTCAACTTTATTAAAGTCATACACCGTAATTTTTGGAAAAGAGCCTTTTGAGCTCACGTAGGCTATGGCTCCAAGAGAGATTAAAATCAAGCAGGAAGACAAAAGCGCTGCAGCCGACTATTTAAAGAAAGCAGCGGATAATTACCAGCAGATGCTTAAAGCGATAGAGAGTAATAATTACAATGCCGCTGCGACGTTAGCCATTCAGTGCGCTATCTCTTCGGCGGATGCGCTTTGTGTTTTCGAAAAAGGGGTGCGGTCGGTTTCAGATGACCATTTTGATGTCTGTGACCTCGTTGCCTCGCTTACTTTCTCTGAAGCTAAGGATAAGGCAAAGTCTTTGAGGAAAGTTATTGCCAAGAAAAACATGGTTCAGTATGAAAGGCGAAACGTATTTCAGGATGAGGCGCGGGAAATGGCAAAGCAGTCCAGTAGATTTTATCATTGGGTTGCCTCGATATTGCCCAAAGAATAGCCCATAAAGGATAGAGGTGCCATGAGTGAGAAGCTAATGACCATAGAAAAAGCAGCCAACTATTTAAATGTTCATCACGGCACGCTGTATCGCTTAGCGCAAAAAAGAAAAGTCCCCGCGGTGAAAATTGGCAGAGTTTGGCGTTTTAGAAAAGAAAAGATGGAAGAGTGGCTGGATAAGCGGGCGGAAGCAAAATAATAATCAAACATGGATGACAAACTTCATAAAAAGACAGTATTATTAACCGGCGGCACCGGTTTCCTAGGTTCATATTTGTTAAAAGTTTTACTTGAAAGAAACTACAGAGTATACGCGCTTTCGAGGGAGTTGAACAAAGATAGCGCAGATTTAAGAATAGAAAAAGCTTTAGGGTTTTGGGATCACAATATGGCGGTAAGCAGCTACAATAATTTAGTTGTTATTGAAGGTGATGTTACAAAAGAGGAAGTGGGTATAGAAAAAAATATATTAAAATCTTTAGCGCAAGAAGTCGAAGAAATATTTCATTGCGCAGCGGAAACCCATTTCAACGCATTGCCAGAGCAGCTTAAGGAGGTCAACGTTGAGGGAACGAAAAGAATTCTTGAATTTGGGTTAGACTGGAATAAGACAGGAAAACTAAAAAAAATAAATCATATAAGTTCCGTTTATATTTGCGGTGACTACAACGGAACATTTACAGAAAATGATTTAGATGTAAAACAGAAGTTCAATACGCCTTATGAACAAAGTAAGTTTGAGGCAGAGTTATTGGTTGCGGAGTTTAGGAAAAAAGGGCTTTGGGTAGATGTTTTTAGGCCACCGGCTATTATTGGAGAATCGGCTGTGGGTAATACACCGAAATTCGATCACGTTTACCAGCTATTACGTCTCTGGAGCCAAGAGACTTTAGATGTTTTTCCTATAAAAAAAGTTCCGCTTAATTTATCTCCGGTTGACTTAGTTGCCAAAGCCATCTGTTTAATATCCAACAGCTCTAGCGCCGTTAATAAAAATTACCACTTGTTTGGAGATGCGCCAATTTCAACCGTAGATTTCTTTGAAATAGCAAAGCGTTATATCGGATTTGACAGACCGCAAAGAGTTGACTGGGGTTATGATTTAGATGAAATTAGCCCATCTAAAAGGATGCTTACCAAAAAATCACTTCTTTTCAACACCATTTGTCTTACAAAAATAGATTCCGCTTCTACGCTTAAGGTTTTGGATAAGCTTAGCTTTGAATTTCCACGAATTCTTACGGAAGACGTTGAGAAAATGATAGAGTATTGTTTTAAGAGTAACTTTCTTAAAAGAAAGAGCCTATGAATTTTAACCTTCCCTTTTTCTCTACTTTAATTTCTTCGCTCCTAGTATTAATCTTGGGTTTATTTGTATTGAAGAAAGCCAAAGGGTCGCAGATAAATAAAATCTTCTTCTTTTTCTGCACGACTATTTTTGTGTGGTTATTTTCTTACAGTTTAGCATATCTATCCGACCAAAAAATTACCAGCCTGTTTTTCTTTAAAATTGGATATTTGGGGGTAATATTCATTCCTATTGTATGGTATCACTTTGAAATGTGTTTTTTAGGCAACCAAAATAGAAAATTGAGCAGATTGGTATTTTGGGGATATTTATGCGCTTTATTCTTTGGGACAATCGTTTTTACGCAAAAATGGTTCATAGTGGATCTATTCACTTATCCTTGGGGTTATTATCCGAAGGTTTTTATCCCTAGCCACTTACTGTTTCTTCTATATTTCAATTTTTATTTTACTGCTGCATTGCTTATTATGTTTTTTTCTTTCTGGAAGAGAAAAGATATCTCTCCGCACGAGGCGACAAAAAGGAAATATATATTTTTCTCGGGCTTAATAGGTACCTTCGCCGCAATTGATTTCTTGCCCAATTATGGCATCAATGTAACATTGAATACTTCTCCTTTTGGTTTTACATTTATGATTGCCTTTTGTTTAATTACCGCCTATGCAATTTTCCGTCATCAGTTGATGGAGATAGAGGTAATTATCAAGAAGACGGTAGTCTTCGCCGGGATGTTCGCTTTCGCCTTTGGCATATTCGTGGCAATGACGCTTCTGATATCTCAGTTTATCGCTGGCGGTAATAGCTTGCTTGCCTTTGCTATAAGTGCTTTTATTATCGTTTTTACACTACGCCCCACCGAAACTTGGCTTATTAATGCTACCGATAAGTTTCTCTTCCAGAAAAAATATGAATACAAACAGATTATCAAGGCCTTTATTGATAATGTGGTAACCGAGCTTAACCTCGATACCGTTATCCGCTCGACTCTAAAACTGCTTGATGAGACACTGCACCCTTATACCTGCGCAGTTTTTATTTTAAATAAAATCCAGGATAAATACCAACTCTACGATTCTTTAGGGTTTGAAAGTAAAGACCTTGCTTTTACCGCTGAATCAAAGCTGATTATATTCCTTAAGAATCGCCAGCTTCCCGCCGTTATCAGGCAGGTTAACGGCATTGCCGGCGTTAACCCGGCAATTGCCGCTGAAATGTCTTCCCTCAAAGCAACCATCGTGCTGCCGTTAATGCTTCACAGCGATTTAATCGGTTTTATCTCTGTGGGCAAAAAGAAGTCGGATGAGGATTATTCTAAGGACGATTTGGATGTTTTGCAGGACCTTGCCCGCACCGAATCAATCGCTGTTGCCAATGCCCAGCTTTTGACCGAGGCGGCTCAAGCAGAACGCCGGGCTGCTATTGGCACTATGGCAGCAGGGATAAACCACGAAATAGGAAATCCTCTGAATATCATTAACACGAAAATTCAGGTATTCCGCACTGCCGTCCAGAGAGGTTTTTATAAAGACAAACCCAAGGAAGAAATTATGGAAGAATGCGTTGCTATCTTAGACGAAACCATAAAACAAACCGAGCGTATAGCAGAAATTACCAAGAAACTTTCTAACTTTGCCAAGCCGGGGAAAGAATTCAAGCCGGTAATAATCAGTATTCCGCAGGAGATAGAGAATACGTTGGGCATATTAGGGCACGATTTAGAGCTGGAAAGGATAAAGATAATTAAAGAAATCTCTACTGATCCAAACAAAATTTTGGCGGATGAACATGAAACGCAGCAGATTTTATTTAATATTATCCGTAACGCAGGCCAGTCTATTGAAAGGGCAGGAACTATCACTATAAGAGCATTTATCACGCCAGCTGGAAAAGTGCGCATTGAAATTCAGGATACCGGTAAAGGTATATCTGAAGATAAAATACATAGGGTTTTTGAGCCGTTTTTTACCACTAAAGGTACCAAGGGTACAGGGTTGGGTCTCTCAATAGTGCGGCAGTTGGTCTGGAAAAATAAAGGCGAAATTTCATTTAAAAGCAAAGTAGGGGTAGGCACTACTTTTGTTTTAGAATTCCCTAAAGCAGAGTAAGGAGACGTGGCAATGAAGAAAGTCCTAATAGTGGATGATGAGCTGGAATTTACTAAAGATTTTGCTAAGGCCATGACAATGTTCAATTACGAGCCTTACCAAGCCGGTGACGCAGAAGGCGCATTCGGTATAATTGAGAATAAAAAACCGGATGTTATCTTCTGTGATTACAAACTTCCCGATCTCGAAGGCGATAAAATCTTGGAAAGAACCAAGAAAAATCATCCCGAGATAAAATTTGTGATACTAACCGCTTATTATGATGAAGACATGGAGAAACGTTTCCGTAATTTAGGGGCTGATGAAGTGATTTTTAAACCGATTATATTAACCGATATCGAAAAATTATTGGCAAAACTTACTGCAAAGGAATAATACATGACAGCCATAAGAGAGCTATTTCATAAGATAGGAAATTTGCATAATAAGATAACTGTTGGCACGGGCTTGGCTAGGGCCGAAATCAAGCAGAGATTCAAGGACACAGCTATGCCTCAAGATATGGAAAAAATTATCAATCGCCTTTCGGAATTAGAAGAAACAGCGGTAGAAGCAAGCAAGGAGTTGCGCCGGCTGAAGGATATTATTTATAAAGAAAAAGGCATTGAGGCAGGGGAGCCGTAAAACAGGCAAAATGGAAGCTCAGAAGAAAGTCCTGATTGTTGATGATGAGAAGTTCGTGACAGATGCGCTGGAGGGTTTTCTTCATCCCAGAGGTTACGAGGTATTCAAAGCCGAAGACGGTCAGCTGTGCCTCGATATTATTAAGAACCAAGCCCCGGACTTGGTGCTTTTGGATATAAGGCTTCCTAAGGTTGACGGAATCGAAATCTTAAGATTGCTTCGCAGCGATTATTCGAATATTAAGGTTATTGTGATGACCGCCTATGATAGGGAATACAAGGATGCGGTTGATGGTATCGGCTGCGATTTCTTCTTCATTAAACCGCTTTTAATCGATGATTTATTAGACAAAGTAGAAGAATTGTTATCAGAATCTGGCACAACCGAACGTATGGCTATAGGCACAACACAAAAAATGCCGCAAAAGACAGAATACGTCACTCCAGAGGAATCGCTTCCTAAGGCGCGCCTTCTGATTGTGAGCCCGCGCGGATTAATTTCGGGATTGCTAAAGGATTATTTTATGCGTAAAGACCTTTGCAATGGTGTATACGAGGTACTTGAAAGCGGCTTAGAACAGTCTGAATACATCAGGAAATTTCAGCCCGATATTATTATCCTTGATGTAGCGTTAGTAGGCCTTCTTGGCGAATTCGGCCTGACCCTTATAAAAATGCCTAATCCTCCTAAAGAAATCATACTTTTTGGCGATCCGGCGGTAAAATGGGAGGAAGCAGAAGTCTTGATCAAACGAGGCACTAAATTTATTGAGATGCCTATGGAATTCCACCATGATTCATTGCTTTTTCAAGAGACGCTTCAACGTTTAAACGCAGCGGTTAAAGAAGTCTGTTTAAAATACTTTTTAGTGGCTAAGGAGGTGGATTAAATGTCGGACAAAAAAGTAACATTATTGGTTGTTGATGATGAAAAAGAAATCTGCAAGTACGAAAAAACTATTTTTGAAAGGCGGAATTTCAAGGTCCAGACAGCGCAGACGGGCAGCAGGGCTTTATCCTTGGCAAAAAACATAAAGCCGGATATGGCATTGATTGATATCCATATGCAAAAAGGCCTAAGCGGACTGGAAATTCTGGAGAAATTATTGAAGATTAACCCTGCTTGTAAATGTATTATGGTAACCTGGGATAAAGAGAGCGCCCTTAAGGCCAAGAAGATAGGGGCGACGGATTATGTGATTAAGCCCACGCGGCTGGAGAATTTAGAGAAGGCGATAAAAAAGGTTGCTAAATTGGTCAGCAAAGGATAGGAGCAAAATATATGGCTAATCCGTTACCCAATGAGAAAGAACTTTTCGATAAAATCATAAATGAAAAAATAGTTGTTGATGATGTCGTTTGGGAATTGCTAAATCACCACATAGGCAACGACCTTTACGCTATTTCTATGGCCGTAGGCTCTCATATAACAGGAGAAGATAAGGAGCCCGTCCCGGTTGGCGATGCCGAGAAAATACTTGAGCATGTCTATGCGCTTGATCGTTTTGTGGATAAATTAAGAGAAGCGACAAAACGAAAGAAATGATATGTTCGGCAGAGAAGATATTCCTCAGGATAAGAAGGAAGAGTTGCTTGTCAGGATCAGGCCGATAATCGCAAATCAGCTTAAAATAGGCGAGGATAAAGTTATTTTATCCGCCAGAGTTGCCGAAGACTTAGGCGCAGATTCTTTGGATGCGACCGAACTAATTATGGCATTAGAGCAAGAATTTAATATCGAGATTCTGGACACAGACATCGAGAAAATTAAAACCGTTGAGGACATCGTCAGCTATTTAGCCGATAAAACATAAAAATGATAAAGCTCTTGATTATTGATGACGAAAAAGGATTGTGTGAGTACCTGAGGGATTTTTTTAAACCTCTTGGTTATGATGTGCGTATCGCTACGAATGGAAACGAGGCGTTAAATATTGCCAAGAAAGAAAAGCCCGAGTTGGTATTTCTTGATATAGAAATGCCTGATATGAATGGCCTTGAAGTTTTGCGTCTCTTGAAGAAGAGTTCGCCGGAAACAAAAGTTATTATGATTACCGTCAGCGATGATGCTGATACGAAGGAGAAGGCTAAGGCTTTAGGCGCGGATGAGTTCATTACGAAACCCTTTACCACCGATTATTTAGAGGATGTCGTAATCTTAAAGGTTAGCGAGATCTCTAAAACAAAAGAGCCGGCCAATATACTTATCGTTGATGATGAAGAGGAAGTCCGTGTTTCTTTAAAAAGTATCTTAGATAGGCGTTTTGAGTGCAGGATTAGCGAAGCAGGCAGCGGTGAAGAAACCCTGAAGTTATTAAAGAAAGATAAGTTTGATTTGGTGCTGCTTGATATAAAGATGCCGGGAATAAGCGGGTTGGAGGTGATTAAAGAAGCAAGAAAACTGGAGCAAAGGCCTTGCATTTGGGTTATTACCGGGTTTGACAGTGAAGAAATGGCGCATAATGTAATCAAGGAAGGTGCTGATGATTACATCCCAAAGCCGTTTTCTGTGCGTTTATTAGACAGGAAAATCAGAGATTTCTTGGCAAGTATAGGTAAGTATAAACCTAAAGGTAGCGCGGATTTTGAAAAATAAGGCAGCGGGTTGTGCCTTTTGAGGCATTTTCAAACCAATGCGGCATGGAACTTGGAAAGGCAAGTCCATCGCCGCTTTTTAATATACGCTGTTCATTGCCGATAAAACAGGTTATACTTCCTCTCAGGCAATAAATATATTTCTCAAACGCTGGGGTATCGCGGTCTTCACTAGCAGGGTCGCGCTCCAGTTTCGTTTCTCCCCCCGGCTTTAATACAAGCTCGGTTACCATAAAATTATGATTCTGCCGCATCAAAAGATCTGCGTAGGCGCCTTCATTAAAAACATACCTGCCCAACCGTTTATTTCTTTTAACAAAATCAAGGGGATTAGTTTCTTCCTCGGTATCTTTTTTTAATTCACGTAAGGACATACCTAGGGCGGTGCTTATCTGATGAAGGGTAGAGCCTCTGCCATCTGTATCGCCAGCTTCTATTCTTAAGAGCGTCCGGTAGGCAACGGTATTTTCTTTAAAGTCATTGTATATTAGCCGATGGAGCTCTCTTAAGCTTAATCCTTTTTCCATCCGAATTTTCTTGATTTTTTCATGAAGTTTCATAATCTTCTCTCCACATAAATCTTATAATTAAAAAGGCCTTTTGTCAAGTAAAATATGACATATTGAGTTGTATTCATTATATATATGTCATTAAATAATATAATATTTAGTATAACATATTGTTAGATAAGGTGTTATAGTATATGACATTTATTAGGTGATAACCTTGACAAATGTCATCTTATATGTTATACTCTAACCACAAGGAGGAAATTGCTTATGGATATGCATAAAATAGCCCACGATTTGTGCGAAACCACAAGGCATTGTCATTTCCCTTTAATTGCCGGGTTGATTGGGTATATCAGGATTACTCCTAAGAAACGCATTAAAGAAATAATAGGCGACCTTGGGGAAGTACCGGGAGATAATATTTTGCCAAGCGAGATATTAATCTCCATTTCCTCTCGCAGGGTCCTCTAGGTCGCTTTAAGCTTTTGAAAGAAGGCCTGCGATGGTCAAAGTAAGATGCACAATCTGTAAAGCTGTTGGTTTTAGCGCATCGCCCGGCCGTGTAATCTGTAAATGCGGCGGTATATACTGCGAGGTTCATGAAAAAACAAAAGAAAAGCAGAAAGACAGTTGAGGAGATTATGGCAAAAGCAAACCATACACAAGAAGACTTAGATTTTTTAATCAAGCGCGCAAAACAGGAATATGTGCCGCGCTTAAAAGCCAATAGAATGCCCCGCCACTGCGGTTTATGCGGGCTGTATTGTTTTTGTAAGGTTATCAACCATGCGTTAATCTGCCCATGGTCTTAGATAGAGTTTCGCTGTTAAGCAGGTGGAGGCCTGTTTAACAGAATATCCGGTAAGCCACGGAAAAGTCAAAAAACTTTTTAAAGCCGGACTGATGATTATAAGGGTCAATCAGTTCGGCTTTTTATTTTGGCCACTTCTTAAAAAAGTTTTAGAAAGTCCAAAGTCCTGCGAGAGGAGAAAAAGATGAGTCAAAAGGATGTTGGACTGGCGAAAGCATAATAAATTCCGCAGCGATTTTCTTCCTGAGCCTAAGATTCTAGGCATTACGCCTGTTTTTAGCGCTTACAGGCCCTATCTATTTGCCGCAGCTAAAGTTAACTTTCTGCTTGATATATATATATATATATTGTATACTTTCCTTACAGACAGTTTTCCGGCAGGATTTCGGCTTTTGCCACGGGTTCAGGGAGGAGAACACAAGCCGTATTGGCCAACAAAAGGGTCAGTACGGTTTTTTGTTTGTAGGTAGCCTATGTTAAATTGGCAGGCGCACAAAAAATTAAGAATATTCATTAAAACAATCTGTATTGTTTTGATTGTCTGCTTTCTTGCATATGATCTTTCCTGGGCCAAGGCAGGTGAGGTTTTAGGTTCGAAATCCTGGCAGCCTTCCGAACAAAGCAATCCTTCCGCAATCGATATCCCCCAAGAGTTAGGCGTAATTAAGGATTCCTATACTTCAAAATACAATTCCTCGCGTTTAGTGATTCATATTCAGGACGCCCATGCCAATCCAGAGGCGCAGGAAAACGAATCCCGGCTTATTAAATACCTAAAGGATAAATATAAGGCGAACCTGGTTTCGGTTGAAGGCGGGTTCGGCGAGTTTGACGCTGATTTTTTCAGAAGCTTCCCCAAAGATAAAAAGATACGCGAGAAAATCGCCAAGTATTTTCTCTCCAAGGCCTTTATCTCAGGCACGGATTATCTTCTAATCACCGAAGACAAGCCCCCGGTTATCTACGGCGCAGAGGATAAAGAGCTCTACGCCAGCCACCTGAATGCCTTTAAGGACAACCAGCGCATTTCCGAATCCCTAAACCCAAGCTTCGGGGTAATTGAAGAGGTCATCACTACCCTAAAGAATAAATACTACTCTAAGGACCTAAAAGAGCTTGATTCCCGTAGTTCCGACTTTAAGGAGGGGAGGATTTCTCTAGAGGAGTATCTTTCTTACCTAAATATAGCCTCAATTATCAATAACTTTAATCTTTCCGAATATCCGAATCTTTCCCGGATCATCAGCTTGCAAGAACTGGAAACTAGGATTAACTTTGACCAGGCGGAAATCGAACGCCAGCAGTTGATTGATGTTCTAACGAAAGCCCTATCCAAATCTGACTTAGAGGAACTGGTTAAAAAGAGCCTTGATTTTAAGGTAGATAAAATCAAACCGGCTGAATACTATACTTACCTTGAAGAATTGACTGATAAAGCAAAAATTCCTACAAGCGCCTACAATAACCTTTTCTCTTATATTAAATACATTCGCCTATCAGAAAACCTGGATAACTCTAGGCTCTTTGCCGAGGTTGATGATTTTACCCAGGCCTTAAAGGAAAAGCTGATTACCAATTCCGTGCAAAAGGACCTGGATTCCCTTACCTATATAATACGCATCCTCAAAGGGCTTTCCAGTATCAACCTTTCTCCCAAGGACTATGAGTATTTCAAAAAGAACCGCGGTGCCTTTAATTCCAAGAACCTTATCTTAACCTTAAAGAAATACACCAACTCCAGGGTTTTAAGCTCTCTACCTACGGATGGAGATATCGCCTCTTTGGATAAATTCTATTCCCTTGCTTATGACCGGGATAAAGCTATGGTCGGCAATTCGTTAAACAGGATGAACCGCGACTACAGCGCAAATTCACTGATCTTGGTTGCCGGCGGTTTTCATACCCAAGGTATTACCTCAATCCTAAAGGAGAAAGATATCTCATATGTTGTCGTTGCTCCTAATATTAAGGCGAGCCAGGATAAAGAAACCGTTTATTTTTCCTACCTTAAAGACAAAAAGCTTCCTTTAGAGGATGTTTTAAACGATCCCGACACCTTACAGATTATTAACAGTATTTCGGATCCGCAAGCCCGCCAGGTTCTGATTAACTACTGGATTGCCCGTTCAACCAGATATTACCCAACCAGAGAAATTCAGGCGCAATTATCCAGATTAAGATTATCCGCCGAAGACCAAAAAGCAGTCGAGCTTGCCTTAGGAGAATTTGCGCCCGCAACGGTTATTGCCAAAAAAGAACAAAAAGAATCCTCTTCGCCTATAACTCCCCGCCAGCCGCGGAAAGATAAAACATCACTCATTGCCAAGGAGCCAACTAAGCCCAAAGACATCCAGGTAACAGTGTCTACCTCAATCCAGCCAGGTTATTTAAGTCAGGCCTTAACTGCCTTTAAGAAAAAGGCGAGAAAGATTTTCTTAAGCTTAGCCATCGCGTCAATTTTATTTACCTCCCAGCCGGCTGCCGCGCATTATTTTGCCGCTAACCCGGAAGGCGCGCCCCAGGCAATTGTGCAGGTTTGGCATAGGGATACGCCGGCAGAAGATACTTTAGGCGGCATTGGCAGGGATGTTTTGTTGGCGCAGGGCA
The DNA here is from genome assembly GCA_964467905.1 of uncultured Planctomycetales bacterium. Lineage (GTDB taxonomy): Bacteria > Omnitrophota > Gorgyraeia > Gygaellales > Profunditerraquicolaceae > CAYXSY01. Next base: position 56,872 of record CAYXSY010000002.1, on the reverse strand, counting down.
AGAAGCCTACCGCAGCCTTACTTTACGGCAGGGACGGTATAGTTGAACAGCTTGCCAGCGTCAATAATCTGGCTAATCCTAATTTGCTTCGTCCAAACCAGCCGGTAACTTTACCCACCTTAGATACCCAGGCAGCAAATAAGCTTTTAGGCAGGACTGAAGTACAACCTACGGTTGTAACTCCTGTGCAGCAGACACCGCAAGTTACAACCGCGTCTGCCCAGCCTGAAAAAACTCCTGCGCCTGAAGTGCCGGTTAAGGTTACAGCTCCTTCACAGTCGCAAGCGCCCGAAACTCCGCCTGCGTCTATTCAAAGAGAAGATAAATCCCAAACCGAGAAACGCCTGGTAGAAGTAGAACATCAGTTATCTCAAGCCCAGCAGGAAAACCAAGCAGCCAAGCAGGCAGTGGAGCATCTTACTGTTGAGCAGAAAAAAGCCGAAGGAAGAATCTCTTCTCTTGAGCAAGATAGCCAATCTTTAGAGCAAAAGGTATCTGATCTGGAGAAACGTTTTGATACCGCAGAACAGCAGGTTACCCAAGCCGAAGAGAAGCATCCTGAATTTAGGGAATACGCTGCCAATTGGTGGAAAGGTTTAAACAGCGGCTGGAAGGCGGCGTTATCAATTTTAGCTGCGTTTGGCGCAGGACTAGGTTTCATGCGCCTGTATGTCTATCGTAAATGGTCCAGGATTAGAGAGCTAAGGGATGATATTCGCAGGAGACAGGCGGATAAGGATCGGCTGGATGAAGAAATAGATGCTTCGCAAGAGCAACTAGCTGCTGTAAGAGCTGACCTTGAAAGATCTCAGCGCGCCTTAGAAGAAGCAGAGCAGAAAAGAAAGGTTCAGGAAGAAGTTCTGGCGAAAACTCAAGCAAGATCCGATACGTTGGAAACCACGCCATCCGGCGATGATAGTTTAAGGCAGGCAATAGAGCAGCTGGAGCGCGAAGTGGCCTCAAGAAAAAGCACTATCGCTAAAGAAATCTCTGATGAAGAAGGAAGACTGTCCCGCCTTAGAAAAGAGCTAGAAAACTTAGAAAAAGAACACCGGCATTACGAAGAAAGAATTGCTCAGCTTCAGAGTCAAGCTAAAGCATTAGAAGATGAGCTGCGTGTTTTAGAGCAAACCAAAGCCAGCCAGGAAGCCCAAATTCAAGAAGAAACCGCAAGCGCCCGTTCGCAACTTGCCGAAACCCAGCAGGCTGTCCTTAAAGCGCAGCAGAATCTATCCGCCCTTGCTGTGAATTTGGAGTCGCTGCAGGTTAAAAAGAAAGAATCTGAGGATGCGCTGGTTTCCTTGGAGGGCAAGAAGGATGCCTTGGAAAAAGAATTATCCGGATTAAGCCGACAGCAGGAAGAGCTCGTTCAGGCGATCGCTGACTTAAACTCCCGGAAGGAAGAATTAGCCCGGCAGCAGCAAGCTTTAGACCAGGCTGTTGACGATAGACAAAAAGAATTAGCGGATCTGGAAAGAAAAATCAAAGGCCTAGAAACAAAAGGCGCGCGAGAAGATACGCAGATAGTTTCGCTTAAAGAACGAAAGAAGAATCTTGAAACAGAAATTTCTAAGCTGTCCCAGGATATATCCGGTCTATATAAAGAAAGAGGTCAGTCTGCGCAGGAAACAGAAAGATTAAGAACATATCTATCCGCTCTTGAGAAACAAAAACAGGAATCAGAGGCAGCAATACATGCCTTTGAGGATGATAGAAGGAACTTGTCCGCAGAAGTTTCTGCTTTGCAGGCGCAGCATCGCGACCTTGCTGCTGAAGTGCGAAGAATTGAGCAAAACGCAGCTTCTTTCCAGCAGGATTCCCAGACAAAAACCGCATCTCTTGACGCGGAAACTGCGCAAAGACAAAGGCAGTTGGAAGAGTTAAGGACAAAAGCAGCATCCCTTGCTGCTCAAAAAACGCAATTGGAACAAGAACTATCTGATTTATCCCGCAGGAAACAACAGGAAACACAGGCCTTAGAGCAAGCGCTTAAACAAAAACAGGAAATAGAAGAGCGAATCGCGTCTCTTAATACACAGTTAGAAGAAGTAAGGCAGGAAGTAAGCAATCTCACCGTTCACCTTGACGAATTAAAAGCAAGAGAAGTCTCGCTTGATACAGAAGTGCCTGCATTAACCAGAAAAAGGGAGGCATTAGAAGAAGAAACAAGCAGACTCCAGAGAACAAAAGAGGAACTAGAACAGAGGGTTTCTGTTTTTTCCGCAGAAGTAAGGCCTGCAGGAGTAAAACCAACGCCCCTTGAGCTGGCTAAGCCATATTCCGTTATGATGTTTGACATAGACGACACTCTCACTAATACGGTTACAGACATAGATAGAAGCATGTTGGGAGAGCTGATAGTTTTCTTAGAGAAAGGTGCGTATATCGTTTTGATAAGTATGCAGGGGAAAGACGAAATCTATAAACATATCGTTGAACCTTTTTATTCGTACTATGGGGCAAAGAAAGAACTGTTAGAGAGGCTTATTATTTATACTGCCGGGGGTGCTGAGTGTTATCGGTTTGATAAAGGCGGAAACATATTTAAAGAAAAAGCATATGATCCGCTTAAAAACTCTGTCTTTGAAAAGGAAATCCCCGGAGATGATGACCACGATAAAGAATGGAATCAGGCTTTTGTAGAAGACGCTGTAAAAGCTAGATTGGCAGAGCACGGATATAGAAATATAAACTTGACTAATGTTAGGCAGAATCCGCTAAAACGCCATGGGGCAATTACAATTTCCGTACGTAAACAGGAAGATAGAAGTAAGGTTAGCGCTATCCTAACAGATTTATTCAGCGAAAAAGGATGGCATCTACAGCCTCGGTCAGGCGGCAGGCATACGGTACATGTTCTTATTGGCGGAGTGAATAAGGCAACTGCTGCAGAACATTCTTTGCGGATAATAGAACATGATGCCGGAGCAAAAATTCCTTATGAACAGGTATTTTTTGCCGGGGATTCTTTTTCCGCCGGAGGGCTGGATACCGATGTAATTAGCGTTTTGCCGGGAGGGCATATAGTATCTGTAGGGAGAAAACCCGAAAGGGATGTGTTAAAAAATCTGCAGAAACTTGGTATCGTGTTTTCGGAAGACCTCGTGGGGGAAAGGAATTGGCCAGCCACCTATAAAATCTTGTTGGAGATAGAGAAGGGCAAAAGAATCAATGATATAGGAAAGGATAGGTCTTCGGATTCAGGCTTTGGAAAAGTTTTACGGAGTATCCTGCCGGTTATGTTTGCCACATTTTCATTCTTTCCTTCATTTGTCAGCTACGCAGATTATGTAACTGTATCGCCCGAAGCCCGGGCGCAGATAGAACGGGCTGTAATAGTCGCGGATACAAAAAGCGAAGATTCGTTAACTGAATCGCTGGATGCGGTTTTTACTCAGTATAATTATGAGAATGATATTGCGAAGATTAATAAAGCTATAGAGCTTATCCGTTCCAAGAAGGTATCCGATTCGCGCATAATCAAAGTTTTGCAATGGGTTATAGTGGAAGCGGATACATCAGACAATAAGTTCTATCCCGATACAACCCTGCAGGCTTCTCTTGCGCTTATGGATTTAGGCAGCAGCGGACAGGAAGCTCTAGCCAAGATATTACGAAACCCCGAGTTGTTGAATAAGGCTGTGCGCCTTTTGAAGGTTCTGGATGCCGTATCAAAGACAAAATCGCACTCTACTGCTATATTGGATTCGCTGCAATGGCTGGCTTTCAAGGCCTATGCCGGCAGAGAGACATATGATGCGGATGTGGTAAGGACTGTCGCGGCGATACTGCTTTCTGACGGCGGAACAAACCGGATAATTGATTCTTTGACTCCGGAAAATTACCTGGCCCGCTGCATCCTGCCGGCAGTATTTGAAGCCATAAAAGATTCAAATGTCAGCGACCAGGGGTTGATATCGAAACTTTATTGGATCGTGACCGATGCGGTTTTAGAAGGCGGATATTATCTTGACGGGACTATCCCGCCGGCAGCACGTGCATTGTATCGTATTAAGACCAATGAGGCACTCAATAAGTTCAAGCGGGCTTTATCTCGGTCTGACTGGCGCGGCCGCGATGGCGCAGCTGAAGCCATTATTGCCATAGCAACGGAACAGGGAGAGCGCGTTACCCCTGAGGTTAAAACGGCTTTAGAACAGGTTGTAGCTTTAGGCAGCGGACACGATTTCCGGCAAATCGCAGTGAGGAAAGCAAAGGCGTTGCTTGAGAAAATTCCTCTTAAGCCGGGATCAGGCAAGGTGGAGATGGTTGAACTGGCACCTTTAGAGGTTTCAAAGCCGATTCCGCATCCTCCTGTGCCGCCACCTCCGCCGAAAACAAAAGTGATTACTACTCCTGCCCCTGCGCCTGCGGCAGCAGAACCGATTACTCTGGGAATGTACCAGGAAAACCCGCAGAAAGTCATTCAGATTTTAGACCAGATAGTTTCCAACAGGGACGATAATCTTACTGAGAAAACCAAACAGGTTCTTTTATACAGCAATGCCGACCGCTCAGTACATCCGGATGTTATCAAAAAAGCGGTTTCAATCCTCTCAAGCTATTATGGCGGCAGGCTCACATTAGCTGAATTATTTACATCAGAGAATTACCAGAATAATCCGGCGGCTCTTCTTACGGTTATCAATGCGTTAAGCAGCGATGTGCTAGAGAAACCTAATTTAAGTATAGGGGAAAATTTTCTTAAGGCTTTGGCACGTATAGTTATAGAGCCTTCATCAGGGGGGAACTATTATCCTGATATAAATTCCGCAGCGATAAATAAATTAGACGAGCTTTGCCAGGGTTCTTATAGTTCTTCCAGATGGATTCTATTGGAACCGTTTACACCGGAGAATTACCGGGATAAACCCGCCCAGCTGGCCTTGGTTATTGACGCGCTTTCCAAAAAAGACCACGCATTGACGGGAGCCGTAACAGAAAAACTAGTCTGGGTCGTGCGTTACCAAGAGCCAGACGGCTCCCAGAATGTTGCATTGGCTAAAACCGCAATGCAGGCGCTTAGAAAATGTCCCAATTATGTATCTTCAGACCTTATTATGGGTGTCAATCCCATTGACTTTTTTATTGAGTGCCTCCCGCATCCCGATGAGGAAATACGCCTCATCGCCGTTAATGAACTTGTCGAAAGAAAAGTCCCCAAAAATAAAATCGAGCCTGTTTTTCAATCTGAGAGTATTGCCGCCCGCGATGCGGCTCGGCAGATCCTGGAGAGTTTATATCCCGAAACCAAAGGTACAATGTTCCTCTCCGAAGAGGAGGCAAGGAGCAGCCTCTTTTCTTATGAGAAACACCATAGCGCTGCCCAGGCCTTAAGGGACTTCAACCAGGACAAGCCCTGGAAAGAAAAAGTCCCGGCTTATCTTCTGTCATACTTGGCCAATACGTATATCTGGCTTTCTGTGCTGCTGGGCATAGGTAGCGTTATCCTCGCCATTACGCTTGTCAATTTAAACCACCAGGTGAATAAGGTATACAAAAGGCTTCTAGCTTATGCCGGGTCAACTACTTTTAGGGAGCGTCTGACTTTAAAAAGAATAGCAGTTTCTCTTGCCTACAGAGAAAGCTACGGCATGTATGATCCGGCTGGCCTTATCGCCAGAAATCTCCCCAGCATATCCAAAACCAGCAAGATTAAGCAGATTGAAAAACTCGCCCTTTTCCTGGATAAATTAAACAAGTCAGGGTTTAATTCGCAGTATATCCTTGAGCACGGCGTGCCTTTAGTGTCCAGAATAGCCAAAGATGAAGCTGAGTTTGATAAAGGGCTTGCGCTGCTGGAAAGTTTGGCAGCCGGTCTTAAGCTGTACAATGTTGATATAAGGACTGTTAACCTCGAAGCAAATAATCTGGGCAAGCTGATAGACAGCTTGGCTGTTTTTGAAGCGGTCTGCGGGTTTATTAAGGGCTCGGTTTCACAGAACAAGCAGGCCCTTAGCGAGCTGTTAACCGCAGTGGTTCCAGATGCTTTTAAGGGAGCAAAAGACGCTAATGTAAAAGTTGAGCGGCTGGGAATTATCCGCCAGCTGGTTCTAGGCGGGCTTCATCCCACCCGGCTTTTAATCGAAACACTGCAAAAAACCACCTCGCAAAGTCAGGCCTCAGAGCAGATCGCGCAGTGGAAAAAACTGCTTTCGGATTTCAAGTCCGGCGCAGTCCGTTTCGACCCCAATAACCCTCTCCATGTAGACTTAGAATACAATACCTACCGCGCTCTCGCGCCCCAAGTGTCTTTATCAACTTCTTATAAAGACTATAAAGAATTTATCAAAGGGTTCCATTCTTCGACCGGATCCGCTTCCAGTTTGGGCAATCAGGAAGCCGGCGAAATACGCTTGGCAGTTTATGAAGCCTACCGTTTGCTTGAGTTCATTATTGCGGTAAAACAAAAAGCAGACAAACTCGGCAGGCCGGTTTGGGTCGTGCCTAATTTAAGTTATGGGAAGTTTGCCGTCAGCCCAATTTTAGATGAGTTAGCCAGGCTTGGCATTGAGATACATTACGCCAAGGTCGGCTCAACCGAATGCCATAACAATCCGCAGTTAGTCAAACAGGGACTTTTCACTGATGATGTGTACCAAAGGATTTTGCGGGAACGTCCAGTAATCATTGCTGTTGACGGCACCAAACATCTTTTGGCCCGGCCCAACGAAAGAAAGTCTTCACGCTATCCTGACGCCTATGTAGGATACCGCAATCTAATCGTGGCGGTAGACGATGTTTTATCCGGAGGAAATGCCGATGCGTTCCATGACCGGGTAAGAATAAGCACTGATTTCTTAAACCAGTTAAGACAGAATTCCTCGGATTATAATACGCTTGTTTCAAAGCTCAAAACACTGGCTTCTGACTCTGGGCAGGATGTACCTTTGTATCGCTTAGAGTTTTGGAATCCCGGCGGCCTGCAGCTGGTAATCCGGGAAGCGCGCCAAGAGGTGCAGAATGTTACCCCGTTTGACCCTGAGCATTTGGATTCTCCCGCGCTTATCTTTATTAATTCGCCGCTATTGGATGAGGATATCCCTAAGGATATCAAGAAATGGTCCGGCCTTGAAGGAACGCATGAGCCGGCTTTCTTTGACGACCGGGGGCAGATCCAGCAGAACGCCTTGGCTGTCAACGGAAGAGGTCTCTATCTAACGCATGCCTTGGAATTTGAGACTACCAGGGCCTCCCAGCAGCTCAAAGGTTTTTACAAAGGAAAGCTTCCCCAGGTTGAATATAAAGAACCGACACCGGAGGCTGTGCGCAACACCTACGAAGCCATGCTCTTTGATTTAGACGGCACGCTTACTGATACCCTAAAAGACATAGACAAGGCTTTGCTGGATAAGCTTATTTATCTTCTTTCATCAGGTGTAATTATCGGGATAGTTACCTCACAGAGTCTTGATGAAGTAAGAGAGCATATACTAGACAGGGTAGATGTCGATAAAAAGCAGCACTTAGGTAACTTATTCCTTTATGCCAACCGGGGTGTACAGCTTTATAATTTTGACGGCAAAGCCAATCCTATCCTTGTCAGCGACAGGTCCCAAACAGATGTTACTGGCGAGCAGTGCGCTTTAATCCGAAATCTCATTAACCAGGCGCTGGGCACCCTTAACGGCTCAGTCAAAGTAATTGACCGCGGCGCGCAGCTAAGCATCCATTTGGATAAACATAAAGACAAACGCGATCTGGTAAATACGACTTTAGTCCAATTGATCGCCGCAAATAACCTACCTTTTCAGACTGAATATTCAGGCACATCTACCATACATGTTGTGTTAAAGGGCGCGGATAAAGGCAGCGCCAAGGATAATTTCTTAGGTCAGGTTTTTCCTTCGCGGCTTAACCGCCCGGTAGATTTATCAAAGTTGCTTATTGTAGGAGACAGGTTCGCCCAGGCTGGAAGCGATCAGCCGATGGTAACAGCAGGCGCGCGGGTTGTTTCCGTAGGAAAAGAAAAAGGCCTTCCCGCAGGCGTAGAAGATTATCCGCATCATGGCTGGCGCGGCACAGACCAGCTCTTGGGAGAGATTATACACAGGGCTGGCAGTACTACAGTAAGTTCGCCATTGTCTGCGTTCATCGGCTCCTTAAGCCTGCCTGATCTCTGGCAGAGTTTCGGCGCGTCCTTGGAAGGCCTATATGATGCTTCCAAGATGCCGCTTCTTTATGCAGGCATAGCTACTTTGGGTTTAGCCTTTATCTTCGTAAGTACGGTTTCCGCAATTAAGCTTTATAAGACCGGCCGCCTTTACAGGGAAATAATAAGAGCGGTGAGTTTCTTGGAAAGAAAAGAGCGCATATTTCTATTCAGGGAGATATCCCGCCATGTCAGCTGGAAGAAAATCCAAAGCATCGAGCCATACCAGCTCTTTATAAATATGCTGCCGGTTCTATCCAAGGGCATTCAGGATAAACGCATTCAGGAGATAAATAATGCAGCAGCGCGCCTCAGAAAAGCCAAGATTAATCCGCGCCATGTGTTTAAATACTGCCTGCCTGCGATTTCTGCAAAGGCCGGGGATGAAAAACAATTTGCAAACAGCTTAAATCTTGCCGAGAGATTTGCTTTGACTTTGCAGGATAAGCACTACGATTATCATGAGCTTTTAAAAAATATTATGCCCCAAGTGGAAAGAAATACACGAAGTATTGATGAATTAAATGAGGCAATGCTTTTAGGAATTAATCTGCTTAAATCCGGTAGGAATCCCACCTTTGCCTTAGCCAAAATGCTTCCCGAGGTTGTAAATTTAACTAAGGATTTAAGCGATTTTAAACTTGGGATATATGCCCTGCAGGAACTCTGTTTGGCAGGTTTTGAGCCGACAAGATATTTACTGGCCGAATTAATTAAACAGGGTACAAAGGCGAAAATTGATTCTGCCGTACTGACTTGGCAGGAAATCAGAAGGAAATTTAAGACAGGCGATGTCGCCTTTAATCCTAAGAATGAGCTGCATGTTAATTTAGAGTATACGACTTTCCGGGAACTGGTAGACAGGACCTTAAAACAGACCCATAGATACAGCTATGCCGAATATCTGGAGATATTGAAGAATTTTAACAACGGCGCTAAGCATGCCAGTGTTGACGGCAGGGAAAAAGCCGAGGTTAAATTCGCAGCCTACGAAGCCTATCGTTTAAGAGAGTTTATCTTACAAGTCAAGAGGCAGGCGGATAAGATGGGAAGAGCCGTCTGGGTGGTGCCGAACTTAAGCTACGGCAGGTTTGCAGTCAGCCCATTATTAAGGGATTTAGCCAAAGACGGCATTGAGGTGCACTACGCCAGAATCGGCTCCAGCGAATCCCACGAGCATCCTACTCTGGTAAAGCCGGACCTTTTCAGCGCCAATCTTTATGACCGCATCTTAAACGAGCAGCCGGTGATTATCGTGGTGGACGGCACGCAGCATCTCTTAGCCAGGCCCAAGGACAGAAAGTCCGGCCGTTATCCTGACGCCTATGTAGGATACCGTAATTTAATCATTGCCGTAAATGATATTGTCTCAAGAGGCCAGGAGCAGATGTTTAAGCGCAATGTCAAAACCAGCGGGCATTTTATCCGAGATTTAATGAAAAAAGGCGATTACAAGACGCTTCGCCGCCGCCTGCTGCGGCTTTTTGATCCAACAGTTAAAACCAGGCGGTATCTATATGACGTAGGTTTTTGGAATCCCGGCGGCTTGGAGTTGGTAATCAGGGAGGACCGCCAGGAAGTGCGCAGGGTAAGAGCTATTTCCGCAGATGACGTGGTGCAGCCGGCAATGATTTTTGTCAATTCCGCCATGCTGGATGAAGACGTTCCGGTATTCATGCGCAGCTGGATTACTAAAGGCAAAAAGATGCATCATCTGCCGGCTTATTTTGACGATACCTCGCATATCCAAAGATTAATCTTTAATGTGGATGCGACAGGCGTAAGCTTATCCGATGCGCTTAACGAGAATGTCCGCAGGGAATACGGGCGCATTAAAGGAATTTATCAGCAAAGGCTTAAAATTCCCGCTAAGCCTAATGACTTGGTAAATCTTCCGTACAAAGCAGTTGTCTCAGATTTAGACGGCACCTTGGCGAATACCCTGGAAGAAGTACCCAAGCCGGTAATGGAAAAACTGCTTTATCTTTTAGGCTTAGGCGTACAGGTAGCTATTGTGACTACGCAAAGCTACAAAGAGGTAGAGAGATACCTTTTAAGCCAGGTTCCGGCGCAGAACAAGGCATTGCTTTCCAATCTGACTATTTACGCAGCTACCGGCAGCCAGGCCTACGGTTTTGATAAGCACGGCAATACTTTGCCCCAGCCGCTTTATAATACCGCAGGCAGCGAGCTTGCTGAGCGCCAGATGCAGTCTTGGCGTAAAGCCATAGATTCCATATTCAAGGAATACGGCCTGGATAGGGAAGCTAAGAATAAGAAAGGTCAGGTTGTCGCCGGCCCTGCCAGGCTTATTGATGCCGGAAGCCAGATAATTATCCGGTTAAAGGAAAGGGGATTCCTGCGCCGGGAGATCCGTAAGCGTCTGCAGGCTGCCTTGGGGCGCGAGCAGCTTCCGATTGTCTTAAAAGAGATAGGCCGTACCTCAATACGCATGACCATAAAGGGAGTAGACAAGTCTATCGCGGTTAAATACCATTTAACAACCGTATGCAAAGACAGGTTTGGTTTTGAACCTAAGCCGGGAGAAGTTTTAATCTTAGGCAACAGCTTTGAGGAAGACGGCGATGACCGCGATATGATGCTTAAGAGCGCCAGGGTGTTTTCTGTAGGCGGAAGGCCGTTCCTGCATTATCTAAGAGGAGGAATCAGCTTTTATCCGCAGGGCGGCTGGCAGGGTAGCAATCAGCTTTTGGCTGAATTTATAAATTCTCTGTCCAGCAGCCCGGCGGAAACTCCAAAACCTCAAGCCAAGCCGGAACTGGTAAAACTGAATTCTTTCAACTTCCTGCCGTTTCTGGCAGCGGGAGGAAGCGGCGTATTGGAAAATACGGATCCTTTTACCAGTTTTATAGTGGGTTGTTTGGCAGGGATAATTGCCACGGTTTTGATTTTTAGGAACAGGATATTTGCGTCTGACCGGCCGGAAAACGAAGAAGATTTTAAAGAAGAACCCCAGCCAAATGTTTCTGCGCAATCAGCAAAGCCTCGAGAAAAAACGCCGGCACTTACTGTACGGCCTGTAAGGCGCGTATTAAAGCCTTATGATTTTGATTCTGCAGCGCAGGGCATAAGAGAACAGTATCCAGGCATAAGGATAGGTGTAATCGGCGCAACTATTCCGGCAAGAGGATATTCCCAAAAAATAGGAATGGAATTAGGCAGAAGACTCAGAAGATTTGTCGGTGAAGGCGGTTTTGTGTTTACGGGCGGCGTTGCCGGCGTCGGGGTAGATGTCTACAGGGGAGCGCTTGAGGAATCTCAAGGTAAAGATGACAGATTCTTTGCGCTTCTGCCTGAGGATATGGATGCGGATTACGAATATAGTGCTTTTGGTCCGCGAAAGGTAGAAACCGTTCACTTTGGCCGGGATATGTTTGAGCGCCGGATCGGCATGGGAAAAGTTGCCGATGTGGTTATCATCTTAAACGGTAGGGGAGGCACACTACATGAGGCTATTGCTGCCTTGGAGGCAGGCAGAAAAGTCATTGCCTTGGATTACGGCGGCGCAGGTTCGCTTCTCTATCATGCCAGGGCAAGAAACGAGCTGCATCCGGGCTTAATCCAGCAAGGTTTAAGGCCGGAATATTTTGAAAATATTGTTTTAGCTGATTTAGATAATATCGAAGAAGCCCTTGGTTCTCTACAGCAGGGGCAAATGGCTTCAACCACTACTCCTAATTTTATTCCTTCTGTTTCTCCCACGCCGGAAAGTATTCCTCAGGCACAGCTGGATCCTTTTGCTAAAACGTTCTTTACTGTTAATCAAAGCGGGAATATGGGCTTAAGCCGGAATGCTATTTATGCGATAAACAGCTTAAGCCAAGCCTACAGCGGTCTAACTTTGGAAGTGGATGTGGATACCTTAATTGATACTTCAAAGGGCGCGCCTCAGCTAAAAGGATTAGGCTTTACAGAGGCGCTTGCCTCTTTATACCAGGCTCAGGAGAAAAAGCAGATCCCTAAGAACCTGCGTGTGAGGTTAATTAATATTAATCCCCGGTTAAATAAGCAGAAAATCATCAAGGTTTTAGGTCTTACTGAAGATCTGCTTAAGAAGATGGTAGCAATCCCAGATATACCCGAAGATTATTTAATCAAGACATTAGAACCCTATCTAATCGCAGGCTCCGTAAGAATTATCTTTGAGGATAACGTGAGGTACTGGGGCAAAAAGGTGGATGTGCTGGTGCGGCGCGGCGAGGAAACCCAAACCCTTTCCAGCTTAGGCTTAATTGTAGCTGTCTTGGCCAAAGAGCCGAAATTCTATGCTTCCTTACCGGCTGAGGTAAAAGAATATATCGCAGCCAAAACCGATGAGAAAGGCAATATCGAGCTGGATGATGAAGGAAAAATCAAGGAAATAATCTTTAAGCCCATTGAAAAAACTAAGGTAGATACCCAGTACTTAGAAGAGCTGGATAAAGCCAATAAAGAACTGGAAGGTATGGCGTAATGAAGAAAATACTTTTCCTGATTATTTTAGGGTTTTTTCTTACTGCTTCCTTTGCCTTTAGCGAAGATGTAAAAGAGCCAGAGGTAAGCTCGACAGTCTTTAGCTCGCTGGTTGTAGACAGCCAAGGAAAGGTTAATCACTTAAGGTTTGTTATCCGGGGCAGAAAACCCGGTAACTTTGAACCGATCCTGGATGCTAGAAAAGCCGTGCAGAATAATTTAGAGTATTTTTTTGTGAGCCTAGGCTTATCTCAAGAGGTATTCTGGGTTAACCTCAATCCTGATGAGCCAAACAGGATTGTTGACTCTATTTTAGGCGAGACCGACTTTGGCAGGGTTATGCTTAAGGCCGATTTGAGGTTAAAAGAAGATGCTGCGAAACTGACCAATCCGCAGAACTCTAAAACCGGCCGGGAATTCTGGCAGCGTATCTATAAGAAAGCCCAGGAATTGGGCGTGATGGATAAAATCTCGGTGTCCACCCGGCTTTGGATTGTTCCGGATGAAGTAACGGTCTACGAAGAGAGAAATCAATTCTCCATTATCAAAGCCAAACTCAAAGTCTGCCTTGAGCCGGCGTATCTTTCCAGAAAAGCTAAGGTAAAAGACAAAAGAGAAGAAGAAATGGATAATTTTACCTCTAAGCTTATGCAGGAGATGATTCTGCCTGAGTTAAACAGAAAAGTAAACGAATCCTACGGCTATGCGGATTTAAGGGAGGCGTATAATGCCTTAATCCTGGCAGCGTGGTATAAAGAGAAGTTCAGCCCTTCAACCGAGCCCTTATTAAGGCAGGCCAGCTATAATGCCCTAGTAGGCATAGAAGCAAGCGATACCTATGCTCCTAAGCAGGTTTACCAAGATTACCTTAAGTCCTTAAAAGAAGGAGAGTATTCGTTTGTTGAAAACGACTATTTATCAGGACCATTTTATGCCGTAACCAGGCACTACTTTAGCGGTGGCGTAGACTTTAGGAATATCCGGACAGTCAGGACCTATGCAGAACCGCAGGCGCAGGACGCCTCTGGGGTTATGTTTACCTGCGACTTATTCATTCCGCAGGATGAGCGGCAGCCTTTAATGTACGCTAAGAATCAGCTTCAATTAAGCACGGATAATTCCCTGGAGGAGGGCTCAATAGTGCTGGCTAAAGACTTGCCTGCCATAAGGCCGGTAAGGGAAACCGGGCTCAGTATGCAGAATCTTAATTCCGTAGATCGGACTGAGCGGATGCTGCTTAGCAAGCTCTAAAGCAAGAAGAGGGAGGAAGAAGATGAACGGAAATTACAAGGTATTGCGTGTGGCAGTGACGATTTTCAAAGTCGTAGCTTGGACAGCCGCGGGGTTAGGCGTAATTAGCTCGTTGATAATCTTTTCCGGCATAGGCCAGCCTGATACGCCGCCATGGATGGGCGTGGTTACCCTGATAGTCGGCGCGTTCTATTTTTTCGTATTTTTGACTGCCTCAGTGATGATTAAGCTGCTGTTGGATATGAATGAGAGAATAAAATAGGGCGGGTTACCCCATCCTGCCTGAAACCGGTGCCAACATCCGGTAAGAGTCCCGAAAGTTAGAAGCTTGCTTTCGGGACTCACTTTGAGAGATACCTTGTTTTTCCTTGGATATTTGTCTGGATTACCAAGTGGTATGTAAGGAATCTTATTCTACTTAAGAGGCTATTTTTTAAGTTTGGATGCAATCTTTTTCATTTTCCGTAATTCATCCATATAATACTGCAATCTAGTTACCGATCTATTCACATCATTTCCAAAAAAGAATATTCGTTTCTTCAAGTTACTCAATTCTTTAGGGGTTATTCCCGCTTTGTTAATCTTTTCAACCGCTTTTTTTATTTCGTTAAACTCACGGCCTAGGTATCCAATTTCACGGGTTGCCTTTTCTTTTTCTAGTTTTTCATACTGGGCAGGATATTTTATTTTAAGGTAATCTCTGAATAAATCTTCAGCATCATATAACTTATCGCAGATAACCCGCATTATTGCCAAAGTAGGAAGCTTGTTGTGTTTTTCAATTTTTGTAATATACGTCCTATCAACACCCGCCATCTGCGCCAATAGTTCCGCAGTAAAGCCAGCCTCTTTCCTTTTAGCCCGCAATAGTGCACCTATGTTCTTCATGGGTATATAATAGCAATAATGTGAAAAAAGTCAAGGTGAAAATATTCACTTTTTTCTTGACAACCAGCATTCTTTTGTCTATAATGTGAATAAAATCACGGTGAATACTTTCACTAAATAAACTACAGAAAACCAGGAGGCAAGAAAGATGACGAAAACTTTCTTAGAGCCTAAAGACGTTTGCGAAAGATACGGAATTTCCATCCATACGCTTTATGAGTGGACTTCGATTCAGCATATCCCGCATATTAAACCCAGAGGAAAGCTGTTATTCAGGGAAAAAGATTTGGAAAACTGGGAGAACTCAAGGCTGGCGGGAACAGTGGCTAATACTAAATTATTATGAGTAGAGGTTTACCGAAATTCCCCAAAAAGAGGGGAAGGTATTATGTAATGCGGATAACTAATCCAGATGGCTCACGCCCCTGGATTAGGCTAGGCGAAACTATAGAGGAAGCCAAATTCGCCTATGCGGATTATATTAAGCAGCTAAAGAGCAAAAATAGCCCGTATCCTACTTACCGGGTTACGTTGAAGCAGGCTATTGAGGCCTATTACGAAATTAAGGAAGGTAGAGTTAAGCCGAATAGCTTACAGCGCTTTAAGGAAATCATCAATAACTTCAAGCAGTTTATCGTAGAAAAATACCCTTCGTTAAACTATCTTGACGAACTGGAAACTAGGCATTTTAGCGAATTTATGAATTACCGGCTTAAAAATGGGATAAGCCCGGTGACCATTAACTTTGAAAGGGACACCTTAAGTAACTTATTTAATCTGCTAATCAAAGAGAAAAACTTGCATATTGAAAACCCGGTGAAGAATACCAGCCTCTTGTCTGTGCCTAGCCAGGATGGTTTCTTCTATAGCGATGAAGAGGTATTAAAGATACTGGAGGTTTCCAAGCAGTTCTGTAAGAAAATAAACTGGCACGCTATCTTTGCGACTCTTTTTTATACCGGCATGCGTAGGAATGAGTTGAGGTACTTAACTTGGCAGGATTTAGACTTAGAGCGTGGATGCATTTACATCAAGCCAAAACATATCAACGAAAAGCTGTTTTTTGAGCCTAAAGACAAAGAAATGCGGACGATACCGATTCATCCGGAATTGTTACCTATATTAAAGGAATTGCCTAAGAAGAACGAAAGGTGGGTTTTCGTAAATTCGGTCACTAAGATCCTTGGCCAAGATAAGATCCGTCAGGAGTTCCAGAAAATCTGTAAGGCAGCCGAACTGCCGGTTAAAAAACTTCACAAAACTAGGCATTCTTGGGCCTCGCTTATGACTGAGCGTGGCGTGCCTCTAGATGTAATTCAGGAGTTAGGCGGTTGGGCTGACGCCGAGACCATGAACAAGTATAAGCACTTGGCCGAAGACTACAAAGCCAGGATATTCAAGGAAAGATTCACATTAGGAGCCAAAAAGCAGGACGATTTATCGTCCATCTAAAGTCTCAAAAATGATAGACATCAATTCTAACCTATGCTATATTAACTACTTGTACGAGGGAGGTATAATATCCCTCCCTCGGCACCATATTTTTGTATGTCAGTGCCGATCCCGAGTGAAACGAGGGATCTTGGCACCATGTAGAAAAAAGAGCAGCTTAAAAAGTTGCTCTTTTTTTGTTTTTGCAGTTTTTAATTTAGATGGTATAATTATTAAATAACAAGGAGGCGATATGAGGATTTTTCTTGCAGTCTTATTATTGTTGTTATCTTTTGGTTCTGTGGGCGTTGTTTATGCTAAAGAAAATAACAAGAACATTCAGTCTTATAACGCTGATTTAGGTGCTGATAGTAAAAAGAAGATTGTCGAGATAGAAGATAAATACTCGAGCGAAGGCGTGTTTGTTTTATCGGTGAAAGAAAGAAACAAGACAAAAGACATTATAGATAGCCTGGTGATTCCCGGAAAAATCATAAAGCTAGAACTAGTAGATTTTGATTACGATGGATTTAAGAAGCTGGTGGTACATTTTGACGGTCCGGATAAAAAAGAGAACATCGTAGTTTACCAATTGAAAAATAACAAATTATATAAGATTTTCTCCGCTACCAGCGAATACGGATTAGATACAGATTTTCAGACTATACCTAAGATTAGGGTCGGTAAAGCTTCCAAGCTTAATAATACTTCGACATTCATGCCTGCCTGGGATTCTTGGGTTTGGGTTGGAGGTAAATTCGTAAAGGAATAATTGCGTAAGATATAAAAACCCCCCGCATTGAGTTATCAGTACGGGGGGTTATTTTTTTTATTTTTAGGAGCCTATTTACCTAACTTGCTTACGTTGGTAGCTTGGTCTCCTTTAGGTCCCTGGGTTACGTCAAATTCTACTTCTTGTCCTTCTTCCAAGGTTTTGTAGCCTTCGCCTTTGATTGCGGTGTGATGGACAAATACGTCTTTGCCGTCTTCACCCGTGATAAAACCGTAGCCTTTTTGATTACTGAACCATTTCACTTTACCTTTTGCCATTTGTTACTATTTCACCTCCTCAAATGAATCCCCGGGTTATCCGGGGCGTTGCATTCCGCTTTGGGCGGAATTAATAAAAAACCGTAAAGCAAAGTAATTCCTTATATTTCATTGCTTTACGGTATGTTAAATCCTTGCAAAAAATAGGTAACTCCTTTTAAAACCTTGCTGATTTGTTAAAAATTATATCACTTTTTGGTGGTTTGTCAACCATTTTTTACATAATCCCTTAAGGAATCGGCTTTATCAATCGGCCTCCGGACGAGCATAGAGTTGCATTGACTATTACTTAAAAGTTGATATAATTTATTAGCTGTATTGAATTGCGGCTTAACTCTTTTATTCTTTAGAGTTTATAGCTTTGGTAGGCTGCGTAATATTCCTGCCGATGTAGCTCAGTTGGTAGAGCAGCGCTTTCGTAAAGCGCGGGTCGGAGGTTCGATCCCTCTCATCGGCTTTGTTTCTGTCTTTTATGTCAAAATTTACCGAGATCCTGAGGAACCGTAATTTCTTTTTGCTTTGGCTGGGGCAAATTATTTCTCAGCTTGGCGATCGTTTCGGCCAGATGGCCTTGATTGGTTTTATCCCAACCGATGCCCCAGGCTCCAGTATCCAATTAGCCAAACTACTTTCTTTTACTATACTTCCTGTGTTTCTCATCGGGCCTGTTGCCGGGGTCTATGTTGACAGATGGAACAGGCGTAATACCATGTTTATATCGGATTTCTTAAGGTCGGCTTTGGTCCTGTTTATTCCTTTGTTTTTAATGTCTAAAGATGCCCTTGGGCTTATATATCTGTTGATATTTCTGACATTTTCTATAGGCAGATTCTTTGTCCCGGCAAAAATGTCTATTATCCCCGAGATAGTTTCTAAAGAAGACCTGCTTATAGGGAACTCTCTGGTGAATATAACGGGCATGATTGCTGCTATCGCCGGTTTTGCCATCGGCGGCCTGATCGTAGAATATATGGGTTCCGCAGGCGGGTTCTATATGGATGCCTTAAGTTTCTTTGTCTCTGCAACCCTTATTTTTCTTATTAAGGTTCCCGGCAGGGAAAGGCATCTTAAGATAAAAGAAATGGCAGGACAGATCGTTGAAGCAATCAAAAAATCGGTTATACAGGAGGTAAGAGAGGGTTTGGTTTATTTTATCAGGCAGAAAGCGGTGCGTTTTACAGGCCTGATTATGTTTTTACTCGGTGCCGCAGGAGGCTCTATTTATGTAGTCGGGATTGTATTTATACGGCAGACATTAAATTCCGTGACCCTGGATTTAGGGTTCTTAATAATGTTTCTGGGGCTTGGGCTTTTCTTAGGTTCGCTTATTTACGGCAGATTTGGACAGAGGTTATCGCACTATAAAATAATATTCTTATCTTTAATTACCAGCGGTATAATGTTGGTTGTGTTTTCATCTGTATTAGAGAGCTATCCGTATTTTATTGTTGCAGCAGTTTTATCTTTCCTCTTAGGGTTATTTGTCGCTCCGATTATGATAGCCTCAAACACTATAGTACATCATGCAAGCGATACTTCAATGATGGGCAAAACCTTTAGTTCTATCGAGATTGCTATGCATTCCGGCTTCATGTTGTTTATGTTCTTGGGCAGTTTCTTCGCTGAGAGATTTTCTCACGCGGCAGTCCTTATGAGCGTGGGGGTAGTTTTTAGCCTGATTGGACTCATAAGTTTTATATATTCCAGGAAGATGTCATGGTTAAATTAGCAGAGAATAAAGTTCTTACCGAACACAACCCAATTCAGAAACTGGCATTGCCTGCCAAGGTTTACATACCTATCATTCAGCATCTAGGAAAACCTTGTTCTGATATAGAGGTAAAAGTCGGAGATTATGTCAGCACAGGACAGAGGATTGCTTCTGCCCAAGCCCATGTTTTTGCTCTGGTTCATTCATCTGTTTCGGGGAGAGTCTTAGCGATAGAAGACCGTCCGCATCCAGTGCTGGGTAGAGCCAAAGCAATAATTATCGAAAGTGATGGGCAGGATAAATCAGAAATCCATAAGGCTGTAAAATCGCAGGAACAGATAGACAAGATAACTCCCCAGGAGATAAGAAACATTGTTTTTGAAGCAGGTATTGTGGGGATGGGCGGAGCGTCTTTCCCGACACATATAAAACTTAATCCCGCCAAGCCGGTAGATACGCTGATTATCAATGGGGCAGAGTGTGAGCCTTATATAACATCGGATGACCGTTTGATGGTCGAGAAGACACAGGAGATAATCAGGGGGGTGGAGTTAGTTGCAAGATGCCTGGGGGTGGGGAAGGTTTATATTGCTATAGAAAACAACAAACCGGAGGCAATAGATAAATTCAGGGCTGGGGTAAGTGGCAAGGGGTATGAGGTAAAAGTCCTTACCAGTGTATACCCGCAAGGGGGAGAAAAACAGCTCATCAAGAGTGTTTTAGACAAAGAAGTACCCAGTGGTAAACTGCCGTTTGACATAGGTGTGGTTGTGCAGAATGTAGCCACGATTTTTGCTATATATGAAGCAGTTTATTTGGCGAAACCTTTATATGAAAGGGTAGTTACCGTAACCGGAGATTGTTTAAGTAACCCGAAGAATCTGTTGGTGCGTATAGGCACGCCTTTTAAAGAGCTAGTCGAATTCTGTTCGCCGCTTAAGAGCGAAGCGGCTACGGTGATTTCTGGCGGTCCGATGATGGGAGTGGCTCAGTTTAGTTTGGATGCGCCGGTTATCAAGAGTACGAATGCTTTGTTACTTCTAAAGGGCGCTATAAAGGACTTGCGCCAGATAAATTCTTGCATACGTTGTAGCCGCTGCGTGCAGAATTGCCCCGTTGGGCTGATGCCTTGCAGTATTGCTTTGTCATCGAGCAGCAGGAACTGGCAGCAGGCGCGCCTAGAAGGATGTTTGGATTGTATTGAATGCGGCAGCTGTAATTATGTCTGTCCGCAAAAGATTAACCTTGTACAGGCGATAAAATATGCAAAAATGATGGTGAATAAATGAAAGAACCCGTTAAATTTGGAGCAGTTCTGGGAGTTATTTGTATTATCTCAAGCGCTTTGCTGGCGGTAGTCAACGGTTTTACGCAGCCGCAGATAAAGTTGCAAAATGAAAAAGAGGAGAAAGCTGCTTTAGAAGCAGTATTCCCGCAGGCGGCTAATTTTAAGGCGCATATTAGCGCCGATAAACTTGATTATTATCTTGTTTATGACAGCTCCGGGCATCTGCAGGGTTTTGCCATTAAGGCATCCGGTAAAGGTTATTCTTCTGATATTGAGACTTTGGTTGGCCTGGACCTGAATCTTGATATCAGCGCAATTAAAGTTTTATCATTGAATGAAACTCCCGGATTAGGCAGCAGGGTTGCAGAGCAGGATTTTACCGGGCAGTTTAAGGGTAAGAACACAAGCTCTCTAAACTCTGTACAGGCTATAACCGGAGCGACAATTTCTTCGCGCGCCGTAATAAGCAGTATAAAAGATAAGATTTCGGAGTTGACGCCCGAACTTAGCAAGGAAGTTAAAGATGTCAGATAAATTAATTGTCGGTCCTTCTCCGCATATAACCAGTCACGAGACAACCCCAAAGATAATGTGGTCGGTATTTTTCGCACTTTTGCCTTCGGGTATCGCTGGGGTAGTTTTCTTCGGTTTATCAGCCTTAAAAGTTATAGCAGTATCCGTAGCCAGCTGCGTTATCAGCGAAGCTCTTATCCAAAAACTCATGCATAAGGAAATAACTATCAAAGACGGATCCGCAGCCCTGACAGGACTGTTGCTTGCGTATAACTTATCTTCAACCGTTCCGCTATGGATGCCGCTTATCGGAGGTTTCTTTGCTATTTTTGTAGTTAAACAGCTTTTCGGCGGATTGGGAAGAAATATTTTTAATCCGGCTTTAGCCGCAAGGGCTTTTCTTATGGCTTCCTGGCCGGCATATATGACTCATTTTAGCAGGCCGTTAAGTGTAGATGCGGTAACTCAAGCCACGCCTCTTACGGTATTTAAGGAGGGGGGATTAGCCGGTTTATCAGGGATGCATCTGTCATATTGGGATTTATTTATTGGTAATCGCGGCGGATGCTTAGGGGAAGTTTGTATTTTAGCCCTGCTTATCGGTGCGATATATTTATTATGGAAACAGTATATTTGGTGGCAGACGCCGCTTAGCTTTATTCTGACTGTAGGCCTCTTAAGTTATGTCTTCGGTAGCGAAGGTATGTTTAAGGGCGATTTCTTATTCAGCATACTATCCGGAGGACTTATCTTAGGTGCATTCTTTATGGCTACAGACTACGTAACTACGCCTCTGACCGGTAACGGCCAGTTGATATTCGGTGCGGCATGTGGATTGGTTACTTTTATCATCCGGCGTTTCGGAGGATATCCTGAGGGTGTCTCATATTCTATACTGATTATGAATGCCTTTGTGCCGTTAATTGACCGGTATGTGAAGCCGCGTATTTACGGCACAAAAATACGTAACTAGTACATCCGTAACTCGCCTGCCTGCCGGCAGGTAGATAACGAGTAATTAGAAAATAGAGAATTTTTTAGAATTACGAGTTACTAGTTACGAGCTTACTAGTTACTAAGATTATGAAAAAACTCATTAGAGAATTTACCAAAGGCATTACCTTAGAAAATCCTACATTTTGTATGATATTAGGATTATGTCCGACACTGGCGGTGTCCACTTCCTTAATTAACGCTCTTGGCATGGGGGCTGCAGCTACTTTTGTCTTGGTGGGTTCAAACGGGATAATCTCTGCAGTCAGAAATTTCATACCGGATAAGATACGTCTGCCGGCGTTCATCGTTATCATCGCTACTTTTGTAACTATCTGCGAGTTGATGATGAAGGCGTATCTCCCGCAGCTGGATCAGGCCTTAGGCATTTTTGTTCCGTTAATTGTGGTAAATTGTATTATTTTGGCCAGGGCCGAAGCATTTGCTTCCAAAAACCCGATTATGCCGTCTCTAGCTGATGGCTTAGGCATGGGTATAGGTTTTACGTTAGGATTAAGTGCGATAGCGTTTGTGCGTGAGTTATTAGGTTCGGGTAGTATCTTAGGTTTTAAGGTTTTGCATGGATTTGAACCGATAACGGTATTTATACTTTCTCCCGGAGCGCTGCTTACATTAGGGTTGCTCATTGCTTTTGTCAACTTGCTTAAGGGTAAGAATGTGGATAGAAAGGGCGGATGCGGTCATTAATATGGAAATAGGCAAGATTATAGCTATAGCAATAAATATGGTTTTTGTGCAGAATTTTATTCTTTCCAAATTTCTTGGGTTGTGTCCTTTCTTGGGTGTCTCGAAAGAAACAAAGCCCGCTGTTTCTATGGGGTTGGCAGTGATATTTGTTATGACCTGTTCTTCGGTAATAACTTGGGCTTTATATAATTATATCCTTGTTCCTTTTAATATAGGCTATCTGCGTACTATAAGTTTTATCCTTGTTATCGCTGCGTTCGTGCAATTTATTGAAATGGTAATACGTAAATATTCTCCTACCTTGTACAGGAGCATGGGTATTTATTTGCCGTTGATTACTACCAATTGTGCTGTCCTTGGAGTTACGATTTTAAATATTAATATCTTTTTTATACAAGATAAAGCAGTGCCTTATAGTTTTGCTTATGCTACTTTTCAGGCATTTTTTGCGGGGGTAGGTTTTCTGTTAGCGTTATTGCTTATGTCAGGCATAAGGGAGCGCTTGGAATTATCGGATGTCCCAAAATACATGCGCGGGATCCCGATAGCTTTTATGGTCGCTTCGCTTATGAGCCTTGCATTTATGGGATTTAACGGATTTAAATTTTAAATGATGAATATTATACAGCCGATTATTGCTTTATCTGGATTAGGTATATTGTTTGGCGTCGGACTTGCTTTTGCCAGTAAGAAATTCTGCGTCAAAGCTGACCCGCGCTTTGAGAAAATCTTGGCTAAGCTCCCAGGGGCAAATTGTGGTGCTTGCGGCATGCCTGGATGTATGGGGTTTGCTGAAGGCCTGATTCATGGTAGCTGTAGCATTGAGAAGTGCGTTGTAATGACCCAGGAAACTAGGGGGGAGATTGCCGAGATTCTTGGTTTAAAGCTTCAGGAAAAGATTAAAACCGTAGCAGTTTTGCATTGTTATGGTGGTAATAAAAGGGCTAAAGACAAGTTTGTTTATCGCGGGCTTAAAGATTGCGTGGCTGCGAGTTTAATTTCGGGCGGTCCAAAAGGCTGTGAGTATGGTTGTGTTGGATTTGGTACTTGCGTTAAGGCGTGTCCTTTCGGTGCTATTAAGATGAATGAAGATGATTTGCCTGTAGTCGATGAACAAAAGTGTGTTGCCTGCGGCAGGTGTGTGGCGGCGTGCCCGAAGAAACTATTCAGCCTTGTTGAGTCCGGAAAATATTACGCGGTCCGGTGCAAATCTCTTGAGATGGGTAAAAATGTTATGCAGGTTTGTTCTGTTGGCTGTATCGCTTGCCATAAATGTGAAAAGAGCTGTCCTAAAGGGGCAATAAAGATAGTTAACAATTTGGCCGTAATCGATTATAATATTTGTAGTAATGTGGGAGAATGTTTTAAAGTCTGCCCTACAAGGGCTATAGCCATTAAAGAGAAGGGCGTATGGGACAACACAAAATGATTAATATTGCTGTTTTTGCCTCTGGAAGGGGCTCTAATTTTGAAGCTATAGCAAAGCAGGTAAAAGCGGGCAGGATTAAGGCTTGTCTTAAGATTTTAGTTTGCGACCAGCCGCTCGCAGGCGTATTGAAAAAAGCTAAAAAGTTAAAGATAAATTACGTTTTGCTTAGGAGAGATGATTTTTCTGATAGGGACAGTTTTGAGGATGCTATTATAGCTTGTTTAAAGGCGAATAAGATTGGTTTGGTCGTTATGGCTGGTTTCATGCGCATGCTCGGGCATAAATTAATTAACGCATATAGAAATAAAATTATCAATATTCACCCTGCATTATTACCTTCATTTAAAGGCGCACATGCCATAAAGGATGCTTTTGATTATGGCATCAAGGTTACAGGGGTAACCGTGCATTTTGTAGATGAGAAAATGGATCATGGTCCGATTATTTTGCAGGAAGGTATCCAGGTCAGAAATAACGATACTCTAGCTTCTCTGGAGAGAAGAATCCATAAGATAGAACACAGGCTTTATCCGCAGGCAATCAATCTGTTTATTAATGGCAGAATCAAGATAAAGGGGAGGAAGGTTAAGATTAATTAGCGGATTCTCTTAGCCTGCGGCTGCTAAGTACAGTTTTTTCTCCGGTGGCAACATTTTCAATCTGGGCAAGCGCAAAATTACTGAAATTGTAAGCCCGCACTACGCTTGAGACAACTTTAGCGATTTCCTCTTGGATATCTACAGGGGCTTTCGGTTGAGTAAGTTGTTGTATGTCTACAGTAATTTCAAACGCCTCATCTTTAAACCTCACGGATACCTTATTTACTTTAAAATGGTCCTTCAGTAGCGGATCTTCTGCAAATTTTAAGTTTATGCGTGATGCCATCTGTTCAGACATAAAATCCTCCAACTTTATATCTGTCTTTTCAAGGTGCTTGCCTTCAGCATCCGACATGGCATCAAAGCTTTCTTTGATTCTGGTTATGTGCCTGCGTAAGAATTCGTCCCTTGAGATAGCATCGAGCCGGTATTTTATAAGGTCGGGTATATAACTTATGGTCAGGTAGTCTATGCCGTATTCTTTGATATCAGAAGCAGCGATTACCAGGAATTTCGGGCGCGGATTCATGCTTAGCACAACCCTGCTGGAAGCCAGGACTATATCATTTAAAGTATCGCTGACCTCCTTGGTCGGCTCCATATTCTTATCTATAAGGCTTTCAAACGGGATATATACCCAGACCGTATCATTGATGAGCCAGACTTTAGGCTCCCTTTTATATTCGCGCCTGCATAATTCGATGATATCATTGGCTACTGTTTCTTTAGAGTAGGTATGTTTAACCGATTGAGGTTTAGGTTGGCATCCCGCGGATATTAGGCTAAGTAAGAATAATATAATAAAGGAGATCTTTACTTTGAACATTCTTTAAATATTGTTGCGATCTCGTCATAGTTTAGTTCTTCTTTCTCAAGTAGCTTCTTGGCGAGGGTTTCTAACAATGCGTCATGTTTTTTAAAGAGCTCTTCGGTTTCCTTCAAGCATTGGTGCATTATTTCCTGGACATCTTTATCTAATTTTGCTTTCATCTCCTCGGAAATTATGGACTGCTGCGTTTTTTCCATAAGCGAATAGAAATTACCTATATATCCTGAAGCACCCATCCCGTAAGCCCAGACCATGCTATAAGCATTCTTGAGCGCATGTTCGAAATCAATTGTCACTCCGTTTGTCGTGGATGGGCATTTTAATTTCTCGGCGACATATCCGCCGAGAGACCTTTTTATCAGGCCGAGTATTTGATTTTTATTCAGCGATTCGGTTTCGCCTTTTAAATTCGCCCAGGAGACGCCAAGCGTGCGTTTGCGCGGGATAATCGATAGTTTATATTGCTCTATCCAGGGGGCAAAGAAATGTCCGGCGATAGCATGCCCTGCTTCGTGGTAAGCCGTAGCTTTATTTTCTTCGGGGCTTAGTTTTATCCTTCTTTTTAGGCCGAGCTCAATTCGTTCTCTGGCTTCTTCAATTTCTTTTATTCCCATAACTTCTTTTTTATTGCGTATAGTAATCAGCGCTCCTTCGCGGGTAAGATTAGCGATATCAGCCGGGCTCCAACCGGAGGTAACTCCGGCTAACTTGTGGCTGTTAATTTCATCAGGGTTGTATTTTACTTTTTTTAAGTAGTAATCAAAGAGTTTAGTTCTTTCTTCTAGCCCGGGGAGGTCAACATAGATTTTCCTGTCGAATCTCCCTGCTCTTAAAAGTGCCGGGTCCATAAATTCCTCTTTCATATTTGTGGCACCGATAACGACTATGTTATACTGGTCGTCTTTTTCTTTTAATCCGTCCATTTCCGCCAGAAGCTGATTTAATGTCTGGTTGTATTCTTGCGCACCTCCTGAATTGGTTTCGCCGCGTTTACCGCCAAGAGCATCTATTTCGTCAATAAATATTATGCATCCGCCTTTTGAAAGTGCCAACTCCCGCGCTTCCTGAAAGAGGTGGCGTATACGGCTGGCGCCTACTCCGACGTACATCTCCACAAATTCAGATCCGGTTTTAACTAGAAAGGGTAAGGATGCTTCATTAGCCATAGCTGATGCAAGGTAGGTTTTTCCGCAGCCGGGAGGTCCGAACATAAGCAGCCCTCGGATAATTCTTCCACCTATCCGATTAAGTTGCGCGCGGTCTTTAATTAGCTTGACGATTTCGGTTGCTTCTTCTTTAGCTTCTTCCATGCCTATAACATCATCCCAGCCGATAGCTTTTTCTTCTTTGGATTCTTTTTTCTCCATCAGCCTAGTTTTGCCGAATTCGGAGAATATATTTTCTATAGCGTCATAATCGAGGTCTTCTTTTTGGAGAAGGTCTTGAGCCATTTTTTCTAATATTGGCAGTTCTTTTCTTAATAATTCATGCACCTCATTGAAGCACTTGGTTATTATTTCATCTTTATCTTTTTCGGCTATCTGGCTTTGGGTGGGAGACCATTTGTTGATGTCAGAGACAGCAGTTGCACCGGATGTACCCATACCCCATATGGAAACCATTTTATCGGCTAATTCATTGGCGCGCCTGAGGTCGTCATGCACCCCGCTTGATGTGATGCCGAACTTAATTTTCTCAGCAGCATAACCGCTGAGCAAAATCTTTATTTCGCTTAATAAATCTTCTTTATCAGGTATATAAGATTCTTCTTTCTTGACCATCCAGGTTGACCCTCCGGATGTCCTTCTCGGTACGATACTTGCCTTAAATACGTCTTTAGTCGGTACTAATAGGTAGGTAACAATAACGTGCCCTGCTTCATGATAGGCAGCGATATTCTTATCCTTATCGCTCATTTTTATGTTTAGTTTTATACCTAATGATATTTTTTCGCGCGCCTCTTCGAGCTCCGACATAGTTATTAAAGGCGCCTTTTTCCTGGCAGCGATAAGAGAGCCTTCTTTAACCATATTCGCTATATCGGCAGGGGAGTTACCTACGCTTAGACGGGCCAGGCGGTCTATTTTTACTTCCGAGCGGCTGTAAGCAACTTTATTAAGGTAATATTTAAATAAGCTTTCTCTGTCTTTTAAGCTCGGCAGGCCTATGTATATTTTTCTGTCAAATCTTCCTGCGCGCATCAGTGCAGAGTCAAGGTCTTCTTCGGTCACGTTAGTTGCGGCAATGATGACAATGTTTAAATCTTTCTGCCTTAAGCCATCCATTTCCGCCAGGAGCTGGTTTACTGCCATGTTGTAGCTTTCTCCGCCTCCGAATCCGAAAGTGCGCGAACGCGGGCGGGCCACGGAGTCAACCTCATCGATGAAAATCACGCATCCGCCTTTTAAAGCAGCCATATCGCGCGCTGATTTGAATAATTTACGTATTTTCTGTGCGCCTAAACCTACGATGATGCCTTCGAGTTCACTTCCCACAACCGAAAGAAAGGGCATATCGCATTCGGTTGCGATTGCTTTGGCAAGGTAAGTCTTGCCTACGCCAGGAGGGCCGATTAATAAAATACCCTTGATAATCTGTCCGCCCATGGTTTTGACGCGCGATCTTTCCCTTATGAGTTCAACTGCTTCCCATGCTTCGCGTTTTGCTTCCTCCATACCTATAACATCTTGCCATTTGATACCTATGTCTTCGCCTTTGACGGCTTTGGTCTGTAGTTTGGAAAATTCTCTAAAGCCACCGCCTTTGAACATCATCCAGTACCACATATGGGTATATATAGCGCCCCATAACAAAGCTGTGATAAGGGTAAGATAGAGCTGGAAGCCTATGCTGGCTTTCATCTGTTCCTTGTAGAAAGACTCCATGTTTACCCATGATTTTATGCTGGCGATTAATGCAAAGATAAGAGAGATTCCGAGGATGGAGAGTATCGTTATGATGAGGATTCTTAGCCAATAAAGCTTAAAGAATATCCTGAATTTACTTGTATTCATAGTTCCTCCTATAGAAAAGAGGATAGCACATCCTAACAAAAAGTCAATTATATTTGGCAAAACGGTTTTATTACTTGACTATGTTCGGAGTTGTGATAAAATTTTAACCTACCAAATTTAAGGAGGACGAGATGTCAAAAATAGAGAGAGTCTTAGCAAGAGAGATACTGGATTCACGCGGTAACCCTACGGTTGAAGTCGATGTGATATTGGATAGTGGTATTCTGGGCCGTGCGGCCGTGCCTTCTGGAGCATCCACTGGAGATAATGAAGCTTTGGAATTAAGAGACGGCGATAAAACAAGATATATGGGTAAGGGCGTACTTAAAGCCGTTAATAATGTTAATAACATAATTGCTTCAAAAATAAAGGGTTTAGCTCCTGATTATAAAAAAATAGACGAGCTACTTATTAAATTAGATGGCACAGAGAATAAGTCTAACCTTGGAGCTAATGCGATATTAGGAGTATCTATGGCGGTGGCAAAAGCAGCTGCTTTAGATAATAAAGAACCGTTGTACAGATATTTAGGGGGGGCTGATGCGAACATGCTGCCTGTGCCCCTGATGAATATTTTAAATGGCGGTTTACATGCCGATAATAATCTGGATATCCAGGAATTCATGATTATGCCTGTAGGCGCCCCTACATTTCGCGAGGCGTTAAGATATGCCGCAGAGGTATTCCATAACCTCAAGTCTATTCTAAAATCCAAAGGGCTTAATACGGCAGTAGGGGATGAAGGTGGTTTTGCCCCGAGCCTTGATTCCAACGAAGAAGCGCTTGCCTTGATAATCCAGGCCATTGAAAAATCCGGATATAAACCGGGTAAGGATATCGCTCTGGCTTTAGATTGTGCCTCTAGTTCTTTTTGTAAGGACGGAGTTTATGATTTTGAGAATTCCAAGAAGAATTCAGGTGACCTGATTGCCATTTATGAAAAATGGCTCAGCAAATATCCTATTATCTCCATCGAAGACGGACTCTCCGAGCATGATTGGTCCGGCTGGAAACAGATGACGAAGGAGCTTGGTAGTAAGCTGCAACTGGTAGGCGACGATATATTTGTGACTAACCCCAAGATATTCCAAAAGGGCATAGATGAGAAAATAGGCAATGCTATATTAATTAAAGTTAACCAGATTGGTTCTTTGACCGAGACTATCGAGGCGATTAATATGGCCAAAAATAATAAATACAATTCTATTATTTCTCATCGTTCCGGAGAGACCGAGGACGTGACGATAGCGCATTTAGCTGTTTCCAGCGGCTGCGGCCAGATTAAGACAGGCTCGCTTTCGCGTACCGATAGAATCTGTAAATATAACGAGCTTTTAAGGATAGAAGAACAGCTTGGCTCGAAGGCAATATATGCCGGTAAAACCAGAAAATAAATGGTTATAAAAAAAACGTTCTGGATTTTTGGCGTTGCTTTGTTTCTATTGGTTATTTTTTTGCCCGGCTATACTAAGCTGCAGGAGTTAAAAGATAAGAACCGGGAGCTGGAAACCAAGATTAAGCAGCTTCATATAGAGAATGCTCTTTTAGATCAGGAGATTAAACGGGTGGAGACGGATCCGCTTTATCAGGAGAAGATTGCCAGGGAAAGGCTTGGTGTCGTGCGTAAAGGAGAGGTCCCGGTAAAGATAGTTCCTGAAGAGAAGAAAAGGTAATAAAATATTGTTTGTAGTATTTCTATATTCTGATATAATATTTGCTATATCTGGAAATAAGTTTTTTGTTTAATTTCGCAAGATGGAGTTCCTCGGTAGGTTTGGAATTCCACTATGATAGTTAATATCGCGGGGTGGAGCAGTCTGGTAGCTCGTCAGGCTCAATGTCCCGTCCTTGCGTGCAAGGGCGGGATAATGGGCTCCCTAGCCGGCAACGGCTGGAGGATAACCTGTCAAATTCGGTGAAGCTCTCGGATAAAACCGGAAGTAATACCGAGCCAATCTTCGATGTTCTGTTGGAGAAGGTGTAGAGACTAGATGGCAGGGGTCCTGTAAGGATCAAGGTATAGTCCAGACTACAAACCCAGGGTTAACTTTTTAAGTCCTATTCAAAATAACTCTGGGGCAGCGAAAGCTGCAGTAGTAAGCATAACCTGAAGGCCGTCCGTTCAAATCGGGCCCCCGCAATGGTTCGACTCGGCCTTTGGCCTCGCTCACCACGAGGCCGAGGTTGAGCCTTACTCGGCTTTTTATAAAAGAGCCGAGTTTTTTTGTGCTAAAAAGTCCAGCGTGTAACCTTTTATGATAAAGAGTTTTTTCTTTCTTATTAAAAGCAGTTATGCTATAATTATTTACTTCGGAGGATACTATGATTGAAAGATACAGCCTACCCAAGATGAATTATATATGGCAGGAAGATTTTAAATTTAAAACCATGCTGTCCATAGAGATACTTAGTTTAGAAGCTCTTGCCAAAAAAGGCGTTATCCCTTCTTCAGCGGTTCAGCGCATAAAGAAAAAAGCAAAGTTTAATTTATCAGAGATTAAGAAAATAGAAGAAAAAACCCAGCATGATGTGGTAGCATTTGTGCAGAATGTTTCCGGCTATATAGGTCAGGATGCTAAATATTTGCATATGGGCCTTACTTCATCAGATGTCTTGGATACTACTTTAGGTGTCCAGCTTGTTGAAGCATGTGACATCCTTATCGATGACGCAGAAAAACTTCTTAAGGCTTTAGCCAAGAAGGCGACAAAATATAAGGATATGGTTTGTATAGGCCGTACCCATGGCGTACATGCAGAGCCGACTACTTTCGGGTTAAAACTTGCTCTTTGGTATGACGAGACCAGGCGCAACCTTAACCGGCTTCAGTTAGCTAAAAAAGAAATCTCAACCGGTAAAATATCAGGGGCAGTGGGTACGTATTCTAATATTGATCCCTGGGTTGAGGAGTATGTGTGCAGAAAACTTAAATTGCAGCCTGCAAAAATCTCTACCCAGATAATACAGAGAGATATTTATGCTGTTTTGATGTGCCGGATTGCCATTGTCGGTTCGTCATTAGAAAAATTTGCTACTGAGATAAGACATTTACAGAGAACCGAAGTTTTGGAGGCAGAGGAGCCTTTTGGTAAGGGACAGAAAGGTTCATCGGCCATGCCGCACAAAAGAAATCCTGTGATATGCGAACGTATATGCGGCTTGAGCCGGCTTTTGCGTTCAAACGCAGTTGCTGCTATGGAAAATGTGGCACTTTGGCACGAGAGAGATATATCGCATTCTTCGGTTGAGCGCGTAATTATACCCGATTCGACTCTAGCACTGGATTACATGCTTAACAAAATGATTGAAGTTATAGAAGGCTTGAAAGTTTATCCGGATAATATGCTGGCTAATCTTGCACGCACGCACGGATTGATATTCTCTCAAAGGGTTTTATTGTCTCTTATGTATAAAGGATTGAGGCGTCCGCAGGCTTATGATGTTGTGCAGCGATGTGCAATGAAGACATGGAAAGACGGGACAGACTTTAAGGATAACTTGCTTGCCGATAAAGAAGCGAATAGGTATTTTACCAAGAAAGAGCTAGACAGCATTTTTGATCTTGATTATTATTTACGTAACATAGGAAAAATCTTTAAGCGGCTCGGGCTTTAGTATTTCCTTCCCTAATTCTCAATAATATAAAATGCTTTATCGCATAGAAGTTAAAGATAAAAAAGGTATTTTTGACGCCGTAGGGTCCGGAGTCAAGAAAGATATATTTGACCTGGGGATAGGTTCTGTCCGCGGCGTTGAATTTATACAGGTCTATGTTATAGAGGGCAGCATTTCTCAAGAGCAAGCCGATAAGATCTGCAGCGAAATACTCACCGATAAAATATCACAGGATTATTCTATAAATAAACAGTTCTCTAGTTTAGCAAAGAAGTCTACTGAACATATTATTGAAATTGCCTATAACCCGGGAGTGATGGATCCAGTTGAAGCCTCGACTTTAAAGGCAATAAGTGATTTAGGCATAGAAGGCGTATCTTCGGTCAAGACCGCGAAAAAATACGTTATCCATGGCAGATTGAATGAGCATCAATTAAAAACTATTTCAGAGAAGCTGCTTTATAATAAGTTAATCCAGCATATCGTCAGGCCGCAAGATTCAGCCCGCTTAATTCATCCTGTGCAGGATCCAGGTTATAAATTTAACCTGGTTACAGTGGATTTGCTCGGCAGTTCGGATGATAAATTAAAAAAGATTAGTAAGCAGGGACAGCTTTTCCTTAATCTGGAAGAAATGCGTCAGATAAAGCGGTATTTTAAAGCACTTAAGCGTAATCCCACGGATTGCGAATTAGAAACTATCGCCCAGACGTGGAGCGAGCATTGTTATCATAAGACATTTAGGGGCAAGATAAGATATCGCGAACAAATCCGAAATCCGAAATCCGAAATCCGAAACAAATCCAAAACCCAAAATCCAAAAACCAAAACTAAAAGGATAGATAATTTATTAAAATCCACCATAATGAAAGTTACCAAAGAGCTGAATAAGCCGTGGTGTGTGTCCGTTTTTAAAGATAATTCCGGAGTAATACGCTTTGATGACAAACATAACATTTGTTTTAAGGTAGAAACCCACAATCATCCTTCTGCGCTTGAGCCGTTCGGCGGGGCCAATACCGGTGTCGGGGGAGTTATAAGAGATCCGCTTGGAACCGGGCTCGGGGCCAAGCCGATTCTTAACACCGATGTATTTTGTTTTGCTTCTCCGGAGTATCCCTTTAGTAGGCTTCCCGCGGGCACCTTACATCCTAAACGTGTGATGAAGGGTGTGGTTTCAGGTGTGCGCGATTACGGAAATAAAATGGGTATTCCTACTGTCAACGGAGCTGTTTTATTTCACGAAAGATTTGTGGGTAATCCTTTAGTCTATTGCGGTACCGTTGGTATCATGCCCAAAGATAAATCTTTTAAGCATCCTAGGACAGGTGATTATGTGGTTGTGGTAGGAGGGTTAACCGGCAGAGACGGTATACATGGGGCAACTTTTTCTTCAGGAGAGCTGACCCATGAATCAGAAACTATCTCATCGGGGGCCGTGCAGATAGGCAATCCTATCCAAGAGAAGAAGATGACCGATGCTATACTGCAGGCTAGGGATAAGAATCTATATAGCGCTATAACTGATTGCGGCGCGGGCGGGCTTTCAAGCGCCGTAGGTGAGATGGGAGAAGATTTGGGGGTTGAAGTCCACCTGGAGAGAGTTCCGCTTAAATATTCGGGGCTTTCTTATATGGAAATTTGGATTTCGGAATCACAGGAGAGAATGGTGCTTTCTGTGCCTAAAGATAAATTTGCGGAGTTAAAAGATATCTTTGATTCTGAAGGGGTTGAGGCTACGGCAATAGGAGAGTTTACCGCAACAAAAAGGCTTAAGCTTTATTATGATTCAAGCTTAATTTGTGATTTAGATATGAAATTCTTGCATCAGGGCATTCCGCAGATTGAGAAAAAGGCAGTTTTTGTAATGAGCCGCCACAAAGAGCCGGATATAAAATGTCTTAAAGATAATACAAAAGATCTTATGCGGCTGCTTTCTCATTATGATATCTGTTCTAAAGAATGGATTATTCGCCAGTATGACCATGAGGTTCAAGGAGCTTCGGTTTTAAAGCCGCTTGCCGGAGCCTGTAACGATGGCCCGTCTGATGCCAGCATCAGCCGCCCGCTTCCTGGCTCTTGGAAAGGTATTGCACTTTCCTGCGGAATAAATTTTCGTTACGGCCTGATAGACCCTTATTGGATGGCTGCTTCCTGCATTGATGAAGCGCTAAGGCAGATTGTAGCATCAGGATGCTCTTTGGATGAAGTGGCTATATTGGATAACTTTTGTTGGGGCAATCCCGATAAGCCGGACAGGCTAGGTTCTTTAGTGCGTGCTTCTTACGGATGTTATGATACGGCGAAGGCATTAGGCGTGCCTTTTATATCGGGTAAGGACAGCCTATACAATGAGTTTACCGTTAAAGGTAAGTCGATTTCTATCCCGGGGACATTATTAATTTCAGCAATTGCCGTAATGAAAGATGTGCGTAAATGCGTGTCTATGTATCTTAAAGAGCCGGGGAATTTAATATATACGGTCGGCTGTACCTATGATGAGATGGGCGGTTCGCATTATTATGATCTCTATTCCTGTACTGGTAACTCTGTTCCGAAAGTATATCCTAAATATGCAAAGAATATTTTTAACGCCTTAAATAAGGCAACGGATTCCGGATTAATCAGGTCTATGCATGATTGTTCTGATGGCGGGCTTGGCGTAGCAGCGGCTGAGATGAGTTTCTCCGGTGGGCTTGGTGCGGATTTGTTTATCTCGGAAGTCCCGTATAAAATTCAAAATTCAAGAATCAAGAATCATAACCTAAGAAATGATTTTATGTTGTTTTCCGAGTCAAATTCAAGATTCGTTGTTGAGGTTGAGAAAAGAAATCAGAGATTATTTGAACGTACGCTTCGCGGGATACCATTTGGTTTAATCGGTTGCGTTAATAATAGCAGTAAATTTAAGGTGTATGGGCTTGACGGCAAACTTTGCGTTGGTGCAGACATTAGTGAATTAAAAGAAGCATGGCAGAAGCCGTTGAGGTGGTAGGCAGTATAATAATGCTGAAAGGAAGCTCGGGGATGAACCCCGCCCTTCCTGGATGATTGGTGATAATAATGCTGAAAGGAAGGGCGGGGTGAAAAAATACCTGAAAACCGAAATAATCCCGAAAGATGACTTTACAAATGAAGATCCCTGGAGGGTATTCAGGATTATGTCGGAATTTGTTGAGGCCTTTGAGGTTTTATCGGATTTGGGTGATGCTGTTTCTATATTCGGTTCAAGCCGCACAAAACCCGGCAGCAGGTATTATAAGCTTACGGAGAAAACTGCTTATTTATTGGCTAAGGAAGGTTATGCGGTTATAACCGGAAGCGGACCGGGGCTTATGGAAGCAGCTAATAAAGGGGCAAGAAGAGCAAAAGGTAAGTCAGTAGGGCTTAATATACAGATACCGCATGAACAAAAGGCAAACAAATATGTGGATATATTACTTGACTTTCATTATTTTTTTGTCAGGAAGGTTACTTTTGTAAAGTACGCTAAAGCATTTGTAATTATGCCGGGAGGATACGGTACGCTGGATGAATTTTTTGAGTCAATAAACCTTATACAGACTGAACGTATTGCGAAATTTCCGGTTGTACTTTTGGGCAAGGAATACTGGAAGGGCTTGATTAGTTGGTTTAAGAGTAAGGTTCTAAAGGACGGTAATATAAGTCGGGATGATTTAGATATATTTGTTATAGTTGATAAACCAGAAGAAGTTGTTGAGGCGATAAAGAAATTTTATGAAAAAGCCTAAGGTTTGTGTATTAAGAAGCGCAGGAACCAATTGCGACAAAGAGACCGCTTTTGCTTTTCAAAAGGCGGGGGCAGCTGCGGAGCTTGTGCATATTAATAAAATCATTGCGGATAAAGATATGCTTAAGTCTT
Organism: uncultured Planctomycetales bacterium; assembly: GCA_964467905.1. Classification (GTDB taxonomy): domain Bacteria; phylum Omnitrophota; class Gorgyraeia; order Gygaellales; family Profunditerraquicolaceae; genus CAYXSY01. Next base: position 21,045 of record CAYXSY010000002.1, on the reverse strand, counting down.
ATCAAATACTTGCTTTGCCGGGTGGTTTTACCTATGGTGACGATTTGGGTGCGGGCAGGATTTTTGCGAATGAATTGCGATATAAACTGGGCGATTCTTTAAGGGATTTTATAGCTGATGCCAAGCTTATCATAGGCATATGTAATGGCTTTCAGATTTTAGTCAAGAGCGGAATTTTACCCGGTAACGATTCATTCAGGCAGGATGTCAGCCTTATCATAAATGATTCAGGAAAGTTTGAAGATAGGTGGGTGTATCTAAGAAACCAAAAATCAAAAAATCCCTGCCTGCCGGCAGGCAGGAAAAATCAAAATTGTGTATGGACGAGGAATTTGCCGCAAGTTATTTATTTGCCGGTGGCGCATGGAGAGGGCAAATTCATTACAAAAGATAAATCTGTTTTGGAAAGATTAAAGAAAAACGGACAGATTGTTTTTTGTTATTGCAGTAGCGATAACCGTTTGAGCGTCTATCCGGATAATCCTAATGGTTCGGTAGAAAATATTGCGGGCATCTGCGATGATACGGGCAGAATACTTGGTTTGATGCCGCATCCGGAAAGACACATTGATTTTACCCAGAATCCGCAGTGGACATCTCTGGCTAAAAGAGCGCAAGGCGATGGGCTAAGGATATTTCAGAACGGCGTGGAGTATGCGCGCAAGAATTTGTAGCCTTATGTTTTAATAAATTTCTTGGGGGAGGATAGAAATGAGCGGAATATTTGCAGTGGCTGCGCGTAATAATTTTGGCGAAGATTTATTTTATGGCACAGATTATCACTCTCATCTTGGGACGCAGTTTGCAGGTTTGGCTGTGCTTTCCGGGGGAGAAATTATACGGAAGATACATGATATCCGCGGCAGCCAGTTTAAGGCAAAGTTTCATGAAGATTACCAGAAGATGCGCGTATCATGCGGCATCGGGGTAATCAGCGCAAAAGACGAGCAGCCAATATTGATTCATTCTAAATTCGGCCCCTTTGCCATTGTTGTTAACGGGTTCGTCGAGAATGCAGAAGAGCTTGCCGAGAAGCTTTATAAAGAAGGGCAGTCATTCAGCGAGGTTACCGACGGTACGGTTAACTTGCCGGAATTAATTGCCAAGTTGATTATCAGAGGCAAAGATATAGCCGATGGTATTGAGAGTATGTTTTCTCAGATTGAAGGGTCTTGCTCTTTGCTGCTGCTCACTAAAGACGGGATTTATGCCGCCAGAGACAGGCTTGGTTATTCTCCGCTTACCGTAGGAGAAAAGTCAGGCGCTTGGGCAGTTACGACTGAGTCATCGGCTTTTTATAATTTAGGTTATAAAGTAAAAAAATATATCCAGCCCGGAGAAATAGTTCTTATAGACAAAGACGGGACAAAGTCGAAGACTAAGGGTTCGAAATGTAATCAGATTTGTTCATTTTTATGGATTTACACAGGTTTTCCTGCTTCTTCTTATGAAGGGTTAAATGTTGAAATGGCCAGAGAGCGTTGCGGAGCGTGCCTGGCAAAATGTGATAAGATAAAGGCAGATATGGTTTCGGGTATACCTGATTCCGGTACGGCACATGCCATAGGCTATTCTATGGAATCCGGGGTGCCTTTCCGCAGGCCGTTAGTAAAATATACTCCTGGTTTTGACAGGAGTTATACTCCGGCTACCCAGGAGAAGCGCGATTTAATCGCGCGGCTGAAGTTAATACCGATAGCCGATATTATCAACGGTAAGCGCATAGTCTTTTGCGACGATTCCATAGTCAGGGGTACGCAGTTGAAGAATTATACCATTCAAAAACTTGTTGATTGTGGGGCTAAGGAAATACACCTAAGGATTGCCTGTCCTCCGCTTATGTTTCCCTGTAAGTTTAACTATTCAACGCGTACTATGCAGGAGTTGGTAGCTAGAAGGGCAATAAAGGCAATAGAAGGCAAGGAGATAAAAGATATCAGCGAATATCTTGATGAAGATTCAGCTAAGTATAGAAAAATGGTAGATTGGATTACTAAAGATCTGGGTGCGACTACATTGATATACCAGAAATTATCCGATATGGTTAAAGCTATAGGATTATCAGAGCAGAATTTGTGTAAATACTGCTGGACTGGTAAAGAACAAGATTAGGAGGCATCTTTTTATGAAAGGCCTAACTTATAAAAGTTCAGGGGTAGATATAAATAAAGCAGATGCTTTTAAGAAGAATATAAAGTCTTTAGTAAGGAAGTCATTCCGCACTGAGGTTTTAAAAGATATCGGCGGATTCGGAAGTTTTTTTGCGCTGGATAAGACCAAATATAAGAATCCGGTATTAGTATCATCTTCGGATGGAGTAGGGACAAAGCTTAAAATCGCCGCTCTATGTAATAAGCATGATACCGTAGGTATCGATGCGGTAGCGATGAATGTGAATGATATTTTGTGTACCGGCGCCGAACCTTTATTCTTCCTTGATTATATTGCTCACAGTAATTTAAGCACTAATATCCTGTTGGATATTGTCAGGGGTATTAATACCGGATGCCTGGATTCCGGCTGTTCCTTGATTGGAGGAGAAACCGCGCAGATGCCCGGCATGTATGGTAAAGGAGAGTATGATATTGCCGGTTTTTGTGTGGGAGCAGTTGAAAGAAATAACATTATTGATGGTTCCCGAATCAAACCAGGCGATGTATTAATAGGTCTTGAATCAAACGGAGCACATTCTAACGGTTATTCCTTAGTAAGAAAAGCCCTTTCGGATAAGAAGATAAAGCTCTACTGCGCTGAATTGCTTAAGCCGACAAGGATTTATGTCAAACCCGTTTTGTCTTTATTACGGGTTACGGGTTATCCCTCGACTACGCTCGGTTCAGGCGGGTTGGGGGTTACTGGTATAGCTCATATCACCGGCGGAGCATTCTATGATAAGATAGCACGCATTTTGCCTGTAGCGGTAAATGTAAGAATTGATAAATCCAGCTGGCCTGTGCCAAGGATATTCCGGATTATTCAGGATGAGGGCAGTATTAGCGATAAAGAAATGTATCATACTTTTAATATGGGTGTAGGATTGGTTCTGGTTGTAAGAAAAGATTCTGCAGCTAAGATGATAAAATACCTGATGCGTTTTAAGCTTAAGGGTTGGATAATAGGAGAAGCGGTTAAGGGCAGAGGTTTAGTTGAGATCAGTTAGAACAGAGAAGGAGGCAAGAGATGGCTAATTTGTTATATTGGGGGGTATTTGTTGCTGTCATTGTGTTTATCGCCGGGATTAGAATTGTCAGACCGACTCATAGAGGCTTGATTGAACGATTAGGCAAATATAACCGGTTTGCCACTCCCGGCTTTAATTGGGTGATACCGGTATTTGAGCATTTATATTCGGTTAATATAACCGAACAGATGGTTGATGCCGAACCGCAGGAGATTATTACCAACGATAACTTGAATGCAAGGGTTGACGCCCAGGTCTATTTTAAAGTCAAAGCGGATGAGGAAAGCGTAAAGAATTCTCAGTATAATGTTAATAATTATCAGTGGCAGATAGTTAACCTGGCCAGGACCACACTAAGGAACATAATCGGTACATTGACTTTAAAATCCGCTAACAGCGAGCGCGGTAAGATTAATGAAGAGCTACATAAGACGCTTTGCGAAGAAACCAAAAGCTGGGGGATTGAGATTGTCAGGACTGAATTGAAAGAAATTGATCCTCCTAAGGATGTTCAGGAGACGATGAATAAGGTTGTTAAGGCCGAAAATGAGAAAATCGCTGCTGTTGATTTTGCTACCGCAACTGAAACTGCCGCAGACGGGCAAAAACGGGCAGAGATTAAGAAAGCCGAGGGCGTTAAACAGGCGCGCATATTAGAGGCTGAAGGTGAAGCAGAGGCAATAAGGTTGGTTAACGAAGCGGCAGAGAAGTATTTTGTCGGCAATGCACAGGTCCTGCGCAGGATAGAGGCAGTAGAGAAGTCATTGGCCGCAAATGCTAAAATAGTCGTTCCTTCTGACCAGCAGTTGGTTAATATTGTGAGTGAGATGGCAGGGGTTTTGCCGTTAAAAATGGAGAACAAGAAAGAAACAAAATAGTTTCTAAATGCTACTGTCAGTTTTCTCGCTCGGCGTCGATTTTGCCCTTCGGGCCGCCAATGCTCTTTCGCATTTTCGGCGCCTGCGGAACTCGCCCGTCGGCGCGTTTGCGCCAGAACGGGCTCGAACATCCTCGGCGTCCGAACAGTTTGCGTGTTCGGATTCCCAAAAATGCTCAAGCTCCATTGGCTAAAATCGACACTCGCTCGAAAATCCGACAGCGGCATTTAAGGTAGTTCTATAAAACTAAGTTTAAAAATATATGCGTATATTAGTTATTGGTTCAGGCGGTAGAGAACATGCGTTGGTATGGAAGATCGCGCAGTCTCCTTTGGCAGAGAAAATATTTTGCGCACCGGGGAATCCGGGGATTTCCCGGCATGCCGAGTGTCTTGATATAAAAGCAGATGACATTGTTTCGTTATTGGATTTTGCCAGAAAAGAAAAAATAGACCTGACGGTAGTCGGGCCCGAGGCACCATTAGCTGCAGGTATTGTTGATGAATTCTCACGCCATAAGCTAAAAATATTCGGCCCCAATAAAAAAGCCGCTAACCTGGAGGCAAGCAAGATTTTTGCCAAACAGATGATGGTCCGCTATGGCGTGCCCACTGCAGATTTTAGGGTATTTTCTGATTTAGATGAAGCCAAGAAATATATTTCCGTAAAGGGTGCGCCCTGTGTAATTAAGGCCGATGGTTTAGCGCAGGGCAAAGGCGTTTTTGTCGCTGCCACTATTAAAGAAGCTATGCAGGCGCTGGATTCGGTTATGCTGCATAAATCTTTTGGTAAGGCAGGAGAGCGCCTGATTATTGAAGATTGCCTCCAAGGTCAAGAGGCGTCACTCTTATTTCTTACTGATTCCAGGCATGTTGTGCCTTTGGTTTCATCGCAGGATCACAAACGCATTTTTGATAATGACGAGGGGCCTAATACCGGGGGGATGGGTGCATATTCTCCTGCGCCGGTAGTAACCGATAAATTATACGAACAGATCCTAAAGACAGTTGCGCATAGAATTATTGCAGGTTTGTTGAAAGAGGGGATAGAATATAAAGGTATCTTATATGCTGGGATTATGATTACAAAAGATGGGCCTAAAGTCTTAGAGTTTAACGTGCGTTTTGGCGATCCCGAAACAGAAGCGATTCTGCCGAGACTAAGGACTGATCTTATTGAGTTGATGTTGGCTGTCGCCGAGGGAAAATTATCGCGTTTCAGCGCTTTGGAATGGGACAAGCGGCCTTGCGTTTGCGTAGTTTGTTCATCCGCAGGTTATCCGGGAGATTATACAAAAGGTAAATTAATAAGCGGCCTCGAAGATGTAGAGAAGATGCATGATATTATAGTATTTCATGCCGGCACTAAGATGGTTACACAGGGCGGTAAGTGGGATATAGTTACTAATGGCGGGAGAGTCTTGGGTGTCACCGGTTTAGGCGATACCATTAAAGAAGCTATAGATAAGACTTATGAAGCGGTAAGGAAGATAAGTTTCGAGGGAATGCATTATAGAAAAGATATTGGTTATAAAGCGCTGTAATATAATGATAAATCCTAAATTTGCTGCTTGTTTAACAAGCAGCAAAATCCTAAATTCTAAACAAACTCAAAATTTTAAACACAAAACTATAAAATTATTTAGTTTTGAGCATTTGGATTTTGAGTTTTAGATTTGTTTAGCCTGCCTGCCGGTAGGCAGGGATTTAGGGTTTAGTGTTTAGGGTTTTAAAGGGAGGGGCTATGAACAAGATCAGCATTATCATGGGTAGTGATTCTGATTTAGAAACTGTGCGCTGCGGGATTGATTTGTTGAAAGAGTTTAAGGCAGCCTTTGAGGTTAAAGTTTTATCTGCCCATCGCACACCCAAAGAACTTGCTAAATATGTGGAGACTGCTAATAACAGGGGGGTAAGGGTATTTATTGCCGCTGCCGGAGGATCAGCTGCTTTGGCAGGTGTTATTGCGGCTCATACTGTGCTGCCGGTTATCGGGATCCCGATAGAAACAAGCAGTTTAAAAGGCATGGATTCGTTATTATCTACTGTCCAGATGCCTTCGGGTATACCGGTTGCCTCTATGGCTATCGGCAAGGCTGGGGCAAAGAATGCAGCTTTGTTTGCTTTAGAGATACTTGCTGTATCAGATAAGGCAATTACTTCTAAACTCCTGAGCTATAAGAAATCTATGCGCGAAAAAATAAAGAAGACAAGAATTAAGGCATGAGTAAGACCAAAGTAGTTAAATTAGATCCTATTTTCCCTGATGACAAGTGTCTTAAGGAGGCAGCTGATATCTTGGCCAAGGGGGGATTGGTTATAATACCTACGGAGACAGTTTATGGGATAGCAGCCAACATGGCGGATAAAAGTGCAGCAAAAAGGTTATATGAAATCAAGAAGCGCCCGCAGGATAAACCATTTTCTCTGCTTATAGACAGAAAAGAGAGCGTCAATGGCTTAGCCAGTGATATACCGGTTTGCGCATATAAGCTGATAGATAAGTTTTGGCCCGGGCCTTTAACCATAGTATTTAATTCAAGATTGGGGAAAACCATAGGTATGCGTATGCCTGATAATGAGATTGCCCTTAGGGTTGTTGCTTTGGCACAAGTCCCGATAGCCTGCCCTTCTTCTAATGTATCAGGTAAACCTGCTCCAGCCGACTTCCCGGAGGCGATAAGGGATATGGATGGATTAGTTGATTTTGCTATTGACGCAGGACCTGCAAGTCTAGGCATTGAATCTTCGGTTGTAGATGTCACCAGCGGCAAGACACAGGTTTTAAGAGAGGGTGCGATAAAAAAAGATGACATATTAAGCGTAGCTAATAAGAAAGTTGTTCTTTTCGTATGTACTGGTAATTCCTGCCGTTCGGTAATGGCTAAGGCTTTACTGGAGAAGAAACTCAAAGAGAAGAAAAGGTTTGATGTTGAAGTAGAATCAGCCGGGACCATGATGTCTAGCGGTATGGGGGCAAGTGCTGAGACGGTAGATATTCTCAAAAGAGAAGGTATAGATGTGTTGGCCCATCGCTCAAAAGGCCTTAATGAGGCCTTGATAAGAAAGTCGGATTTAATATTGGTTATGGAGAAGGTGCATGAAGACAGGATAATACAGCTGGCGCCTGAAATAAAGAGCAGGGTGTTTTTACTAAAAGAATTTGCTAACCCGGTTAGAAACCGTGATATAATGTCAGTCTCTAAAGATTTTTCTGCAGGCAATAAAATAGATGATAATAATATGGATATCGAGGACCCCATAGGCAGGCCCTCGGAGTTCTACGCTAAAACACTGGCAACAATAAAGGAAGCCATAGAAAAAATAGCGGAGTTAATCTGATGAAATACGGAAAAAAAGATTTATGCATAGGTTCAGATCATGCCGGATTTGATTTAAAAGAAAAAGTAAAAACCTATCTTTTGAAGAAAGGCTTTAGGGTAAGGGATTTAGGAACCTACTCCAAAGATAGTTGTGATTACCCGGATTATGCCTATGTTTTGGCAAGGCAGGTTTCGCGTAACGCTACCCTTAGGGGTATCCTGATATGTAAAACTGGCATAGGTAATTCTATCGTTGCCAATAAATTAAAAGGCGTCCGGGCTGCGCTATCTTATAACGCGGAAGCGGCAAAACTTTCTAGACAGCATAATGATAGTAATATTCTAGTCTTAGGCTCGGCTTTTGTCGATTTAGCTAAAGCGCGTAGGATAATCGATGTTTGGCTTTCTACGGAGTTTGAAGGCGGCAGGCATAAAAGGCGCGTTGATAAAATAAAAAAAATAGAAAAAGAATTATCAAGGAGTAGAGAAAAGTGAAACATCTAAAGAACATTGACCCTGAGATTTATGATACCATTAGAAATGAGATAAAAAGGCAGGAAGAGAACCTGGAGCTTATAGCCTCGGAGAATTTTACCTCTTTGGCTGTTCTTGAGGCCCAGGGTTCAGTTCTGACCAATAAGTATGCCGAAGGTTACCCCCACAGGCGCTGGTACGGGGGGTGTGAGTTTGTGGATGAGGCCGAGCGTTTAGCAATCGAACGCGCAAAAAAACTTTTTGGTGCAGAGCATGTGAATGTGCAGGCACATTCCGGAACCCAGGCTAATATGGCGGTTTATTTTACGGCTGTTGAACTCCAGGATACGGTTTTGGCTATGGATTTGGCTTGCGGCGGGCACCTAAGCCACGGGCATCCGCATAATTTTTCAGGAAAGTTTTATAATGTAATAGGGTATGGCGTTAATAAGAAGACGGAGACATTGGACTACGACGAAATTATGAAATTGGCTAAGAAACATAAGCCGAAGATGATTATCGCTGGAGCTTCTGCGTACCCTAGAAGAATAGATTTTAAGGCATTCCGCAAGATTTGTGATGCAGTGGGAGCGTATTTATTTGTTGATATGGCCCATATCGCCGGACTTGTTGCTGCAGGGCTGCATCCGAGCCCGGTCCCGTATGCCGAATTTGTTGCATCTACTACGCATAAAACGCTGCGTGGACCAAGAGGAGGGTTTGTTCTCTCGAAGAAAGAATTTGCCAAGAAGCTTGATACGCGGATATTTCCCGGAATCCAGGGTGGACCACTGATGCATACAATAGCTGCTAAGGCGGTGGCTTTCAAGGAAGCGATGAGTCCCGGATTTAAGGCTTATCAGAGGCAGATAATGAAAAATTCAGCGGAATTATCCAAGTCGCTGGCAAAGTTTGGTTTTCGTATTGTTTCAGGTGGCACTGATACTCATTTGTTGCTCGTAGATTTAAATCCTAAATATATAACAGGGGCGGATGCTTCTTATGTTTTAGGATGCGCGGGTATTACGGTTAATAAGAATCTAATACCTTTTGATACCAAAGCCCCGGCTGTCACCAGCGGCATCCGATTAGGCGCTCCTGCAGTTACAACTAGAGGCATGAAAGAGCCGCAGATGCGCCTGATAGCCTCTTTTATTAACGAGGCTATAGAAAACAGAAATACGCCTCAAAGATTAGAAGATATTAAAAGGCGGGTGTTATCTTTAACTAAGAAATTTCCTCTATATCCGGAGCTACTTAAAAGATGAAGAAGCCTAAGATTACGCATAAACGTCCGAGTTGGGATGAATATTTCTTAGAGGTTGCCGGGCTTGTTTCAAAAAGGGCCACGTGTTTGCGCAGGAAAGTCGGTGCGGTGCTTGTAAAGGATAAGCGTGTATTAGCCACCGGTTATAACGGCGCCCCTGCCGGCCTAGACCATTGTTTAGAAGTCGGGTGCATGCGCGAGAAATTAAACATTCCTTCGGGACAGAGGCATGAGCTATGCCGCGGGCTTCATGCTGAGCAGAACGTTTTGGTGCAAGCTGCCCTCTATGGCATAAGTACCAAAGATAGTTTTTTGTATGTGACTAACCAACCTTGCATAATTTGCGCCAAGATGCTTATAAATGCCGGCATCAAGGAGATAATTATCGCCGCAGGATATCCTGATAAGATGGCAATGGAATTCCTGAAGAAGGCCAAGATAAAGGTACGTAGGGTCGGTAAGCTATAGTCAGTAGACCAAAATCTCATTACTAGTTACCTGCCTCACCGGCAGGCAGGCGAGTTACTAAATATGCGTTGTCCTAATTGCGGTTACAAGGAAGATTTCGTAGTAGATTCCCGCGCCACTTCCCAGGGGTCAGCAATAAGAAGGAGGCGTGAATGTGTCAAATGCGGTAAGCGTTTTACCACATATGAATACATTGAAGAAGTATCGCTTATCGTGGTTAAAAAAGACGGGCGCCGCGAGCCGTTTGACCGCAAAAAAATACTTTCCGGGATTATGAAGGCCTGTGAAAAAAGGCCTATTAGCGTAGAGAAGATGGAGGAGCTGGTCTCTAGTATTGAGCATGCTATACAGAGAAAATCAGACCGCGAGATTACCTCAAGGCATATAGGAGAGCTGGTTATCGAGAAATTAAAGAAGATCGATGATGTCGCTTATGTGCGTTTTGCTTCGGTCTATCGCCAGTTTAAAGATATCGGTCAATTTATTAAGGAACTTGAAGGTATAATCGGTACTCAAAAACCGGCTCTTAAACCAAGGGCTAAAAACAAGAAGGGCCGTAAGCAACCAAGGAATTAATTATATGGTAGAGATGGAATTAAATAAGATTGTGATAGATGAGAAAAGGCATGACCAACTGATTGTGCTTAAAGAAAAAGACGGCGCCAGGATTTTACCGATTGTAATTGGCTTGCCGGAGGCTTCAGCCATAAAACTCAAATTAAGCGGTTTTAACCCTCCAAGGCCGCTTACGCATGATTTACTGCATGCGACCATATCCGATTTAGAGGCAAATATAGATAAGATTATTATTGATAAGCTGGAAGAAAATACTTTTCATGCCAAGTTAGTAATCAAGACTAACTCAGGCAAGGAAAAAGTTATCGATGCTCGGCCTTCGGATAGCATAGCTCTGGCAGTCAGGGCCCACGCGCCTATTTTTGTTGACGATCAGATCCTAGAACAGGCGCAGTCATTTAATGATAATAAGTGATTCTTTCTGATGAACTCTTCTTTCCCCCATCAAGATAAAAAAATACTTAATTCGGTCTTGAAGTCAGCTGACTCTAACAAAAAAGAACTCTACGTCGTTGGAGGGTATCTGCGTGATATGTTGCTGGGCAGGAGTAAGCCGAATCCCGATATAGATTTTTGCCTTAAGAATAACGCAATTAGTTTTAGCAGGAATCTGGCAAGAAATATGAAGGCAGGTTTCGTTGTATTAGATAAAGAGAACGGTTCAGGCAGAGTGGTTAAGAAAACAAAAGACCGTGTCTATACTTTTGATTTTACGGATTTCCGCGGCAAGACCTTAAAGGACGATTTATTAAAGAGAGATTTTACGATAAACAGTTTTGCTTTGAGTCTTAAGGATGCTTTAAGGCAAAGAAGCCCGCTTTCTTGCTTGATATCTGTCCCGGAGGCCCGGGATGATTTAAAAAACAAGGTTGTCAGGTTGATAGCTGACGATACAATTGATGACGATCCTTTAAGGATATTGAGAGCTTTTAGTTTTTCTTGCGTGTTGGGTTTTCGAATAGAAAGAAGAACGTTAAAACTTATTCAGGAAAAGAGAGAGCAAATAACCGGTGTTTCGTGGGAGCGCATACGTGATGAGTTATTTAAGATGCTTGATACACCGCGTGCTTATGATTGCCTGGTAGAACTGGATAAACTCGGAATCTTAGGGGTATTATTCCCGGAATTGTCACCTATGCGCGGGCTAAAACAGGGGCCGTATCATCATTTGGATATTTTTAAGCATAGCTTAGAGACTGTTAGGCAGCTGGAGTTGATAATAAAGTCATTTGCCAAGAATAAAGACATAACAGATTATCTGGATGAGGTTATCTCCGGCACCAGGTCCAGGAGAGCGCTCTTGAAACTCGGAGCTTTATTGCATGATATCGGCAAGCCTGTATCTTTGCGGCGCCTGAAAAAGAGAATTATATTCCATGGGCATGAACTTACCGGCAGCAGGATTGCTAATGCAATTGCTTTGAAACTAAAATTGTCTAATGACGAAGTCGCGATGTTGCGTAAAATGGTATTCTTACATTTAAGGCCCGGATATTTAGCGGATAACCGGGTGGTTTCCGAACGTGCTAAATTCAGATATTTCCGTGATGCAGGCAAAGAGGGGATAAGTGTAATCCTTCTTTCTATGGCTGATCAGCGTTCAACCAGAGGACCTCTTACAACTGATGAATCACGCATGCAGCATGAAAGAATATGCAGTAGTTTAATAAAGGGACGCATCAAGCAATCAAAAGAAAAGCCACTTGTCCCGATACTAAACGGAAACGATGTTATGCGAGCTCTTAATATAGAGCCTGGGCCGCAGGTTGGCAGGATACTTTTGCATCTGCAGGAGCTTCAGGCGATAGGCAGGATACGTAACAGACAGGATGCTTTGAAGGCAGCGAGGAAGTTATTATGAAGACGTACACAGAATATCTTTGGTTTAACACCTCCAGGCGCTATGAATTTATCAATATTACCGACAAGGTTGAACAAGCGCTTAAGAAGAGCCAAGTTAAAGAAGGATTATGTTTAGTAAATGCCATGCATATTACTTCAAGTGTTTTTATTAACGATGATGAAGATGGCTTGCATGAGGACTTTGGGGCCTGGCTTGAGAAGCTCGCTCCTTTTGGTAAAGATAAGTATAAACATAATCTGACAGGAGAGGACAACGCTGATGCGCATCTGAAGCGTACGATTATGGGCAGAGAGGTTGTGATAGGAGTTAGCGCAGGCAAGCTTGACTTTGGCCCATGGGAGCAGATTTTTTACGGCGAGTTTGATGGGAAACGCCGAAAGCGGGTATTGATTAAAATTATAGGAGAGTGATAATCCTCTTCGGATTATTCAACCACGATGAAAATTAAAGATACTGAAATTAAAGTTATTCAAGGCGATATTACTGAACTAAAAGTTGATGCTATCGTTAATGCCGCAAACAACAAGTTGATTATGGGCGGGGGAGTGGCAGGAGCGATTAAAAGAAAGGGCGGTGTATCTATAGAAGAGGAGGCCACTAAGAAGGGGCCGATTAAGATAGGCGAGGCTGTAGCAACGGCTGCGGGAGAATTACCGGCGCAATACGTTATTCATGCGGCAACCATGGGGCTCGATCATCAGACTGACGAGAGTAAAATCAGAAATGCCGCTAAAAATGCGCTTGCCGTTGCTAAGAAGCTAAAGGTTAAATCAGTTGCCTTCCCAGCATTAGGTTGCGGGGTGGGTGGGTTCCCGTTGTTAGCTTCAGCTAAGATTATGGCTCAGGAAGTGTTGAAGTATTTACGTGATAACGAAGAATGTTTAGAAGAAATTATATTCTGTCTTTATGATAAGAAGGCTTTCGATATTTTTAACAAAGGGATTTTAAGTTATCTAGGATATGTTACTACAAAATTGCAGGCAGGCCCATTTTCTACTGTTGATGCGATTATTGAAATGGATTCCGGATTTGTTATTATCGAGAGAAGTAATCCGCCTTTCGGCCTGGCTTTGCCGGGCGGATTCGTCGATTACGGCGAGAGTCTGGAAGAGGCAGTTAAAAGAGAGGTTAAAGAGGAGACGGATTTAGACGTAGTGGGTTTATTTCAGTTTCATACTTATTCAGAACCTTCGCGCGATGCGAGGTTCCATACTATTAGTACGGTTTTTGTAGTTAAAACCAAAGGCAGACCTAAAGCAGGGGATGATGCCAGGGCATTAAGGGTTATCAAGAACGATGAAATTGGCAAGCTCAATTTTGCTTTTGACCACAAAAAGATACTCCAGGATTACCTTGAATATAAAAAGAAAGATAAAAATATCTAGGTCCGCTTTTACTCGCCTTAAGCCTATCTATTTTCTTTCCGCGGCAGCCATATTTTTATTATTAATTTTGAGTATTAATCTTTTTAAATTTAAGAAAATATGTATTAACGGCGTATGTATTCGGGCAGAATTTGCCTCTTCCGAGCAAGCCAGGCAGAGGGGGTTGATGTTTAGAAAATCTTTAGGGCCGGATAATGGTATGCTATTTGTGTTTAGGCAAGAGGATTATCATGGGTTTTGGATGAAAAATATGGAATTTCCTTTGGATATAGTGTGGATAGGCCCTGATAAGAAGATAGTAGATATTTATCATAATGCCATACCGTGCCAGGATAATACTTGTAATATTATATTACCTAGATATCCCGGTGTTTTTGTTTTGGAGCTTAATTCCGGCTTTGCCAGAGCCTATGGCATCAGTGTGGGAGATAAGGTTTCATTTTAACCTGCTTACCTTGAAAAATGGCAAAAATGTGCTATACTTAATATGTAAAATGTCATTTTGACAATTTGGTATTTTATCTACTGACAAAGGCAAAACCCGAGTAATCGGGTGACGCAAAGCCAAAGGGTCCTAAGGAAAGGATAGCCTGGCTGCCAAAGGGAAAATATATTGGCCCCAGAGGCAAGCGTCTCTGGGGTTTTTTGTTGTTACCTTTGTAAAGGAGGAAGAAATGAGAAAAACAAGACGCAGTGTAACGCATAAAAGAGGCAGAAGGCATCATAAAAAAGAATTGGGTTTCTTTGGGATGTTGAAGAAATTCCTGGATATGTTGGCGGAATGATTTTAATAGAGATAGTCCCTGGAGGGGGTAATTATGAAGAAATATGATACGCATCTTAAAACTCACCGGGTTATCACCATGCTTGATAGAGATGAAATAGACTTTCTGGATAAGCTTGGCAAGGATGCGTTGTTTTCCACGGGGCATAAGTTGTCTTATAATGACATCCTGAAAGGCCTGATTGATTTCGCTATTGATATCGGCCTTTCAGGAGAGAACGTGGATTCTTTTGATACTTTAAAGGAAAAATTGCGTAGTGAATTTCCTAAGTGCATAAAAGAGCTAAAGAATGGGGAAAGATAAATGAAACGTTATCATAAAATCCGTAAACACCATAAAAAACATATTAAAAAACACCTCAGTCTGCTTGAAGTTTTACGCTTGTATGCCGGTTATCCGGTAGGAGTATAAAATAAACAGGGCAGGGTTGAGGTTTTTTATTGATTTTTAGAGAATAAAAGAGCTAAAATATCAATGGAGAAAGTGACTAAAAGGAGGATCAAAATGAAAGGCAAAATCCTGACTAAATTATTAGCCGTATTAGCCGTAGCTTTCTTAGCTTTTAATATTTCTTTGTCCCGCGCGGAAGTCCCAGATACCTATAGCGATGTTTATATTGATGTTCCTACAAACACGCTTATGGTTAAGTCTCCTGATAAAATATCTCCTGAGCAGTTCGTGATTAAGGGTGTTAACTGGAATCCCGCGACTAAGTTTTTTGGCCTGACTTTAAACGATACAAAAGGCCTGGAAAGCTTCCTGAAATATATGTTTACTACCTACTATCCGGCTGATCTGCCTTTAATTGCAGGCATGGGGGCTAATACTGTCAGGGTTTATGCTGATTTCGGTCTTTCTGTTACAGAATATAAGAATATTCTTGATGAAGCATATAATCAGGGGCTTATGGTAATTATGACTGTTGCCGTCAATAAGGAAGATTTAGATAGCGCCAAGTATTTAGAGGTAGTCAACGCCTATAAAAACCATCCGGCAATTCTGATGTGGGCAATAGGCAATGAGTTTAATATTAACAAATTGTATGATCCTAATATCAGCGTTGAAGTCGCCAGGACTGCGGTTAATAACGCAGCTAAGACGATAAAGTCAGCTGATGCACATCATCCGGTAGCCGTTATCTTAGGGGATCAGTTTACTTCTGGCCAGATAGGTAATTGTAGTGCCTGGCAGGTGCAGGATATAGTGCGTTACTGTCCTGATGTGGATATATGGGGGTTAAATGTTTACCGCGATGCCGAATTAAAAGATGCAAGTGGAGAAAATATATTTACCGAGTGGGCACGAATTTCTAAGAAGCCGTTTTTCTTTAGCGAGTTTGGCCTGGAAGCGGGGCGTCAAGTTGATTATAGTATGAATAATGGGCAGTGTATCAAGAAGATAAAAGAAATAGGCATAGATGTCGAAGCAGACAAAGCTTTATTGCCGTTAATTGGCAGCCATCTATCAATCAATGGCGCAAGCGATTATTGTTTGGGTGGTGTGCTTCATCAGTTGGCAGAACCGATAACAGATAGTGCTTCTTTGTATTCTGGTTTTTATGCCCAAGATTATGCGACAACAGCTGTTTTAGGAGGAGGTTTTATTGTTAAGGCGTCAGTTCCTGTAGCGCCTGCTAATTTAACTGCAACAGCTGTTTCCGGCTCCCAGATTAATTTAAGCTGGGAAGATACTCCTGATGAAATAGCTTTTAAGATTGAACGTAAGATCGGAACAGGCGGAGCCTGGGAGCAGATAGCCACCGGTATAACAGCTACTACCTATCAGGATCCAGGTTTAGCCGAAGCCACCACGTATTATTACAGGGTAAGGGCTTATAATTTCTCCGGTAACGGTCCTTATTCTAACGAGGCCTATGCTACAACTTCGGCACCGGATACCACCGGTCCTACCGGTTCGGTTATGATAAATGGCGGTGCACAGTATACTAATAGCAATGTCGTTACATTAACTCTTGCTGCCAGCGATGCAGGAAGCGGTATGGGGTCTGGCGCATTAATGAAGTTCTCTAACGATAATTCCAATTGGTCATCTGCAGAGTCCTACGCTACTTCTAAGACATGGACGTTAGCTTCAGGAACAGGCGCTAAAACAGTGTATGTAAAGTTTAGAGATGCTGCAGGTAATTGGTCGACAGGTAATATTACTGATACCATCGAAGTGCTTTATACAAGAAATGCGCAGTATATTTCTATGCCCGTACCTCCGCCGTCTAATATGTCACCCGGACAGACTGTAAGCGTTACTATACGTATGAAAAACACCGGTTATGAGACCTGGACTGCGGCTAATAATTATAAGCTTGGTTCTCAAAATCCGCAGGATAATGGTAATTGGGGAACTGGCAGGGCCTTGCTTGGTTCCGGTGATGCTATAGCTACAAATCAGACTAAGGATTTTACTTTTAATATTACCGCTCCCTCGACCCCTGGTACTTATAACTTTCAGTGGAAGATGGTAAAAGAATATGTTGCCTGGTTTGGGGGTCTGACTTCGAATGTCAGTGTGAGTGTTCAGTCTACAAGTATCCCGGCTGCGCCTTCTAACCTTACCGCCACTATTGCATCTGCAACTTCAATTCGTCTTAATTGGATGGATAATTCTTCCAATGAGACAGGCTTTAAGATAGAGTGGAAACCCGCAGGTGGTTCATATGCAGAAATATCCACGGGGCCTGGCGTAGTTACTTATCTTAAAACAGGCCTAACTACGGGCACCACGTATTACTTCAGAGTGAAGGCTTGTAACGGTTCGCTTTGTTCCGCCTATTCTAATGAGGTCTCAACTGCTCCTAATAATCCTCCGGCTGTGCCTATTGGTCTTGCAGCTACCGCTATTTCTGTATCGCAGATTAACTTGTCTTGGAGTGCTGCTTCCGGAGCAAGCAGCTATAACCTCTATAGAAGCGCTACGCAGTCTGGGACTTACACGAAGATAAACACTTCACCCATAACCACAACCAGTTATAACAACACCGAGCTATCTACTAATACTGAATATTGGTATAAGGTTAGTTCTGTAAATACTGCTGGAGAATCAGCGCAGTCAGGAGCTGTTTCTAAGAAAACTTATCCTGCAGCGCTTACTAATTTCAGAGTTACAGGTCAAGCTGAGAATTCTATAAGTTTAGCTTGGGATAGCGTAGGTGGGCTGCTTGGTTATGATGTTTATAGAAGCAGCACACAAAGTGGAACATATACAAAATTAAATTCTCAACCCATGACTGCTGCCTCTTATACTAATACCGGGCTCACCGGAGCTACTACTTATTGGTATAAGGCAAAAGCAATTAATACAAGCGGAGAATCTGCGTTTTGTGCTGCTGTTTCTGGGACCACAACGCTTGCAGCACCTAGCGCTCCTACTGGCCTTACGGCTACAGCTGCTACTACAAGCCAGATTAATTTAGGTTGGTCAGATAACTCTGGTAATGAGACTGGGTTTAAGATTGAGCGTAAAACAGGCTCAAGCGGTACGTGGCAACAGATAAGTACAGTCGGGGCTAATGTTACAGTTTTCAGCAGTACCGGGCTTACAGCGGGCACTCAGTATTATTACCGAGTAAGAGCGTATAATACTGCAGGAAATTCAGGATATTCTAACGAGCGTTATGGTATAACTTATCCTTCTGCTCCGAGTAGCTTAACTGCCACAGCTTCTACTACAGCAGTTTCTATAACACTAAATTGGGTTAATACGGGAGGTAGCTCTTATAGGTCATTTTATGTTCAGCGTAAGACTGGATCAGGAGGCGCATGGAGTGGGATAGCCTATATTCCTGATTCTTCCAGAACTACATATACAGATGATTATTCGTTAGCCATTGGCACTACATATTATTACCGTGTCTATGCGTCTAATCCTTCGGGTAACTCCGCTTATTCAAGCGAACGTTATGCCACAACGCTTAATGTGCCCAGTACGCCGACGTTATACAATCCTGTTTCTCCTTCCGCAAGCCAGATTAATTTAAGTTGGAGTAACGTCAACTATGAACAGGATTATAAGATTGAACGTTCGCCCAATGGCAGTAGTTCTTGGGTTCAGGTAGGGGCTACGAACGCAAATTCTACTACTTATATTGATAGTGGTTTATCTGGGGGGACCACGTATCATTATAGGGTTAGGGCGCATAATGCAGCAGGAAACTCCGTTTATTCAAGTGTTAAAAGTAAGACTACCCGTCCCATAGCAACATCAATACATACGTGGGGTTCGACTACTACATCAGTCACTGTACAATGGAACAGTGTCCCTGGTGCTACAGGTTATAAGGTTCAGCGTAGTCTTAATGGGACATCTTGGTCTACTGTAGCTACAGTAAGCGCTTCCACATTACTCTATACAAATACAGGACGTAATCCTAATAGCCTTTATTATTATAGGGTGATTGCTTATAACGGTAGTGGTGAAGCTACCCCTTCTGGTGCAATTAGTCGTTTAACTGAACCGGCAGCAGTTACTAATTTAGGAGTTAGTGTTGGGCCGGGGGCTAAGACTTTAACTGTTACTTGGACTAACAATTCTTACGGTTGTTCCTCCATATCGATTCAACGTCGCCGGAGAACAACGGAGTGGGAGACTATAGCCAGCGGTTTATCTCCTAGCACGACAAGCTATAGAGATACAACAACAGATCTATGCGTCTTAGCTTATTACAGGTATAGAATCATTACAACAAATCCTACTGGAAGTACTTATTCGAACGATAGTAATGAAGCTACCCCGAATTGTTGGTAAATGTGAATTTTAGGAGATAAAAAGAAAACCGCCTTTGAAAAGGCGGTTTTCTTTTTGTACCGTCTGCAAACTCGTGCTTGCACCGTCTGCTAATCTAAGATTGTGCCTGTTTCCTTTTAACCTTCCCTGAGTTGCTTTTCAGCGTCAACCACATCGCGCTTAATTACGCGGATAGTTTCTTTTATCCTGTTTTTGAGGATAAAAGAAATCGGGGAGTCATTGATTTCCCGCAGGACCTGCATGCTCATGCGAAAATAACGCACTACTTCACCTTCATCCGTATCGCTGAATTGCAGAGTCTTATCAAATCTTGTCCCGCGCAGCCACGCTTCCATAGCATTGCTTAAATGAAAATACATTGGTTTGCTCGCAGGATAAATACGGAAACGCTGTTCTTTATTTTTTATCCGCTCATAAACCTCTTCGCAGGCGCGTTTGATGCGGTTTGCGTTTTTAGAAAGGGCAGGAGCTCGCTGATTTTTGCGCGGCTCAAATACGGATGCAGCAGCTACTATTCCTAAACCGAATTCATCAAGTTGCTCCAGGATATTTTCTTCAAACAGTTCGGACAACATAAGTTCATAACCGTAGATAGTCTTAGCAAATTGGCCCTTAGGGGTTAAGTTGTCTTTATCTATATATCCCATGTCTTTTAGAAGCTTCAATCTGGCTTCCATAAGCCTTAGCGCTTCTTCTTTTTCATGTTTACGAGATTGGAAATAATGTAGTGACAGAGGGTATATCTCGAATAATTTCTCTTTATGTTTCTCATAAAGATTTAGTATAGTAGCGTAAGAGCTGTTGAATTGGCTTCTTACTTCTTCGGGCCTACCGTAGATTATGCGACGTACTTCATCAAACTTTATACGGTTTGGGTTTATGCGGCAATAGACAAAACCTTCCTTATCAATGCCGCGCCTGCCGGCACGGCCGGCCATCTGATAGAAATCGCGAGTCTTTAAATTACGTACATAATGCCCGTAATATTTACGCAGTTCATCAAAAATAACCGAGCGTGATGGCATATTAATCCCAAGAGCAAATGTTTCGGTAGTAAATATTACTTTAAGCAGGCGGCTGGTAAAAAGCCGCTCGATTACCTCTTTTAAAGTGGGCAGCATCCCGGCATGATGATAGGCAATGCCCCTTTGAATCAGAGGATATATTTGCTGTACGGTTTTATCATTTACAAGATCAAAACGTTCGCAAAGTCCGTCAAAGAGTTTTACTATATCTTGTTTTTCTTTGCTGTTTAGGAAGTTATAACTTAATAATTCAAAAGCCAGTTCTTCTGCCCGGCGCCTACCGAAGACAAAGTATATGCACGGGAATCCTTCTTCTTGGCGCAGATATTGAATAAGAGTAGATATCTTATTTATGCGGTAGCCGCGTTCGTATTTCCTTAAGCCGTTGATGTTATTTATGACTTGGTTTGCTGTTTGAAAGAAGAAATGCAGCGGAACCGGGCGTTTTTCCTCGACCACTACCTTAAACGGTCTTTTGTGTATTGATTCCACCCAGGCGGCAAATTGTTCTATATTTGGTATGGTAGCAGAAAGCCCCAGGATATTCATATGCTTAGGCAGGAATATGAGGGATTCTTCCCAGACGGTGCCGCGTTCAGGATTATCTATGTAGTGGATTTCATCAAAAATTATCCAGGAATATTTGTCCAGGCTTTTGGGCTCATCAAGCACTTTATTTCGGAAAATCTCGGTAGTCATGATTAATATCGGCGCGTCCTGGTTTATAGAGACATCCCCGGTAAGTATTCCTATATTTTCTCCGAATTGTTTCTGGAAATCGCGGAATTTCTGGTTTGACAGCGCTTTGATGGGGGCAGTATAGATTACGCCAGAGTTTGCTTTAAGGCAGTTGGTACAGCTGTTGATGATGTGTTCGGCAATAGCGGTTTTACCTGCTCCTGTGGGGGCCGAGACAATTACGGAATGCCCGGCATTGATATGGTCTATTGCTTCCTGCTGGAATTTATCATAAATCATACCCGCATTATATCAGAAATAGCACCGTCTGCAAGATTGTTGTTGCAGCAATGGTTAAAAAAAGGTAAAATAAAAGAATTATGG
>CAYXSY010000001.1:0-122664 GCA_964467905.1 uncultured Planctomycetales bacterium | reverse complement strand
CAAGGCCGATACGCGCCAAAGTCAATACGTCGCTGGAATTTGCTTCTTTACTTGTGAGTATCGTAACCCCTATTAAAAGCGGACGTTTAATCTTTAGTTTTTTTGATTCCTCGTCAGCTGCTTTAATTGCGGCTTTAATCATTTCTTCATCGCCTAAGATATGCAGCGTCATCATCTTAACTTTTAAATGCACCGCCTGGCGCACTGCCTCGGCTACCGCATGAGGAATATCAAAAAATTTTAAATCGAGGAATACCTCCGCCCCTTCCTTCTTGATAAATTTTATAATCTCCGGCCCGTAAGCTACAAAAGGCTGTATCCCTATTTTAAATATTTTTATTTTGGGAGAAAGTTTCTTCACAAAATACTTTGCTTTCTCAAGAGTCTTTACATCTAAGGCTAGAATCAGCTGATGCTTCATATTTTCAGGCTCCCCCTCAAAGTATTGATATTATGTATTTTGTTAGAAGATAAATAAGCCTTAATACCTTTTAGTATATCGGTTGTCAACGATGGCCAAACGAAATTTCCCGTCCCTACGCTCACTGCGGTTGCGCCTGCGATGATAAACTCAAGGGCGCTTGAAGTATCAATTATACCACCCATTCCTATAATTGGAAGCTTTATCTTACGATAAACATCCCAAGTCATTTTTACTGCTACCGGCCTTATACAGGGACCGCTTAAACCACCTGTTGCCGATGCTAATTTCGGCCTGCCTGTTTTTACATCAATGCACATCCCGCTTAAGGTATTTACCAAGGAAACCGCATCGGAGCCGGCACGCTCTACGGCAAGAGCAACATCAGGGATACAAGTAACATTTGGAGAAAGCTTGGTAATTAATGTTTTTCTGGTTACCCGGCGCACCCGTCTTACTAAATCATGGGATGCCCGAGGATCTTGCGAAATAAGCGGTAGCGACTCTGTCAGAAGTTGAGTGTGTTTGATGTTGGGGCATGAAATGTTTAGCTCGATAGCTGCAACCTCTTTTATTTTATCCAAACGCCTTGCCAATGCAACAAACTCTTCGGGATCGTGCTCCGATGCAATACTTACGATAACAGGAACTTTTATCTTTGTCAAAAACGACAGCTTATCTTTTATAAACGAGTCTAATCCGGGATTCTCCAGGCCGATGGAATTAAGCATGCCAGATGGAGTCTCGCATGTGCGCGGGGAAGGATTTCCTTTGCGCGGCCTTAAGGTAATGGTTTTAGTAACGATAGCGCCCAGTGATTTTAAATCTATAAAATCCTTAAATTCTTCGGCATAACCGAAAGTCCCGGAGGCAACCATCATCGGGTTTTTAAGTTTAAGTTTGCCTATTTTAACTGATAAATCTATTTTCATTTTATTTTCCAAAAATCATGTTAAAGGCAATAAAAAGCAGATACACCCCAAACAGCTTCTTGAGCATAGGGCCTGAGACGGATTGTACAAAGTTTGCCCCAATCCAGCCACCGAGAAAAAACCCAAGACAAATCAATACTGCCATACCTAATTTTACATTGCCGGCCTGATAATAACGCATAGCTGCCAATAGCCCGATAGGCGGAATCATAATTGCCAGGGTCGTACCTTGGGCCTGATGCTGCGTCAGTCCGAACAAATAAACTAAAGCAGGAATCAGAATCGTCCCCCCTCCTATGCCGAAAGCTCCGCCGAAAACACCGGCCACTAAACCTAGTACGATATATAATAATTGATTCATAATTGCCTCCTTCAATGAGCACATAGCTTACGAACGCGATAGCGTGAGTAAGTTATAAGTGCGAATTGAACCCCGCCCTTTTGGATAAACTATATGTTAACCCTCTATTGAATCTCCCGCCAAAAGGGCGGGGTAAGTTCGGACACATAACTTATGTTCGCTTACGCTCCATAAGTTATGTCCTCACTTAAAAGCTAGGCTCTACACAAAGCACCTTATATTTCTTAAAGTCTTTCAGCCCGCCCTGGATAAAGCTTAAATTAGTCAGGTATTTCATCTTACACCAAAACCAGAATTTACTCTTGGGCTCCATGGAAAAATTCCACTTAACATACTGATAGCCGAAATAAACGGTAAACAAAAGAGTTATAAAAGAAAAATAGAAAAGAAATATATTCTTAGAAATAGCACCCAATATCGTGCCTATAACAAACAGCGCAGCAAATATATGCATAAGATGAAAATTGCCGATGTAAACAAATCCTCTTATGGGCACGGGAAGCACAAAAGACGGCGCGCCCTTGATAAACTGCAGAATAATTTCTAAGCCAGGTTTTTTTACGTATTTATTTATCAGCGGCAGGTGGGCCTGGCCGTAGGTTACCCAGACTTTTCTGAGTGCTTTGGTATCGGCACGATGCATATGGTCAACCTTTGCCTTGGGCGCAAAATAAAATTTCCATCCACGGGAGCGCATTTCATAGCTTAAGTTCATATCTTCGCCCGTGGGCAGATCCCAAAATTTCATCCCGGCTTCATCAATTGCTTTCTTACGGTAGGCGACGTTACACGTACCGAAGAAATAACCCTTGTGCCCGGCAATATCTACCGGCCTCGGGTCTTTAGGAAAGTCCGCATAATAGCCTTCCTGGATAAAACCGTAACGCGGACTGACCATATTAAAACGAAAATGCTGGCACCAGGCTTCAACCATATTGTCGGGATCAACTTTCAGCGTATAAACTTCTCCTCCGACAGCGGCTATCTTATCATCACGCTTAAAATGTTGAAGCATTTCTTTAATCCAATTTTTATCGGGTGCACAGTCGGCGTCAGTGAAGAAAAGATAATCGCCTTTTACTATCTCAAGGGCTTTATTACGCGCATATCCGGGAGAAGGACAATTAGCAACTTCGACAAGTTTAATAAAAGGATACTTCTTCTGCCAATTTTTAATTATTTCTACCGTCTTATCGGTTGAGCCGCCGTCAGCGATAACCCATTCCCAGGAATCATACGGGTAATCGACATTCAGCAAATACTCAAATGCTTTCTCAATAGTGCGCTCGAAATTCCTAACCGGGATAATAACCGAGACAAAAGGTGCATCGGACATAAAGCCCTCCCCTTCGATTTATTACCGACGAAACCGCCGGTTTTGCCTGCCGCAAAGCAGACAAATATTAATCCCAAACTATATCCCGGGCCTCAAATACCGGGCCATCCTTGCAAACTCTTTTATAGCCATTTCTTGTCTGCACAACACAACCCATACAAGCACCAATGCCGCATGACATATGCTCTTCAAGAGAAATCTGTGCCGGGATACGATTTTCTTTAGATACGCGGCTTATTTCTTTTAGCATCGGGCGCGGGCCACAGGCAAAAACCTTAACTCCTGGATCCTGGCCCCTAGTTCGTAATAAATCTTTCAACAAATCTGTCACCCTGCCTCTGAATCCGCGCGAACCGTCATCGGTAGCTATTTTAACATCACAATCCAATTCTTTAAACTCTTTTTCGCAAAGAATCTGCTTTTTCGTCCTTGCGCCTATAAGAACTAAAATCTTTGATCCTGAATCTCGGGTTATTTTATCCGTTAATCTTCCCGCAAGAAAAAATAGCGGCGCCACCCCCATGCCGCCGGCAATCAAAACTTGCGACTTGCGGCTTGCGACTTGCGGCTCGTAATCAAAACCATTGCCCAGAGGGCCGATAATATCCAAATACTCGCCGTTTTTCCTCTGTGAAAGGATTTTCGTAGCCGGGCCGATTGCTTCATACATAATCTCTATGTTTTCCCCGTAGACGCCATGCACACCTAGCGGCCGGCGCAGTAGAGGGTCAAACGAACTATCAACCTTCACCTCAATAAACTGCCCCGGAGAAGCTGTTTCCGCTATTTCTGCGGCTTTTACGACACAAACAAAATATTTATCTTTAATATGTTTGTTGCTTATTATCTTAGCTTTTGACTGAAACATCTTTTTGTCCAGTTTCCAAATATTTAATTATAGTAAAAAATACGGCCATTACCGAGAGAATCATGAGGGCTTGCCCAAAATAAAGAACAATACCGTCTTTTCTAATATATTGGTAAGCATTGACCGCTAATACCCCGATTAAAACCGCCAATACAGAAGAAGATTCTCTGCTTATCCATTCTTTTTTTAGAGGTAGGTATCGGCGGATATCGCTGGCAAAGAACTCTCTTGCCTCCGGGAAAATTCTGCGCGGAACTTCACTTTTGTAAATTCTGTAATCTTCGGGAAAAGAAGCTGCGAGATTACTTTCCTCTTTTATTATAAGGGTAATGTAACGCAAAGAAAAAATAACAAAGAAACCTGCCGCCACCCACCACTTAAACAGCATAAGCACAATGCCGAATCCGATTAAAATTATTCCTAAATACATAGGATGCCGTACTAATTTATACGGTCCGCCTTTTATCAGGACATGCCCGTTCTTGGAATTTTCGGATTTGTAACCTCTGGAACTTATGCGTATCAATTGGCCTAATAGTATAAAGCCTAATCCAAATACTTCTTTTATCTTCTTAAGTAAACCTGATGCGGGGCTATCGAAGAAAAAATTAGAAAACAACAATATAACCACAACTGTAATAAAGATGATTATTCCGTTTACCCTTATTCTCTTTTTCATGGTTGGACTCTCCTCGTTCGCTCACCATGACCCTTTAGCGCGGTCGAATGGGTCACCCCCTACTCCTGACAAGTTGGGCAGAAGTAAGTCCCTCTGCCTCCCAAGGCGATCCTTTTAATCGGAGTCTTGCATACAAAACAGCTCTTGCCTTCCCTGCCGTAGACTTTATGATGCTTGGCATATTCTCCGCGCTCTCCGGAAAGCCGCACATAATCATCTACGGATGAGCCGCCGTAACGCAGCGCTTCATTCAAAACTTTTTTTATAGAATTAAAAAGCAGTTCTTTCTCTTTTTCGGATAAGCTCTGCGCTATCCGCTGCGGGGCAATCTTTGCCCGAAAAAGACTCTCGGCGGCATAAAGATTGCCTATGCCGGATATAAACTTTTGATCCATTAAAAGCGGTTTTATTTTTGTCTTCTTTTTTGAAAGCATGCTTTTAAAATCTTCAACACTCAAATCAAACGGATCCGGCCCCAGCTCTTTAATGAACTTAAACTCCCCCCAGTCGTCCATAACGCGTAACTCTGCAAAAAGGCGCTGATCATTAAAATCAAGCTGCCTGCCGTCTGATAGCTTAAAAACAACCCTGGCATTTTTTCCTGTCCCCGGATAAACCAACTGCCCAGTCATCTTCAGATGTATAATAAGAGACTTACCGCCCGATAACTCTAATATCAAAGCCTTGCCCTTGCGTAAAATATTCTTTACAGTGGCCCCGGCAAGGAATTTCTTAAACTTATCAACCGATATCTGACGGATAACCTTTGGGTTATATACAATAACTTCGCTAATCTTTTTGCCTAAGATTATTTTCTCTAAGTCTTTTTTAATAGTCTCTACTTCCGGCAGTTCCGGCATTTTGATATTTTATTTCTGGTTTTTGTTTTTCCCTTATGGTATTCCTGCAGCGATTTTACCTGTAATCCTTTTTTTACTAAAGACTCTATCCCGTTCACCGTAGCTTGTGCTCCGGATATCGTAGTAGTGTAAGGCACATTATAGAGAATCACGTGCGAACGGATTTTAACTTCGTCCTGACGAGGAATCCTGCCCGAAGGGGTATTAATAACAAGCTGAATCTTACCGTCTTTCATTAAATCCAGTATATTCGGCCTGCCCTCGCCTATCTTGGGAAGGATCTTAACCTTTATGCCGTTTTTCTCTAACGCTAAAGCCGTTCCGCTTGTAGCATAAATATTAAAACCTAAGTCCTCAAGCTTCTTGGCGATAAAGACTACCGGCCGCTTATCCCTGTCTCTGACTGACACAAAAACATTACCCTTTACAGGCAGGCGCTGTCCGGCAGCAAGCTGGCTTTTTATATAAGCCCTGCCGAAATCCTCATCTATCCCCATAACCTCACCCGTTGACTTCATCTCCGGGCCTAATATTATATCAACGCCCGAGAAACGATTAAAAGGAAAAACCGATTCTTTGATAGCCACGTGTTTTGGTATAACTTCTTTAGTGAAACCTAATTCTTTTAATTTCTTCCCCAGCATAATTTTTGTTGCAAGTTTAGCCAGAGGCACTCCTATAACTTTGGAAACAAAAGGCACGGTCCTTGATGCGCGCGGGTTAACCTCAAGCACATAAACCTTTTCGTCCTTCACCGCATACTGCACGTTCATCAGACCCATAACATTCAGCTCTTTAGCCATTTTATGCGTAGCTTCTCTTATTTTATTCAACATATCTTCGGATAAGGTATATACCGGCAGAGACATCGCCGAATCTCCGGAGTGGATACCTGCTTCTTCAATATGTTCCATGATCCCACCGATAACAAAAGTTTCCCCGTCTCCGATTAAATCGACATCAACTTCAATTGCATCCTCTAAGAATTTATCTATCAGCACCGGATGCTCTCCGGAGACCTCTGCCGCCTCTTTGATAAATCTCTCCAGAGTGCTTTCATCATAAACAATTTCCATTGCCCTGCCGCCTAAAACATAAGAAGGCCTGACCAATACCGGATAACCTATTTTTGTAGCAACTTCTTTAGCCTCCGCATATGTGAAAGCCGTGCCATTCTCCGGCTGCAGAAGGCTTAATTTATGCAGCATCTGTTTAAAGCGCTTTCTGTCTTCGGCGATATCAATACTATCAGCGCTGGTGCCTAAAAGATTAATCCCGGCTTTTCTTAAAGATACGGCTAAATTCAACGGGGTCTGCCCGCCAAACTGAACGATAACTCCCATGGGTTTTTCTACATCAATGATATTCATTATGTCTTCAAAAGTAAGCGGCTCGAAATAAAGCCGGTCCGAAGTATCGTAATCGGTAGACACCGTTTCCGGATTACAGTTTACCATTATGCTATCAATCCCCTCTTCTTTAAGGGCGTATGCGGCGTGACAACAGCAATAATCGAATTCTATCCCCTGGCCGATACGGTTCGGACCTCCGCCTAAAATAACCACTTTTTTATTCTTGCTCGGGCGCGACTCATCCGTAGTCTCGTATGTAGAATAAAAATACGGCTGCTTTGCGGAGGACTCACCTGCGCAAGTATCAACCAGTTTATAGCCTGCTTTAATTTTTTGTTTGTTGCGCAACTGCCTCACCTTATCCTCCTTGCTATTTAATAAATAAGCAAGCTGCTTATCGGAGAAACCGTCTTTCTTGGCCTCCAAAAGCAACTCCGCGGGAATAGATAACTCTTCGTCATTTTTTGTATTCCTGTATTTTTTAATCCTGGCTTCTGTCTCAACCAACTGTTTCATGTTATCCAGAAACCAGCGGTCGATATGCGAAAGCTGATAGATTTCATCAACCGACATCCCGGCTTTCAAGGCATATCGTAAATAAAATACCCTCTCATCATTAGGTATCCTTATCTTATCTCTGATTAACTTTAGTAATCCGTTCTCAGGATTTATAAGCATCTCATCGGTAATCTTGTCTTTGCCGTCAGCCCCGAGGCCAAAACGCGATATTTCAATAGAGCGGATTCCTTTTTGCAGGGCCTCTTTAAAATTCCTACCGATAGACATCGCCTCGCCTACCGCTTTCATAGAAGTACTTAAGGTTCTTTCTGCGGCGGGAAATTTCTCGAAAGCGAACCTGCATATTTTAAATACACAATAGTCTACTGTTGGCTCAAAAAATGAAGTGGTTTTCCCGGTCACCTGGTTCATTACCTCTGGCAGGGTCAAACCTACAGCTAACTTTGTAGCAACCCTTGCAATCGGGAAACCTGTTGCCTTAGAAGCAAGTGCTGAAGAGCGCGAAAGCCGAGGGTTGACTTCGATAATTACAATCTTGCCGTTATCTGGATTTTGGGCAAATTGGATATTTACCCCTCCACCGGTAATGCCTATTCTGCGGATTATCTTTTTACAGAGATTCACAAAATTCGTATACTCTTCTGTAGTCAAGGTCTGTGAAGGAGCAACTACAATGCTATCGCCAGTATGCACCCCCATAGGGTCAACATTCTCCATAGAAGTAATCATGATAACATTATCAGCGCAATCACGCATTACCTCAAATTCAATCTCTTTCCAACCAAGCACCGACTGCTCGACCAGAATCTGGTGCACCGGGCTTGTTTCTAGGCCCTTATTAAGAAACTTTTCTAATTCTTCTTTATTATAGGCTACTGACCCACCGCTGCCGCCTAAGGTATAAGCCGGACGCAATATCAGCGGGAAACCTATATTCAAGCCTATCCTCATACCTTCCTCTACGGTTGTAGCAATGCCGCTTTTTGGAACGTCTATCCCGATCTCCTGCATAGCATTTTTAAATAATTCCCTGTCTTCGGCACAAGAGATAGCGCTAACCGAAGCACCGATAGACTCAACTCCATATTTCTTTAATATCCCCTCTTTCATTAAGAAAAAGGCTAAGTTAAGTCCGGTCTGTCCGCCGAGCGTCGGGAGTATCGCATCGGGACGTTCTTTGGCAATAATCTTGCTTGCGATATCAATATTAAGCGGTTCGATATAAGTAACATCAGCCATACCGGGATCGGTCATAATAGTTGCGGGATTGGAATTTACAAGAATAGTAAAATATCCTTCTTCTCTTAAGGCTTTGCATGCTTGCGACCCCGAGTAATCAAACTCGCATGCCTGGCCTATAACTATAGGGCCGGAGCCGATCATTAATACTTTTTTGATGTCTTTGCGCCGAGGCATATTAACTCCTTTTTAACATTTGCATAAATCTTGTAAATGCCGGATTCAGCTCATTAAAACCTGCGGTTGCAGGAATATACTGCACGCCCAAAATTTTATATTTTCTGCTCTCTATCTCTTCTATTGTACGATCGTTTAAATTGTAGGATGAAACTTTCACATTCTTAATTTTGCTAAAAGACTCATTATCTATCACCCAGGAGTGATTCTGCACGGTAATCTCTCCTTTATAAGAAACAGGATTGTGTATGGGATAATTTACTCCGTGATGTCCCAGTTTTAACTTTTCCAGCCTTGCTCCCAAGGCGACTCCCAATACCTGATGTCCGGTTGATATCCCAAGAATCGGTAATTTCCCGATAAGCATCTTGATTTCCCGGGCTATAGCCTCCAAAGCAGGATCATTTTCTGGGCCGCCGGAAATTATCAGCGCATTATAACGTGCCTTTAATATCTCGGAGCTATTTGTATTATAAGGTAAAATACGCAGTCCGACATTCAAGCTTTCCAGCTGTTTTAGTATGCTGTTTGTCAGGCCTAAGTCTAAAACCGCTATTCTCTTTTTTGTTTTTATAGGCCCCGCATTAAACGCCTTTTTCGTCGATATAGAAGGCAAGGCGCTTTCTTTGCTGTCTTTACGCCAAATATTTATTTTATGTAAAAGCTCATTCAAGTCCGAAGTCTGGGTAGAAATAACCCCGGCCATCTGGCCCTTCTGCCTCAAATGCACCGATAAGGTACGCGTATCAACTCCGGTTATGACAAGTGTTTTGTTGCGCTTTAAGAAATCCTGCATACTTTCTTTTGCCTGCCAATTAGAGAAAATGCGTGAACTCTCTTTTATTACCAAAGCCTGTGCCCAAACTTTATTTGATTCGTTAAACTTAGGGGCGCAGCCGTAATTACCGATTAAAGGATAAGTTAAAACCAGAATCTTGCCTGCATTAGCAGGATCAGTTAGCATCTCCTGATAACCGACTACAGCAGTATTAAAAATAAGCTCTCCTATTCTTTCTCCGCCCGAGCCTAAAGCGTGCCCTTCAAATTTACGGCCATCTTCCAAAACAAGAACCGCTTTCATATACTACTCCTTTTGGCTTAAAATTAATTCTTCTGTTTTTCTTACTGCCTGATCCACTGTGGCAACCTTAATCACGCCCGGGATATCCCAGGAATTAAGGCTTATAACAGGAATGTTAAACTGTAAACAATAGGCTATTTCAGAAAGTGTTCCTGCAGTTCCTGGCAAGGCGATAACTACATCTGCTGATTTAACTACCAATACATTTCTGGCTAAACCAAGCCCTGTAGGGATAGCGATATCTACAAATTCATTAGCATCTTTTTTATCATAACCTGGTAGGATGCCTATAGTTGTGCCTCCTCCAGCCTTAAATCCTTGACAAACCGCCTTCATCACTCCACTTAATCCCCCAGAAATGAGTATTACTGCCACTTTAGATAACTTATTGCCTAACTCTATGGCTATTTCTTCCACTTCTTTTGTACACTGCCTACCGCCTATTACACCTATGGCTTTCTTGATCATCTCTAGCTACTTTTTATCCACAGCCGTGAGAGGAGGTTCCTGCCTACCGGCAGGTAGGTAAACCTCCCCTACATTGTTAATAACTATTATTACTTGCCCCTGACAAGAGTCCCTGCCTGCCGGCAGGCAGGGAACCTGTATACAATTTCAATCTGCAAATGCCCCTGGGCCGAGTCGAACGGCCACAACTGGCTCCGGAGGCCAGTGCGCTATCCATTGCGCTACAGGGGCGGTAATGGAGTAATGTTTAATACGCGCTCTCAAGATACATCTGGCAAGTCGGCCTCTGGCCTATTACCGCATCATATTTTAATTCTTCAATCTTCTTTTCAAAGGTTTTTGTCTGGCCGTTATAAAAACCGCGGACAGTCAAAGTTGTGTTACCTATGGGAATGGTCTTTATATAAATAACCAGCCTGAAAACCACGGAGTTATAATTTTTACCTGAAGAATTAAGAATATCTCCCTTGATAACAAGCCAACCTTCCGTATCGCGTTTAAAATCTATATTATTAAAATCAAAGCGTCTTACCATGTTCCCCCTTAGAAAAGACTTAGTTGCTTCTCCCCATCCGCCTGCTTATTCTCATCACCAAAGATTGATATAATACCATACTCTCCATCGAAGCCGGCCTTAATATCAACCTTGCCCTCACGGACTCTTAAGACGCCTTCGGCAATTTTAGGATGCAGATTTTTTAATAGGTCTTCTTTTGATGCGCGTAATAATATATCAAATTCACATCCGAATTTTGAAATACAGCTACGATATTCTCTTTCTACGGCCATAGAGCTTTTTCCCATGCCTTTTGCATCAGCAATAATTTCATCGAGAGGGATTAAGTTTCTGTATGGTATGGCCTTCTGCGGAATGTAACCTATAGGCCTGTCAGCTAACTGCTCAACCCTATACATAACCCCTAAGGTAAGCGGCTTTTTACATTTAGGGCAGATAAGATTATTTTTACGGGTTTCCTCCGGAGAAAACCTTATCCCGCAAAGCCTGTGGCCGTCAAAATGATATTTACCTTCTTCGGGGAAAAACTCTATCGTATAAAGAAATTTGCTCTTATCTTTACTTTTCAACGCTTCTCTTATCGCCTGATAACTTAATTCGCAATTAAATACGTTTGCCTCACGGCCTATCTTTGACGGAGAATGAGAGTCGCTATTAGAGACAAGCGAAAAATTATCCAAAGCGCTCAATCTCCAATTCATCGCCGGGTCACTTGACAAACCGGTTTCCAGGGCGAATATCTTAGCGGTCTCCTTGCCAAAACAATCCTCTATTTTATTAAATCCTGACATGGACCCAAAAAGGCTAAACCATGGCGTCCAAATGTGTCCTGGGATAATCATACAGTTTTCATCAATATCAAATACTATATGCGCAAGCTCTTCTGCATCCAATCCCAAAATCGGACGACCGTCGGAAGCAAGGTTCCCGCACCTGGATAGAACATCATTAATTTTATCTGTTGTTTTAAAAGACGGGCTTAAAATTACGTTGTGTATCCGATAGCCCCTGCCATTCTTGGAATATATGCTGCTAATCTCGGAACTTAAAATAAAATATACATCCTTAGCTGTCCCGCTTTTAGGGTTATTATCGCGATATCTAAAAAGCCCGTTATTTAAATCTTCTAAATTGCTTTTTAACTCCTCGAGCCAGAGATGATGAGTAAAATCACCCGTACCCATCAAAGTGATGCCTTTTAAGCGCGCCCACTCAGAGATATGAGCAATATCCATATCTTTGCTTGTGGCGCGGGAGTATTTAGAATGGATGTGAAAATCGGCTATAAATTCCATAAGTATCCGTTATGCTGCTTGGAAACAGGGCAGGCGAGATTTTACCTTACCTTTTATTTATCAATGGGTTTAAACTCTGATGCGGTAATAACATAATACCAAAAACTAAAGACCTATTCAACCTTTATAAACAATCTCTCCGGCGCATAAGGTATATTCAACTACGCCTTTTAACTTCTTGCCCAAAAACGCGCAATTCTTGGATTTTGAAAATAAATTATCTTTGGCCACTACCCATTCTTTCACGGGGTCTACCACCGTGATATCTGCATCGGCGCCTACCGAAAGCGTGCCCTTATTAATACCTAATATATTGGCGGGCGCAAGTGAGAGCTTGCGCACAAGCTCTCTCCAATCTAAGATTCCTGTATCAATAAGCTCACTTATACAAACTGAAAGCATTGTTTCTAAGCCGATAACTCCGAATTCAGAGCGGTCAAATTCTATTTCTTTCTCGTTTTCGGTATGCGGGGCGTGGTCCGATGCAATCACATCAATAATCCCGCTCTTTAGCGCCTTCTTAATAGCTAAAACATCGTCTTTACTGCGCAGAGGAGGATTCATTTTCATATTTGTATCGTAGCTACAAACTGCTTCCTCAGCCAATACCAGATGATGTGGCGTGGCTTCCGCAGTAACCTTAATCTTTTTAGACTTTGCCTCGGAAATTACTTCAACCGACTGGCGGGTACTGACATGCGCGATATGAATAACAGCGCCTGCTTTGTGAGCCAATGATATATCCCGTTCAATTCTTTTATATTCTGATTCATTGGATATGCCCCTTAGGCCGAGCTTTGTAGAAAAAAGCCCGAGATTTACTACCCCGGAGCCAGACAATGTTTTATCTTCGCAATGGGCTATAATCAACCCTTTAGCTCTGGCTGCCTTCTGGAGCGCCTCTGACATTATCTCTTTATCTTCAACAGAGGAGCCGTCATCAGAAAAAGCCACCGCACCTTTTTCTCTAAGCAACCCAAAATCTACTAACTCTCTACCGGCCCTTGCTTTTGTAATAGAGGCGCAGATATAAACATTAACGCAAGCATCTTTCTTTATTATCCCGCCTAAAAGCTCTAGCGCTTCTTTGGAATCAATTGCCGGATTAGTATTAGGCATGACTAAGACGCTGGTTACCCCGCCATGGGCGGCTGCGCGCGTGCCGGATAAAACCGTTTCCTTATCCTCTCTGCCCGGTTCCCTTAAATGCACGTGCATGTCAACTAAGCCCGGGATAACAATCTTATTCTTTGCTTCGATAGTTATATCTGCTTCCAACTTAATACTATCTGCTACCTTAAGTATCTTAGCGCCCTCGATAAGAATATCTTTTACTCCGTCAATATTATTGGCGGGATCAATTATATGTCCGTTTTTAATTAATATTTTGCTCATTGGCTTGGGCGACTAAAAATAATACGCTCATTCTAACGGCGATACCGTTGGTAACCTGCTCTAATATAACCGAATTAGCCCCGTCGGCAACATCGCTTGACATCTCAATGCCTCTGTTTATCGGCCCGGGGTGCATAACAATAATGTCTTTTTTGGCTTTTGCTAATCTTTCTTCTGTGATACCGAAATGCTTAAAATATTCCAGCTGTTCAGGAAACGCCCCGGAAGAATCTCTTTCAAACTGCATCCTTAAGACGTTAACGGCATCAGCTCCTTTTAAAGCGCTATCGATATCATGACTTACCTGTGCGCCCATTTGCTCAATACCGGGAGGGATAAGCATTTTAGGTGCGCATACAGTTACTTTGGCTCCAAGCTTAGTCAGGCCCCAGATATTTGACCTTGCCACACGCGAATGCGCAATGTCACCTACAATTGTTACGTGCAAACCATTAATATCACCTAATTTTTCTTTAAGAGTAAAAATATCAAGGAGCGCTTGCGTCGGATGCTCATGCCAGCCGTCTCCGGCGTTAACCACGCTTATCTTTAAATGCCTAGCAAGCATAGCTGCTGCCCCGGAATAATTATGCCTAATCACAATGACATCTGCCTTTAATGCTTCAATATTCCTTCCGGTATCAGTTAAGGTCTCGCCTTTTTTAACGCTTGAGGTTTCAGTTGCGATGTTAATCACATCGGCGGATAATCTTTTGGCAGCCACTTCGAATGACACGCGTGTTCTGGTGGATGGCTCATAGAACAGATTTACTACGGTTTTGCCGCGTAAGGCGGGGACCTTTTTAATTTCACGGCTGGAGACCTCTTTAAATGAGGCGGCTGTCGAAAGAATCAACTCTATCTCTTCCTTGGTTAACTCTTCCAATCCTAATAAATCTTTACGAATCCAGGTCATTTTATTTATTTCTCCACTATTACTACTTCATCTGCCCCATCTGCCTCTGCAAGGCGGACCTCCACTGTCTCATTCTTTGCCGTCGGGATATTCTTTCCTACATAATCTGCACGAATTGGCAACTCTCTGTGCCCGCGGTCTACCAAAACTGCCAATTGTATAGACTTAGCCCGGCCAAAATCCATCAAAGCATCCATAGCTGCACGGATAGTCCTGCCGGTATATAAAACATCATCTACTAAAATTAAGTTTTTATCCATAATATCGAAATCTATCTCGGTCTTATGCACCACCGGCTGATTAGCAATCAGCGTCAGATCATCGCGGTAAAGAGTTATATCGAGTATGCCAACCGCAACATCTGTACTTTCTATCCCGGATATACATTCTGCCAGACGCTTTGCTAAATAAGCGCCTCTATTTCTTATACCAACCAGGCAAATATCTTTGGTGCCCTTATTTTTTTCTAATATTTCGTGGGCTATACGCACCAGCGCCCGGTTAATTGCTTCTTTATCTAAAATTTTTGCTTTTTCTCTCATGGCTGTCAACACCCGGCCTAATCGGAAGCGGCCGGTGTGTTGCTCCTGCAACAAAAAAATACCCGGCTGCCTTCTTTCTTTAGCAGTCGGGTCCTATATTTAGACTTAATAATCTCATTTTCTCTACCTTGCTAGCTTCTCTGAGCTAGGCTTAAAGGTCCTTGTTTATTTTTAATAAGTATAGCACCTATCTAAGATATGTCAAGGCTAAATTAGAAAAATCCTGTTAGATTTTGTAAGATAAAAAGAGGCACCTCTTATTCTCGGAGGGCCTACCACGGCTGATAGACTCTGGACGAGAGAAGCGCCTCTTTTTTACTCTATGCTCTTGGGCTCCTTTGGCGAAACACTGATTTCTATCAAATCATATTTTAGTTCCTGAGCCGACTTATTGGATTCAAGCAAGACTAACAATTGCTGGACGGAGCTATCCGTCTCTACAACCCGCTCTTCTTCAAGGCGTAAAATTTGCGCAACACAAGCTAAGACTCTGTCAATTTCGCCCTCTAGGCAATCTTCCTTACAGCACTTAGAAAGGTAATCCTTTATTCTCTCCGAAGACGGGATAATCCCGCCATTAATCATGTCCTCGATTTCCTGCCACTCCTTGCCCAAGGCTACAGGGGCTGCTATCACCGGATTTTTCAAGGGGACTGCCCCTAAAGTAGGCGATATCATCGGCTGGGTAACAATTGGCAGGGCGCGGAAATCAATACCGCCTTTACCGTTTGGCTGAGAATCAACTATCTTCTCTTGCACCGGCGAACTGGAACGTGTTAAAGTATCCTTAATTTCTCTCCAAATATATTTCTCTGTCCCCGAACTGAATTCAATTTCAATAATGGACAAATCAACATTTGGGTGCTCCCTTACGGAGCTAACTATACCCTCTCCTTTACCCTGGAGATTAACCTTTTCTTTGACTTTTGGCAAAGCTGCTTCCGAAGCATTGCTGCCACGATTTGTAACGGAACTCTCCTGCCCCTCCTTATTTCCCCTGCGCACTGGCGAAGAAGATGCTTTACCTAATCCTGCTAACGAAGGGATATCTGCTTCAGACAAAACCCCTGGGAATCTAGATAAGTCTCTTATATTTAGTTCTTGGATATTGAATCCTCCTTCTTGTACGCGATAAATTCTCCAAGCAAGGCTATCTGCTGCTACATCATCAATAACATAACTTGAACCTGCCTTATTCAAAATATATTCCCCTAACGCAAGCTTAATTTTGGCAACGCGCTGTTCTTCGGTAGGCGTACTCATCCCCTGCTGACTATTTTGCTGAATCTCTTCTATTTTCTGAAGAGCCCTATCAGCTAAAGCATCCAGTTCGCCTAAGTGCTGGCTCAAGCGCAATGGATACGCGCTGCCTAAATAACGATTAGGGCTTAAAGCAACGCTTCTTAATTCCGAGATGGACGTACTTTCCGCAGCCAATGTAACTAATCTGTTATATAAAGCTTCATCAATTTCAGAAAGCCCCTCTGCATCAATTATATGCTTCAAATACCCCTTGGCATGCGCGCTGTCTAAATACAAAGCTGCTTTTGCTAACCCGGATAAGGTTTTGATTTGGCCAATCATCCCCAAATAATCAGCCAGACTAATTCGCTCAGCCGCTTGCGCTTGTGCCTCATCCCAGCCCTGGATTGGAGAAGAAGCATTATTTTTGAATTTTATATAAATCCTCTCACCGTCGTTAAACTTTAGTGTTTCTACGCCAAAGCTATCGCTTTTCAAAGCCATATAGCTTTCATATTGTCCGGCCTTACGATACACATAGGGTAGGCGTTCCTGCAAAGAATACCCACTCCTGGCTAAAATAGAGTAAAGCATGGTTTCTTGAATATTGTTTTTATGTTCTAAGGCTGCCGCGTTATCTACTTCGATTAATATTCCTTTTTGCACAGGCAACGACTGGGCAATAACATTAAACATAGCCTGTACATATCTTCTTTTATTGTACTTTTGCTTAACTTCATCGTCTTGATTCATACGTGGACGGCTTATAAATAAATAATCTTCTAAACGTTCTCCCAAAGCAAGCAACATTATTTCAGGAGTATCAAAAAGAACATGAGTAATCAGCTTGCTATCGCTTTTTCTGCGTAAAGTTAACCCTGGGCTTATACTGCCAGTTTCGATATCCAAAACAAAATCTTCATTCCCGATTGTAATTATTTTGGGGCCTGTCCACGGTAAGCCAAATTTGCTCTTTAGCGCCGGCGGCTCAACAGGAGCAGGCTTCAAAGAAAAATATCTTATCGGCTCTGCTTCAAAACTAAATTCCAACTGTGCTTCATCGTTAATCGGGGAAGAAGCCGTAGCTATGGCGCCAAGCTGTTCTGCCGACACGCTTCCATCCTTTAAAGATAATTGTTCATCCGCAATCAGCTCAACACCGGAACGGATACCCATTCTTTTTAGTAATGCATCAAGGACATTAACATATTCTGGAGCGACTCTAATCTCGGTTACATCTTGCGCTAAATCTATATTTTCATATATAGCCCTGTCACCGGCTATATCACTATGAAAATTTCTATTCTCGCGCTTCAAAACTTGGCCTGAAGTACCCACTAGCAACGGAACGCTGGTTAAAGTCCGCATTCTCTGATATTCATCTTCGCTCACATCTCTTAAAACAGCCAACTGCTGTCTAATCCAGCCGATTGTTCTTTGCGCATGTCTTGCGTAATAGCTATCAGGATTAATCTTCTCCAGAAGCGCAACGTTACGCAAAAGAATTCCTCTTAATTCCGCTATATAATCATTTTTAGTCGGGAAAGCCTTTAATGTATTCTGTGATTTTTGCGCGTATTGCGATGCGGTAAATAAATAATTGGTAACAGAGATTGTGCCTCCGGGAGAATCATATTCGGTTTTAAATACCGGAACCTTATAGCCAAAGGCCTTATCGGATGCCCAAAGAGAATAGTTCGGCGCGCCTCCCTGCTCCTTAGCTAATAAAGCTCCGTAAAGAGCATAGAACGAAGCTCCGTGGTAAAATTGCGTATTGGGATTCTCTAGCGGCGAAGAAGCCGGACTGCCCGCATCAGTCAAGCTCACTGCTTTTTCCAAAGCGCCAAAAACCTCTTTTTTAAGAGGAGAAGATACATTTACACCGAGAGAAGATAATCCTTCTTTAACAATCTTATCATTTAATAATTTGGCGGCTTCATTCAGACTGTCTGTTCTTATACGCCCTTCGACCCTGACCCCGAGGCGCCCCACAGTCTTACCATCGCGCTCAATTGCAATCTTAGTTTCAAATATTCCCTTCGAAGAACCATGGGCCTCATATGCGCCAAGATTCGCGCGTTGGATAAAATGCAAATCGCACGCTTGGCCATTTATAATAATTGCCTTCTTAACCTCAACAAAAGATTCCTGGCTGCCATCTGCGCTACCGGCTTCCTGCTTCTGCAATCCGTCTAATAATGCCCCTATCTTAGCAATGCCTGCGTTAAAAGTTAACGCACTAAAGCTCTGCTGCGGGCTTAAATCAACTGCTTTTTGACGAGCAACCTCTAAGAAATCCTCCTGAGCCTTTTTCATTGCCTCGGCAACCGTAGCCCCCTTGCCAAAAACAGATACATCGCGCGCATCATCAAACTTTTCCCCGGGCTTAGATGCACCGATATATACGCTTGAACCTTCTACCATTTGAGTGCCTGAGCCCCTGGAATAAGGGCCTATGCTGATATGAAGTTCAAATTCCTCACCGCCTAAATTAACCTTTCTTTTTACCTCCGCAGTTTCTTTTCTTTCCCAGACGTGACTATCAACGGCCTTAACAACACCATCTATAATCTGTCGCGCATCATAAGAGCTATCCGATGGCAGATTTTTCTGAACCTCGCCTGCCAGATATGGAGTATTTTCTGAACGCACAAACTCAATTGTAACTTTCCCGTCTTCGCCTATTCTCAACTCGTATATATCTGATTTATTATGAGAACTAAAATAGCTCTCTAGCAAAGCGGATGCCTCTCTGTGCTTAGGCGAACCTCTTTCCAATTTCCCATCTACATACTGCCTCAATGATTCATAATTACCCACACTTGACTCTTGTGTAACAACTATCTGCTTCACAGCCATGACAGGCCCGCCGTCAGTTGAAAAAGGCCTAGTGAAATCAAAATTCGGCTCAAACTCAGGGGAACCTAACCTTCCGCTTGAAATATTGGCGCGTTTAAAAGCCTCTGTTTTTGCTTTATATAAACCTTTCCATACTTTTTCTACTACCGCCCTAAAATCATCTTTTAAATACCGTCCTCCGGGATGTGAACCATCGCGGTAACTTTTATTCTCGGAAATCCTATCCATGATCTTAAATGCTGAATGCCTCTTGTCGTTTTCTACTTCATGGCCAGGAGAATAAACAGTGGCTTCATCACGCAAACTCGATAATCTATTGAAGAATAAATCCGGATCCACCAGATATTCGGCGAACTCGGTCTCAAAAACATCCGGATGGTACCCAAAATAATCTAATAACTGCCTAAAGCTTTCCTTATCCTGCGGGCTAAGACTATCCCAAATCTGATGTACCTGTTGTCTGTATGTAGGGTCTGTTTCATATAAGGCGTGCCCCAGTTCATGGTCCATAACCATCTTGGCATCATCTCTAAATAACACCTGCGGCGTGCCTA
Organism: uncultured Planctomycetales bacterium; assembly: GCA_964467905.1. Lineage (GTDB taxonomy): Bacteria > Omnitrophota > Gorgyraeia > Gygaellales > Profunditerraquicolaceae > CAYXSY01. The sequence goes on along the minus strand of CAYXSY010000001.1, from coordinate 103,051 downwards.
TGATAGCGGCCTTACTCTTGGCAACAAAATTATTGCCTTCACGAACCAATAGCCCTTTCTGCTGCAAGTCATCTACAAGATTATTCTCTGCGTCATTCAAAGCTATCCCTGAATCTTGCGCCGCATTCAAAACTTCTGCGATTTTTTCTGTGTTAACATTCATGCCGGTATAATAATGCTGCCTTTTACCAAAATCATCATTATTAATATTGTTAAGTGGGGTAAAAAGCTCCCCCAATTGGGTATCGGTTAAAACTTGTCCGCGATGTTCGGGATGTTCAGAATAAACCATAAAGCGATCAAACATGGCATCCTGCTGTTGGAAATCCTGCGAAAAAACGTGGTAAGCATCTAATGAGCCGACTTGTGCAATATCGTACTTTTGCCCGGCTCCCAGGCGGCGGCCAATCATATCCGGGATATCAGTAGCTTTTTGTTCCAATGGCTGCTCCTCTACGGATTCCGGCACAGCCATATTGTGCTCTAAACTAAATCTCACCTCATAAACCATAGGCGGAATATTTCTCTCCAGCGGCTCGCCAAAAACACTAAATAAAGTAATGATGCCGATTACGATTCCGTGGATAACAACTGAAATTACCCCTGGTATGAAAAGCCTGTTTCCCCCATCTCTACCTAAATAAGAATGCCTTTCCTGTATCGGAGAGGACGCTCCGGCTTTTAATTTTGCCACATCAATCTTAAAAGTACTTTGCGCCCCGTTTAGCTCATCCAATCTTGTTTTAACCCACGAGGGAATGGCTCCTCGCGCGCGAGAGATAACATCGTCTATAATTGCTTTATTATCGCCTTGCTGCAGCAGGCTCATCAAAGCAAGCAAAGAATATCCGTATTGATATTGATTTTCTCCTTTAGTATAGTCAATTGATCTCCTACCAGTCTGCGCCTTCGAAACCCAGCCCCAACCCTGATAAAGCTGTAAAGATTTTGCCGCCTGCTCTATAGTTTTTGCATCGGGAACAGCAACAAAGTCATTGCCTTTCCTTGCTAACTGATTAGGATAATCAACGAGCTTTTCTTCTAAAATGCGCCTGTACACAAAAGGCCCAACCAAAGGATCCAACACAATATCATCTACACTTGGATTATTTTTGACATCTTGGCCTTCGTGCGCCTTAAGATACCTGGGCGCAACCGTATCTCTCCAAAAATCTCCGTCAACTGCACGCCCCTGAACAATATAGTTACCGCCGAAATCAGTTCTTCCTTCCTGAATATAATGCGCAATGGCAAATACGGGATCCACGCCAGCCAACAAAGCATACAGGGCAGCATAATAAAGATTATTAAGATTGTGGTTACCTGACCTATTAACACCATATCTAGAATGCTGTAATTCTGCGGGTAAACTGCTACGATTCTCAAAATCAAGATATGCTTGAGCGTTTTGGTCATACCCTTCGGTCCAAGAAAATATTTGTGTTTCTATAGATACAGTTGCAGGATCTGGCGGCTTAGGAGCGTAGCTCACCTGCTGCCTGTTTTTACTGCCCAAAAGCGATAAGCCTACGCCTGCGCCAAATACCGCGCCTAAGCCGGCAATGCTGCCGGCAATTAACTGTCTTCTAGTTAAGACAAAAGTATCTTCTTCTCTGTCTCCTGTCCTTATCAACACACTACCTTCTGTTATAGCCCTGCCAATAGCATCCAGCCCCATTAAAACCGTATCGCGCAAAGAAACCGGCGATGACACAGAAGAAGGACCGGGCTCTCGGCTTCCTCCTCTAAAAAGATTAATGCCTCTTTCGTGCAATAAAAATCTATCTGTGATATAAGCGAATTTTCTGTATCTACGATTATTATGTTTATGGCAATATGCGGAGAAATCCTTTAACCAGCTATCCCAGAATTCAGCGCTCCTGGAATATTTACCGGGCCAGTTATCGACGTCGTATAGTGCCCCCAACGCCTGGCCTACCTTATCATCTCCATACCACTGCATTAATTCCAACACAAAGTCTTCTAGATTTCTATACTGCTTCTTCGGCCCTAAATCTACAACAACAGCTATCTGCTTGCCGTCACGTTCGGAAATAATAATATTATTAAAATGAAAATCGCTTGGCCCTTCAAAATCCCCTGACCTACCCTCATTAAGAAAGAAAAATATATTGAGGAGGCTGGCAAAACATTTTCTTGCGATATCAACACTTAAATTTGCATTTGCATCGGCTATGGAGGCAACTGTCGGCCCCTCAATAAGTTCCTCTACTGCAACCGTAGCCATTCTTTCAGTGCGTACGTAATGATGGTCAGTATATATTTCGCCAAAACTGCCATTCGGATTAATTTCTATGTATGCTACACCGGCAAAGCGCGGAACCCATGGTGTGCCCTGTAGCCGCTCTAACATATCCTGTTCGCCATCCTCAAATAATGCTTCGTTTCTACCTGTGTTTAACTTGGTGGCAAAAATAAAACTATCCCTGTTGCCTTTTTCATCTACTACCTCCGTATAATAAGCGTGTTTATTGTTCCCGGAGGCAATATAAGACATGTCTGAATACAGCTTGCGCGCGCTGGTAACAGGAGTGAATCCTAAATTCCTTAACCATCGGGTATAAATAAACGGGGCCTTGGTTTGTATATGCCTTACAACCATAGCTACGCCTAAATCCATCTCATGAATTTGGCTTGGGCTAAGAATCGCTACGGCATTTCTGGCTGCTGCCCGCGGAGCACTAAGATTAAAGTGCATTTCCGGCAAAGCAGCGTTCTCTTGCTCGTTACTTTGCTCATCTATGGGAGAAGATGCGGCGGTAAAAGATCTGCGGGTCCCCTGGGCCGCTTCCGTATCCAAAGGAATACCCTTATCTAAGAAGTCGCTTCTGATCGCCCCCATAAAATCTTTTTTCATGCTTGAGTCTTGCGCAGAATAGTCTTCATAGCTGACCCTTACCATACTCCCCCAAACTTGAGCCTGTATTCCATGGGTAGCCAAAACATCAACTATAACTTGACCGAATTTGCGGTTAAACTCTTTTTCTGCTGCATCTAATTCTGCTCCGTGGCCAAATTTACGCGTTCCACCTGTAGTTAAAAATTCCCATAATTCAGGGTCTCTTCTGCCTGCCTCATTAACAGCTTCACCAAATATATTTGCTTTTTTCACCGGAGATTCGAAAGCCTGCTGGGAAGCAGAGTCTAAAATATTTCCTAAATTGGCGTAAACGGCAGTTCTGACAGAAAATATATACCCGTCAAAGATAAATCTACCGTTCTGCTTGCGATATACAACACCCTCTTCTCCCGGGGACAAAGATACTATCCCTTCGGTAGGCACATAAGTTACAACTACATATCCGCCTTCTTGAGTAAAAGGCAATAAGCTGCTTAACGCCCTACTCATAGCAGTCATATTTTGCTGCCGGCTTTCACGCTTACTGATAAAATGGGGCATCAAAACATTAGATATTCTGATAATATCGGCTCTGGGCAAGCCTTGTGTTTCTAAAGAGCCGCTTAAATCGAATAAATCTCCTTTAACAAACTTTAAATTTTTCTTTTCGTAACTCTTAATCGGATTAAAAACAATCCGGTTCTTGCCGCTTCTATGCTCATATGCACCCTGCATTCCTAATGCACGGCGCAAAAAATCACTTATTCTTTTCTTTAAACTTCTCTCTGCTGCTGCCCTAAGCCCGGTTACCAAATCCAACGCTTCTGCTTTCTGCTTAGCAGATAAAGTTTCTCCCGTATGGAATACCAATCTATTATCTTGATGCCGGTTCCAGGACAAAATATTATTGTCCTGATCAAACAAAACCGTCAATTCAGGAGTATAAACAACGCAATAAGGTATTTGTTTATCTATCCCAAATACCTGAGCCCTGCCTTTTAAAGTGTCTGCTAATTCTCTGGTTGTAACCGGGCCGTCCTCTCCGGCCCACCCCACACCGATATCATAAACAACAGGACGCCTTATTTGCAAAGATTGGGCGAGTTCACCAACAGCGCTTAAACTGTATTCCAGCCTATCTGCCGCTGTAGACATACGAATAATATTCGGCCATACGTCATCTTCCGAAACCGCATCTTGAGCTGGGGCAACATTACTAGCCTGATTATTAATCGGCGAAGACGTCTCACCTAATAATTCTATAGGAGTTATGATTTCTGTCCCCGAAGGGCTCAAAGAATCTATGCTGCCTCCGGATGCCTGCGCAGCAAAACCGGTCTTAAAATTTATCTTCTCCGGGTTATCCCTGGGCCTCAAGCACTCAACTACAACCGGAGGTTTTACCCCCATGCCGCTGCCCGCGCCAAGAGACAGCATGATACCGCCGGAAAAATAATTCCTGAACATCTGCCCGTACGAAGAATAAACCGGCTCTTTTATATTGTATTCGCCCTCTTTAAAAGATTTTTGGTATTCTTTAAAATAGGCGTCCTTATTCCAGGATTTTTTCGAAGTCAGCCCCTTTAAATTCTTAGTATTAATTAAGCGGGAGTACAGCCCCGGCCTGCCTTCGAACTTCTTTTTAAACCACTGCGCCATAATCAAAGAATAATAAACCTGGCGCAGAGGAGCATAACGTTTTGCGTTATTGATATCGCGGTTGAGCTTGGGAATAATTAATTCTCTTATGAGCTCGGATGCATATTCATTAAGTGTCTTCATACGCTCATCATCAAACTTATAAACCGAAGAGCCTTTCAAGTAATCTTGCTCAAGCATGACCTTGAGCGTGGCTTTATAAATATAAGCGTTGGTTTCGGTTTCGCTGATAACGATGTCTCCCGGTACAATCCAGGGACGCGTTAACGTCGGTATAGTGACATTGCCGGGGCCAAAAAGTTCGCCTGCTCTTTTATAAAGACGATTCCAGTACTCTTTGCCCTCGGGTGTGCTGGGGGAGGTAGCTAAAGCCGTATCTTTTTTCAACTGTAAATCCGCCTCAAGAAGTATTTTCCCGACATCTGTCTTGGCAAGATAGTTATCTATAACATTATTTGGTGAATCAGGCCTTAGGTTTACCCAAAAACTTTCATTGGGCAAGCTTACTCCTACCAAAAAGTAGTTTAAGAGATAATCAGTGGTGCCCTCTAGCTGCTTGGAATCGGGCTGACGTAAATCTCCTTTATCCAGGAATAATTTAAAATTGTTTTGTAGGTTGTCGTAAGAAAGGTAGCGTAAATGTAGGGGGCGGAATTTATCTTGCACAAAAGAATTGCGCAACTGGCTCATATATCCGGCTATATTCAACTGCGGAGCAACTTGGGCAAAGCCAGTTTGTTGAAAAAGAAAACAAAAAACTAGCAAAAAAGAAATAAATTTTTTAATTTTCTTATTCACGTTTTATTATTGCCTTTTTGAGCTGCTACCGATTCACGGCCTCAATATATCCGGCAACAACAAGATTTTGGTGTTTTTAATCTTTTTACGCTTAAATATTTGGTTTTTCCGCTATGGCTAGCGGGTCTATCAGCCGTGTTATCTTAAGTTTATATTATAATAGGGGGAGAAAAAAGGGGGTTTGGGGCTTTTTTCGAAAACGCTTCCTTTAATCAGTATCTGACACTGCATTAATCTAGTGTCAGACATTAGATTAATAGATTGGACATTTTTTAAGATAATTAATGTTATTGGACATTTATTAAAGATGAAAAGATAGGATATCTAGATTATAACGACAAATTCACCACGCGGCTTAGTGGAAGATATGGCATTTAATACGGCGGAGCTGCTTCCCCGGACAACCTCTTCAAACTTCTTGGTTAGTTCTCTTGCTAAAACTACTTCCTTATTGCCAAAAACAACTCCTATATCTCTTAGGGTCGCCTCTATCCTATGACAAGATTCATAGAAGACAATCGTACAATTGGACTTAGCTAAAGCTTTGAGCCGGTTCTGCCTGGCTACAGCACGACTAGGGAGAAAGCCCTCAAAAATAAAACGGTGTGCCGGCTTGCCTGATAATACCAAGGCATCCACAAAAGCCGCTGCTCCCGGGATGACGGTAAGAGCAATGTTATTTTGTATCGCCAAATTAATAATATTGTAACCCGGGTCAAGTATCCCGGGGGTGCCCGCATCTGAAACCAAAGCTATATTTCTGCCTTCTTTTAATAAGTTAAGCAGGTATTTGCCTTTTGTAATCTTATTGTGCTCAAAATAGCTGGTGACAGGTTTATCGATATTATAATGTTGCAGCAGGATTTTGGTATGGCGGGTATCTTCACAGGCAATTAAATCAACGCTTTTTAAAACCTCGACGGCACGAAAAGTTATGTCTTTTAAATTGCCGATTGGCGTAGCGACAATATACAGCATCACTCGACCGTAACGCTTTTCGCCAAATTTCTTGGCTGATCCACATCGCATCCGCGCTTGACCGCAATATGATAGGCCAATAACTGCAGGGGCAAAGCAACTAAGAGTGGGGAGAAAAATTCATCTGACTTTGGCAAATAAATAACTTCTTTAGTCATATCTTTTATCTTGTCGTCGCCGTCAGTGGCAATGGCTATTATCTTCCCTTTGCGGCTACGTATTTCCTGGATATTAGAGATCATCTTTTCGTATATTCTCGAGGAAGGAACAACGCAGACAACCGCCCTATACTCATCAATTAAGGCTATGGGGCCATGTTTCATCTCTCCTGCAGCATAACCTTCCGCCGGAATATAAGATATTTCTTTGAGCTTCAGCGCCCCCTCGAGAGCGCTGGGGTAATTTATGTTTCTCCCCAGAAAAAGAAACGACCCGAAATGAGAATGTCTGTGGGCAAGATGCGCTATTTTATCCTGATCTTCTAAGACAGCTTTTTGCTTCGGCGGGATCTTGGTTAGGCCCTCGATATATCTTGCTAGTTGTGCTTTAGAAATACAATTTCTTATTTGCGCGAAATAAAATGCAAGCAGATAGAACGCCACAAGCTGCGCGGTATATGCCTTGGTAGAAGCTACTCCTATTTCCGGACCTGCATGCGTATAGATAACCCCATCGGATTCCCTGGCCAAGGTAGATCCTAAAACATTACATATAGACAATACGGGAGAGTGAAATTTCTTTGCCTGCCTTATGCCGGCTAAAGTATCGGCTGTCTCGCCTGACTGACTGACTGCAATAACCAAGGTATTTTTATCAATCAATAGGTTTCTGTATCTAAACTCGCTGGAAACATCCACACTAACCGGTACAGAACAAATTTGCTCTAGAATATACTTACCTACCATGCCTGCATGGTATGCCGTACCACAAGCAACTATAGATATTTTATTGATTGTCTTGAGTTTCTTTTCCGGTATCCTTTGTTCCTCAAAAGATATGCGATTGTCTTCGCCGACCCTTGCCCCGATTAGATTAGCGATGATGTCGGGTTGTTCATTTATCTCTTTAAGCATAAAATGCTTGTAGTGATTTTTTTCTGCTTGGGTAATATCCCAGTTTATCGTGGACACTTTAGGATTAACTGCCTCACCCGTAAAATTAATTACATTTATTTTATCTTTGGTTAAAACCGCCAATTGGTTATCCTCTAAGAAAATTACTTTCTTTGTATGATCCAGGATCGCCGGGGCATCCGAAGCAAGAAAGTTCTCCCCATTACCAACCCCGACAATCAAGGGACTGCCACAACGTGCCCCAATTAATTTATCGGGCTCCCTCCTAGAAATAACAGCAATGGCAAACGAACCCTCAAGCTTATGTACAGCCTTTAAGACTGCTTGCTCAAAAGAGTTATTTGCATAATATTTTTCAACGAGATGTACTATAACCTCTGTATCGGTCTGGCTTAAGAATTTATGCCCTTCGGCAATAAGTTGTTTTTTTAAGGTAGCATAATTCTCAATAATGCCATTATGGACTAACGCCAAATCTTTATTGCATCCTAAATGGGGGTGGGCGTTAATTTGGGTAGGGGCTCCGTGAGTTGCCCAGCGCGTATGCGCTATGCCGACACTGCCGGATATTTTAATTTTATTGATAATTTTTTCTAAAGCGGATATCTTACCGGGGGTTTTCTTAAGGGAAAGTTTTTTCTTATGTATATCTATTGCTGCTATACCGCTTGAGTCGTAACCACGGTATTCAAGACGCCTTAATCCGGGAATCAGGATTGACTGCGCCTCTCTATCACCAATATAACCTATTATCCCGCACATATTCGCCTCACTGTCGTTCGGCTTTATTAAATGTCCCCACGGGGATTTGAACCCCGGTCGAGAGCTTGAAAAGCTCTTGTCCTAGACCAGGCTAGACGATGGGGACGGTTTTAAAGGTCCTCCTTGCCCTATCGGGCTGCGGAGGATCAAATTCGCACTTATAATTTATGCCACACCATCTAAAATCTCAAAGCACTCTGCCTGTTTAAGAAGCATAAATTATGTGCTCATTTGACTAGACGATGGGGACGAGTCTATAAAAATTTATACTATTCTTCTTCGGAAATAACCGGGGCAACGCAAGAGACCCGGTCTTTATCTGCCAGCTTAATCAGGCGAACACCTTGCGCCGCCCTTCCTGTTTCGCGAATGTCTTTTACGGAACAACGCAGGAACATACCGTTTTGAGTTATAACCATTAATTCGTCATTATCGCTGACGGCTTTTAAGCTAACCGCCTCGCCGTTTTTATCGGTTACTTTTATATTAATTACGCCTTTACCGCCTCTGCGCGTAAGACGATATTCTTTTAAAACCGTTCTTTTGGCAAAGCCTAAGCTTGTTACAGTCAAAATCCCAGAATCTTTCTGGGCCACTTCCATAGCTATAACATAATCTTTCTTTGCTAACTTAATGCCCCTAACCCCCTTAGCGCCCCTGCCCATATCGCGCACCTGCGCCTCAGGAAATCTCACAGCCTTACCTTGAGCAGTCCCAATGAGAATTTCCTGCTTCCCGTCGGTAAGTTTAACCTCAATCAGCTCATCGCCTTTCTCAAGGGTGATACCGATAATCCCACCTTTTCTAGGATTACTGTAAGCATCTAAAGCAGTCTTCTTAATCAGACCCTGCTTAGTAACCATAATCAAGTACTTGTCCGCCGAGAACTCTTTAATGGGTATAGTAGATGAAATCTTCTCATCGGACTTAACCTGCAACAGGTTTACGACTGCCTTGCCTTTAGAGATTCTGCTTGCCTGCGGTATTTCGTAAACCTTTAGCCAGTGAGCCTGACCTTTATCTGTAAAAATTAAAAGGTAGTCTTTAGTAGAGGCGACAAACAAATGCTCGACGAAATCCTCTTCTTTTACTTCTGCCCCAGTTACTCCTTTGCCCCCACGTTTTTGCTTACGATAAGAGCTAACCGGAAGGCGCTTGATATAACCATTGTGGCTTATAGTTACCACAACATCCTCTTCGGCAATTAAATCCTCTACTTCAAGCTCCTCTACTTCCCCTACTATATCTGTCCTGCGCTCATCGCCATATTTTTCTTTTAGTTTTTCTAACTCATCCTTGATTATTGCCTCTATTTTTTTCTCCGAAGCCAAGATAGCTTTACAGGTTTCGATAATCTTAAGCATCTCGGCATACTCGGCATCTATCTTATCGCGCTCTAAAGCAGTGAGACGCTGCAGCTGCATTTCAAGTATGGCCTGCGCCTGCAAGTCGCTTAATTCAAACTCTTTCATTAAATTTTCTTTTGCCGCCGGGGTGCTCTTAGAGGTTTTTATGACCTTAATGATCCTGTCGATAAATTTCAGTGCAATCTTCAATCCTTCCAGAATATGCGCTCTTTTCTGAGCCTTATCCAAATCAAACTGTGTGCGCCTGCGTATAATAACTTTACGATGGGATATATAACAATCCATTATCTGGCGCAAATTTAAAACCTTCGGACGGTTTTCAACAAGCGCCAGCATGATAATACCGAAGGTAGTCTCAAGCTGGGTGTGTTTAAAAAGCTGGTTTAAGACAATCTGCGGCTCGATATCGCGCTTTAATTCTACGACAATGCGCATACCGTCCTTATCAGACTCATCGCGGATATCAGAAATACCTTCTATTTTCTTATCATCAACTAAGGAAGCGATATTTTCGATAAGGCCTGATTTTTGCACCTGATAGGGAATTTCAGTAATCACTATAAGGTCTTTGCCGCTCTTCTGATGTTCAATTGTTGCCTTGGCCCTGACAGTTAGCTTACCCTTTCCTGTATTGTATGCGTCCTTGATGCCTCCCTTGCCACAGATAATTCCGCCGGTAGGAAAATCCGGTCCCTTTACAAGTTTCATCAGGTCTTTTGGTTCGGCTTCCGGATGATCGAGAAGATAAATTATCCCGTCTGCCACTTCAGACAAATTATGCGGCGGGATATTTGTAGCCATACCGACAGCGATACCGCTGGAACCGTTAATCAGAAGGTTAGGTAACAACGCAGGCAACACAACCGGCTCGCTTAATGAGGCGTCAAAATTTGGCATAAAGTTGACGGTATTCTTTTCTATGTCAACAAGCACCTCTTCGGCTATCGCTTCCAGGCGCGCCTCGGTATAACGCATGGCTGCGGGCGCATCACCATCAACCGAGCCAAAATTACCTTGTCCGTCAACAAGTGGATAGCGTAAAGAAAAATCCTGCGCCATTCTTACCAATGTATCATAAACCGCCACATCTCCATGCGGATGATATTTACCGAGAATTTCGCCGACGATACGAGCACTTTTTTTGTAAGGTTTATTGTGCTCCAGGCCTAACTCGCGCATAGCAAAAAGCACACGCCTGTGTACAGGTTTTAGGCCGTCGCGCGCATCGGGAAGGGCCCTGCCGACAATTACGCTCATCGCATAATTTAAATACGAATCTTTTACTTCCTCTTCAATATAAACCGGAACTACTTTTTCATTACGTGTATACATTTTATATATCCAAATTCTTTACTTGATGCGCATACTCTTCGATAAACTCTCTTCTTGGCTCAACCTGATCGCCCATTAAAACCGTGAACATTTTATCTACCTCTACCGCATCCTCTAAAGTTACCTTTAACATAGTGCGCTTTTCCGGATCCATTGTCGTCTCCCAAAGCTGATGCGGATTCATTTCGCCTAAGCCTTTATAGCGCTGGATATGCATACCCTTGGTGCCCTGATTTTTAACATATGACAAAACGTCTTTTAGGCCAAGAAAATCTTCGTGTTCTTTATCTTCACCTGTTATCCTGTAAAGCTTCTTAGGCTTAGCTGCATCTTTGTCTTTGGAGGCGGTTTTTTCTTCACGCTGCCCATCAATATCATAGGTTTCAATATCTAATCCTAACTTCTCTATCTTATTTAGAATAGATTCTACATCGGGAGCCTCGAATAACTCAAGCATATTGCGCTCTATATCTTTGCCTTCTTCGCTAGACAACTTAGCCAGCTCCTGGTCAGAGTAAAGAAAATGGGTAACTCCCTCCACTTTTATCCTATAAATTGGCATTTTTTTGGTCTTTTTATGCCTAAATTTAAGATATTCTAATATTTTCACTCCCCTTTTCTCTAACATCCTGCCCATCTTATCCAATTCCACCAATAGCCCTAATAATTCCTTAAACTGATTATCTGTAAATTCTTTCTTATCTTTTAGAACAACAAATTTATGCCCTTCTCTTCCCAAATCTAAGACCATTTCTTCCATACGTTGTTCAGTCTGTATGTACTCTTCACGATTTCCTCTTTTAATTTTATATAATGGGGGCTGGGCAATATAAATAAACCCCTCCTCCACTAACTTCGGCATCTGCCTATAAAGTAACGTCAACAATAAGGTCCTTATATGGGACCCGTCTATATCGGCGTCTGCCATCAATACTATTTTATGATAACGCAACTTACTTATATCAAACTCCTCGCCTACTCCTGTACCTAAGGCAGTAATTATGGTACGGATTTCTTCGTTGGAGAGAATTTTATCCAAACGCGCCTTTTCTACATTTAGTATCTTACCTTTTATAGGCAATATCGCCTGAAATCTGCGATCCCTGCCTTGCTTAGCAGAACCGCCTGCTGAATCGCCTTCTACAATATAAATCTCGCAAAGTGAAGGGTCGCGCTCAGAACAGTCGGCGAGCTTTCCGGGCAGGCCGCCTGACTCAAGCGCCCCTTTTCTACGGGTTAATTCTCTGGCCTTGCGTGCTGCTTCGCGCGCTCGCGAAGCCAGTATAACCTTATCTATAATTTTATTGGCAACAGAAGGATTCTCTTCAAAAAAAGTACTCAGAGAATCAAATACTGCCGAAGCCGCCAAACCTTCAACTTCGGAATTGCCGAGCTTTGTCTTGGTCTGGCCTTCAAATTGAGGATTGGGAATTTTAACCGATACTATCGCGGTCAACCCTTCGCGCGCGTCATCCCCGCTTATAGAAAAATCGTCTTTTAAAAGATTCTTGGATTTTGCGTACTGATTGATTGCCCTGGTTAAGGCCGATTTAAAACCAGAAAGATGCGTCCCCCCCTCAACAGTATTAATGTTATTGGCAAAAGAAAAGATATTTTCAGAAAATCCGTCATTATACTGCAACGCCGACTCTAAATCGATCCCCTCTTTTTCTCTCTGGAAATAAACAATTTTATTATGCAGGGGGTTTTTATTTTTATTCAAATATTCAACAAAAGAAACAATGCCGCCGGTAAACTTAAAAGTTGCTTTTTTATCCTGGCGCTCGTCGCTAAAATTAATCTCTAGTCCCTTATTCAGAAAAGCTAACTCTCTCAAGCGCTGAGAGAGAACATCATAAGAGAATTCTATGGATTTGAATATTTCTTTATCGGGCTTGAATGTAACCTTGGTCCCGGTGCTGCTAGATTTGCCGATAACCGTAAGCTTGGAAGCGGTCTTGCCTTTTTCATATCTTTGATGATACACCTTGCCGTCGCGCTTTACTTCCGCCTCCATCCAGTCAGAAAGTGCGTTCACAACACTGACGCCTACACCGTGCAGACCACCGGAAACCCGGTAGGCCTTATGGTCGAATTTACCGCCGGCATGCAACGTAGTCAACACAACCTCTATCGCTGGCTTTTTTTCTGTTTTATGTATATCAACCGGTATGCCTCGTCCGTTATCCGCGACACTTACGCTATTGTCTGGATGGACCACAACATCTATTTTATCGCAGTGACCGCCAAGGGCCTCATCTATAGAGTTATCAACTACCTCATAAACTAAATGGTGCAGGCCTCTGCTATAAGTATCCCCTATATACATCGCCGGCCTGCGCCTGACTGCCTCTATGCCCTCAAGAACCTGTATAGTAGTTGCATCGTATTTCTTGGGAGAAGCCTTGGGAGCATCTTTATTAATATCTTCCTTTTTTTCTTTCAATTTATTTCTCCTAAATAAAAGTGTATTTCTTTTAATTTATCGGTATGTTTCAGGATTTTTTCCGCCAGCGTTTTTTTATTTAAGTTAAAATAATACAGCCAAGAAGAAGAATCCACGCTTACACCCAGAATCCCACTTCTAAAATAATCTACTTTTATATGCCTTAATTCCCTTTTTGTCAAAGTTTTTTTTAACCACCCGAATGGATCCTCATCGCTATCTAGTGGATGTTTCTGGCTTATTTTTGCAAAAACCGCTTTAATTGTATCCTTAATCAACTCCATGACTATCCGAGACGCATAGGTAAAACTATATAAACATAACCATCAACCCTGATAACACCCGGCTTTTCGCTATCAGTTAATTCGAAATTAACGTCTTCGTCATTTAAATTCTTTAATACATCTATTAAGTAGCTGGGATTAAAACCAACTACTAATTCTTTGCCGCGATACTCCACTTTTAACTCTTCTCTGGACTCGCCCACATCGGGTGTTGACTTAGAAACAACCAACTTATCCTTAAACAACTCGAGTTTAACCGCCTGGTAATCAGGGGTTGATAATAACGCCGCCCTCTTAACCCCAAGTAAAAACTGCGTCCGGTTAACCTTCATTTTATTTTCTGAAGATGCCGGGACAACCTGCCGATAATCAGGAAATTCCCCTTCTATCAACCGGGAAATAATTACTGCGCCACCCAAATCAAACAATACCTGATTATTATTTAAAACTAGAGATAAATCTCCTTCGTCTTTCAGGTTTCTATTTAACTCATGTATTGTTTTTATAGGTACAATCATATTTAAACTACTTCCCGCCGTGTCTTTAATTTTTCTCTCTATTAAAGCCAGCCTTTTACCATCGGTCGCGACAAGAGTAATATTATTTTGTTCGATTTTAAAAAGTATCCCATTTAAAATATACCTAGTTTCATCAAAAGAAGCCGCAAAAGATGTTAACTCTAACATCTCCTTCAAAACAGACTGCTCAATTTTAATAACCCCCCTATCCTTAAACTCTGGTAACTTAGGAAATTCCTCACTAGAGAGCCCCATAATCTTAAATTGACAAAGCTCTGTTTCTATAACAACCAGATTATTCTTTTTACTCACAAAACTAACCTCATCTGCAGGTAATTCGCGTATTATATCTCCGAATCTTTTAGCCGGAACGGTTATTGCCCCTGGTTCTTGAATATCCACAGACAATGCACAGCTTATACCTATATCTAAATCGGTCGCAGTAAGCCTTATTTTGTCTTGTTGGGAACTAATTAGTATATTAGATAATATCGGTAAAGCAGATTTAGGTGTTACAACATTTTGAACTGTCTGTATTCCATTCAATAAGTCAGTTTTATTGACTTTAAACTTCATTGTTTTTCTCCCTTCTATTTAATATCTAATTAAAACATATAGTCTTAGAAGTAAAGCACTTTAGTTTCTGTGGGAAAATACTTAAACCTTTAATATTTAATAGATTATAACAATAATTACCTGTATATTACTGTTGAATAAGCTGTGCGATCCTGTCTATTTTATTTTTGAGCTCTATATTACTATTTATCTCTTCTTTTATTTTATTGTAGGAATGTAGGACTGTAGTATGATCTTTGCCTCCAAAAAAGTCCCCTATTTCCGGTAGCGATAATTCCGTTAATTTTCTACTTAAATACATCGCTATTTGTCTCGGGAAAACAATGTTTTTATTACGCCTTTTTGTTTTTAGATCATGTAATGATAAGCCGTATTCTTCAGCCACGCAACGCTGTATAAAATCAACAGTAATAAGTTTTTTTGTTTCTTTGAGCAGGTCTTTAAGCACTTCTTTGGTTAAATCTAGCGTAACCGGCTTCTCTTCAAGTAGTGCATAGGCGATGGTTCTAATAAGAGCCCCCTCTAATTCCCGAATATTTGTTTTAATTAATTGAGCTATAAAATATATTACATCTTCGGGGATAGCAATAGGTTCTCTCTCTACCTTTTTTCTTAGTATAGCAACCCTTGTTTCGAAGTCTGGAGGCTGTATGTCAGTAGTTAGTCCCCAACTAAACCTAGAGACTAATCTGTCCTGGAGGTTCGATATTTCTTTCGGCGACCGGTCCGAAGATATGATAATTTGCTTATGCGCGTCGTGTAACGCGTTAAAAGTGTGGAAAAACTCCTCTTGAGTAGATTCCTTACCAGCTATAAATTGTATATCGTCTATAACCAGAACATCTACATTACGGTAGCGCTGCCTAAAGGATGCTGTTGAGTGGTGTTGTATAGCGTCAATAAGTTCGTTGGTGAATCTTTCGGAGGTAATATAATAGATTTTTGGATTTGACTGGCTCTTATTTTTTATATTATGGCATACCGCTTGCATTAAATGTGTTTTTCCAAGACCCACACCTCCGTATATAAATAATGGATTATAGGCCTTTGCCGGGGCCTCTGCCACGGCCATAGCATAGGCGTGGGCATGTCTGTTAGACGGCCCGACAACAAAATTCTCAAATGTGTAACGGGGGTTTAAATTGTCTGTTTGTGAGGATTGTTTTGCCGGGAGGTCTTTTTTTGGCGCAGACTGCTCGATTTTGGCAGCTGTCCCTATCTCTATAGAAAAGTCTATTCCCTCCTGGCCGGAGGCGTCAAGAGCTTCTCGTATGGCTTTTCTGTACCGGTTTTCTATCCAGTCACGGAAGAAGCTATCCGGAGCTTCCAATATAAGCTTGTTTTTGTCTAAAGCCTTGTATTTTAGGGGAGCAATCCAGGTTTCGTAAGCGGCCTGGTCCATTTTATTGTGCAGGTAGGGCTTGGTTACTTCCCAGATATTTGCGTTTTCCATAACGATATCTACAGTATCCACAATTTATGCACAGCTTGCATAACTCTGTGGAAAACATTTTTAAATAAACAACAGCGGGATTTATTATACAATGTTTTCCAAGCCAGTCAATAAAAATAATTAGCAGTTTTTTTGTGCAAGATAAAATATTTATTATTACAGGAATGTAACTTTATAGATTGACTTAAGTTAAATTTGTGTTATAATTAAGACCTTTAATGGTTAGAGTGTCGTTCTTTATTGTTTTGTCGACGGAGAACGGCGTCTTTGTCTTTTAACAAAATACACCAGGAGCTTAGGAAAATGAAGAAAAACTTGAGGACACCAACTAAGGTTGTGGGAAAACGCCGGCATGGTTTTCGCGCACGCATGGCTACAAAAAAAGGCCGTAAGGTTATTAGGCGGCGCCGGCAAAAAGGAAGAAAGCGCCTGTCGCAGTGATATTGTCGAGGTTGGCAGTAGGGGTAATCAATTTTTACCAGAAGCATATAAGCGTGTTTTTGCCTAAAAACTGCAGGTTTGAACCTACTTGCTCAGAATACGCTAAGGATTCTATTAAAATTCACGGATTTTTAAAAGGTAGCTGGAGGGCCATAAAAAGAATAGGCAAATGCCATCCTTTCTCAGGGAAATCAGGTTATGATCCTGTTCAATAAAAAATATGAGTAAGAGAATAATTTTAGCAATTGTACTTTCGTGGGTGGTTTTATTCGGCTGGTCTTTATTAGCTCCAAAATCGCAAACTATTGTTAATAAAGGAGTTATAAAAGATAAGCCTAGCCAGGCAGAGCAGACGATAGCAGTTAATGATCAACCCACCGTCAAAGATTTTTCTCAATCCGCACAGGTTAAATTCAATCTCGATAAGTATGATATTGATTTTTTTGAACAGGAATCAGCAGTAAGGCAGATTGTTTTTAAAGATTATCAATCTTCGGTTTTTGCATTAAAATACGGCTTATTTATAGATGACGCTTCTTTTAAATTTAAGAAATATAATGAGTCGGGCGATAAGATAAGTTTTGTTTATTCTGACAAGGATAAGAAGATTATAAAAGAATTTAATTTTGATAAATCAAGTTATTCCAGTGGTTTACGCATAATAGTGAAAAATACTAGCACAGGTAATTTATCTCTGACAATGCCAATTATTATCGGGGCTTTTGATCCCAATCTTTCTCAAACTAATTATTATGGGTTGACGGTTTCACAGAATGGTAAGGTTATACATCCTAACCCAGGGAAAACCGCTAAATTTTCCAAGGCCAAATTCCTATCACTTGCCGATAGGTATTTTTGTATTATTGCTCAGCCCCAGCTTAATGATTCCGAAGTTTTTGTCAATAGAGTTAATCCCAAGCTGTCCGAAGTAGGTTTTGTGCTATCTTTGACAGATATCCCGCCGCAAAGCGAAATAGTCAAAGAGATTAATATTTATACAGGCCCGCAAGATCTGAAGTTAATAAGCAAAGCAAATGAGAATTGGGCCAGCGTTATTAACTATGGGAGTTTTGATTTTATATCCCAAATTATATTAAAAGTTTTAGAGTTTTTATATAACTTGGTGCATAATCTAGGGTTAGCAATAGTTATCCTGTCGGTTATTATCTATCTTATCTTATATCCATTGACATTGAAGCAGATGCGTTCTGTAAAGGCTATGCAGGCATTACAGCCGAAAATGGAAGAATTGCGCAAGCAATATAAAGATAACCCCCAGAAACTTAACAAAGAAGTATTAGAGCTTTATAAAATCCACAAAGTTAATCCTTTAGGCGGGTGCTTGCCTTTGCTCTTGCAAATCCCTATATTTCTAGCTTTGTATCAAGTTTTGAGTAGGTCCGTTGCTTTGAAAGGAGCCTCTTTCTTGTGGATTAAGGATTTATCGGCTCCGGATAGGCTATTAGTTTTAAAGCAGCCACTGCCATTCCTAGGAGCTGATATTAATATCTTGCCGATAGCAGTTGCCGTGGTTATGTTTCTTCAACAGCGTATTTCTATGGCATCTACAGCAGGAACAAATGCAGAGCAACAGAAAATAATGTCCATTCTGTTTCCATTAATCTTCGGCGCCTTGTTTTATCGTGTGCCGTCAGGGTTGGTTTTATATTGGCTTATCAATAGTACTTTGATGTTCTTGTATCAATTAAAAATAAATCGAACAAATGGTTAAGAAGATAAGTATAGAGATAGAAGGCAAGACTGTAGAAGAAGCAGTGAAAAAGGCGCTTAAAGAACTAAACCTGCCAAGAGACCAAGTTAAGATACAAGTGCTCTCTGAAGAAGAAAAGGGACTTTTTGGTATGCCCGGGGCTAAGCCAGCTAAAGTGCGAGTTACGGTTCACAAGGGTAAAGAAAAGGCTTGACATCGGCTCTGGTTATTAGATAATGGTTTCAAAGAAGCGTTCCCCGTGGAACATGAGTATAACCAATATTTTTAATAAATGGGTAAAATTATAGCAGTATGTAACCAAAAAGGCGGGACAGGTAAGACCACTTCTTCAGTAAACCTTTCGGCATATTTTGCTTTATCAGGCAAAAAAATTCTCCTTATTGACTTAGACCCTCAGGCCAATGCCACTAGCGGGGTCGGTGTTAATAAACATAATATTCAGAAAAGTACATATCATGTAATACTGGAAGAAACAGAATTAAAAGATATAATCCAACCAACAGTAGTTGACAATTTATGGTTGGCGCCTTCTAGCTTAGATCTTACAGGAGCAGAGATTGAATTAGTAAGCGCATTAGGTAGGGAGTTTAGATTAAAGAGAGCAATAGAATCAGAAAGAAATAATTATGACTATATACTAATAGACTGTCCTCCTTCATTAGGCTTATTGACAATAAATGGGTTGTGTTCTGCAGATTCTCTTCTAATACCGGTGCAGTGTGAGTATTATGCGCTAGAAGGATTGTCGCAACTGCTTAATACCATTAGACTTGTGAAGGAAAATCTTAATAAGAACTTAGAAATCGAAGGTGTTATATTAACCATGGCTGATTTACGTACGAATCTAACTCGTGAAGTTATCCAAGAGGTTAAGAAACATTTTCAGGATAAGGTCTATAATACTGTTATTCCTAGAAGCATCAGATTGGGCGAAGCTCCTAGTTATGGTAAGCCCATACATCTATATGATAAGAATTCTTTAGGGGCGCATAAATATGAAGAGCTCTCCAGAGAGATATTGGGAATCCCTTTAATGTCCAGTCTGGACAATAATGTAGTTGTTGAAGATGATATAGGTCACAACCAACCGTAACAAAATTTAATAAAAGAGGTAGGCCATGGAAAGAAAAGCTTTAGGTAGGGGAATAAGTGCTTTAATACCTGATCAGCCAGCGGAGTCAGGAGAGAAGATAGTATATTTACCTATTGCTCAAATAAAACCTAATCCTTTTCAGCCAAGAGAAGATTTTGATCCCCAAGGCTTAGAAGAGCTAGTACAGTCCATAAGAGAGAAAGGCATCTTGCAGCCGGTTTTAGTCAGGAGGAAAGGCGATCACTATGAGCTTATTGCTGGAGAGAGACGCTTTCGTGCTGCTAACTCATTGAATATCAATGAGATACCAGCTATAGTTAAAGAAGCTCAAGATATAGATTCTTTGGAGCTTTCATTGATAGAGAATATTCAAAGGCAAAATCTTAACCCCATGGAGGAAGCGCGCGCGTATCAGTATTTAATTGATAAGTTTAATATTACCCAGGAAGAGGTTAGTGATATCCTTGGGAAAGCAAGGGCTACGGTTACAAATACTCTGCGGCTGCTCAAGTTGCCTTTGGAGGTGCAGGACGAGATCAGGAAAGGTAGGATTAGTTTTGCACATGGCAGGGCGCTTTTGGAAGTGACTGACCCTAACCAGCAAAGGCGCCTTTTAAACGAAATTATAACAAACGCCTTATCGGTAAGAGAGTTGGAAAATATCATAAAAAGCAAGAGAGTAAAGACGCATAGGGCCGTCAAAACAACTAATGTTGATGCGGGAGTCATGATTATGCAGGACAGGGTGCAACAGGCATTAGCGACGAAGGTCAGGATTAACAAAAGAAAAAAAAGAGGTTCTATAGTAATTGAGTTTTATTCCGAAGAGGACTTAAGCAGAATAGTAAAAACAATAACAGGAGAGGCGCATCTATGAGTTCTGGACAGGCAGTATTGGTTCTTATCAAGCCCGACGGGCTTAAAAAATCTTTGACCGGTAATATTTTAACAAGGCTATCGGAAACAAAACTAGAAATAGTTGCTGCGAAGATGGTAAGGGTATCAAAGGATTTGGCGACAGAGCACTATATACACCTGAAAGATAAGCCTTTTTTCAATGATTTGATTGAATATCTTAGAGGGGAACTCCACGACAGACGTAAGGTAATGGCATTGATATATTGGGGTAAGGATGCGATTAAAAAATGCAGGGAGTTGGCAGGCGCCACAAATCCCGAGGAAGCAGATCCGACTTCTATCAGGGGATCATACGGCAGAATAACTACATCAGGCGTGTACGAAAATGTTATACATGTTTCTTCAAACGAGGAAGAGGCAGAAAGAGAGATTAAGCTTTGGTTTCGCCCCGAAGAAATCATTGTAGATTTATATCCGGTAAAAGACGTAACAGAAGAGAAGAAGATTGTAAAGGGATGGTTAAACGGAGAGTAGAATATGATTAAGAGTATGACCGGCTTTGCTAGTCAGGAGATAAAGACAGACGTTTACGGCAGGATTTATATCGAGATTAGAAGTTCAAATCATAAATTTCAAGAAATAGTTCTGCATCTGCCCCAGGGGTTTTTGATTCTTGAGGATAAGATAAAGAAACTGATTGAATCTAAAATCAAAAGAGGCAGAATCAGTTGTTCGCTGAATATGGCTGCTGGCCCGGCGCCGGAAGTGTTTATAAATAAAGCATTATTAAGTAATTACGCTTCGGCCATAAATAGAATAAAAAAAATATTTAATATTAAAACGGATTGCAGCATAGATACCTTGATACAACTGCCCGGAGTACTAGCTTTAATAGAGAATAATTCTTCCAGATATAAGATATGGCCGCTTTTAAAAACCTCCATAAATAAGGCCGTGGATAAGCTGCTTGATGCGCGCAGGAAAGAAGGCATTGCTTTATATGGATATTTTAAATCCAGGGTAAACATAATGGATAAATACACTAAATATACGAAATCTCTCGCAAAGCGTTTAATCAAAGCAAGGGCAGCGACGATTGAAAGTGACGAGGAGCGTTCAAATTTCTTGAGGAATTCGGATATAACCGAAGAGCTTGAACGGCTCTGTTTTCATATAAAGAATTTCCGCAGTAAACTTCACAAGAATACGCCAGTAGGCAAGGAACTAGATTTTATAGCTCAAGAGATGCAGCGAGAAGCCAATACTTTAGCTTCGAAGTCTTTCGATGCCGCCATATCATCCATGGGCGTACAGATAAAAAGCGAAATTGAGAAGTTGCGGGAACAGGTGCAGAATATAGAATAGAATTAATTCTAAGGGATAAATATCAGGTGAAACCAGGCGGTTTTTATCGGGGCTCTCAAAAAAGAGGCCTCATCTTTGTTATTTCCGGACCTTCCGGATCAGGTAAAAGCACCCTGCTTGATGAGATTCTGAAGGACCCCAAAATAAATAGAGTACTTTCACGTTCAGTATCTTTAACGACTAGGCCAAAGAGATCCGGGGAGTCAAGCGGAACCCATTATTTTTTTATTGATAATACAAAGTTTAAAAAGCTTCTTCAAACCAAGAAAATTCTTGAATGGACAAGATATTTAGGATATTATTACGGGACACCCAAGGACTTCTTTAAGAAGCAGAGGCATAAATTAAGAAATATTGCATTATGCCTGGATTATAAAGGGGCCTTACAGGTCAAAAGGCTTTATCCTGATAATACAATCACCGTATTTGTCATGCCGCCTTCTTTAAGAATGTTAGCTGCCAGGATTAAAAAGCGCTGCAGTAAAACCAAAGATGATGAGGTAAAGAAACGCCTTGAAATGGCCCGTAAAGAGGTCTTTTACTGCAGAAGATACGACCATTGTGTGGTGAATAAAGATTTAAGGCAGGCTGTCAAGAAGCTCAAAGAAATTATCTTAGCAGAAATAATCCAACATCAGGAGGCGTAATGGCTTACGTTGCGTTAGAAAATTTTCTTAATAAGACAAACGGTTCTGTTTATAAGCTTGTAGTTTTAGCAGCAAAGAGGGGGCTGGAGATCGCTGAAGGGCAGCCAAAATTAGTTGAAGCGGATCCGACCCTCAAGCCTTCGGCGATAGCATTAAAAGAGATTGGCGCAGGGAAAATAGAGTTTAAAAAGATACAATAAATGCAGGATAAAAAAAATATTATTCTAGGGGTTACGGCAAGTATAAGTATTTATAAGGCATGCGATATTTTGCGCAGGCTTATAAAAAAAGGTTTTTTGGTTACTGTGGTTATGACCAAGGAAGCCGAGGAGTTAATCAGGCCCATTGTTTTCCAGAGCTTATCAGGGGGTAAAGTTTATCGCGGTCTATTTGAAACACCTCAGGCATGGGAAATAGAACATGTGGCATTGGCTAAAAAAGCGGATTTGGTTTTAGTGGCGCCTGCTACAGCTAATATTATAGCCAAGGTTTCCTCCGGGATATGTGACGACTTATTGACTTGCTTGATATCTGCAACAGAAGCCCCAGTTGTTTTCTGCCCGGCGATGAATGAAAATATGTATAAAAATAAAATTACACAGGCCAATATTAAAAAATTAAAAGACTTAAAATATAGATTTATCGAACCGCGCAGGGGTGATTTAGCATGCGGGCAAGTAGGGGTGGGCTGCTTAGCCGAAGTAGAAACAATTATTAAAGAAGTAGAGCATATTATTTGATATTTTGTTTGGCGACGTAGCCAAGTGGTAAGGCAGCTCTCTGCAAAAGAGCTATTGCAGCGGTTCGAATCCGCTCGTCGCCTCCATTAAAATTTTCCTTGTCGGAAAATTTTAATGGATACTGTGCGAGTATCACGAGGCGACAAGCCGAGTGAGCGAGCGCAGTATCTCAGAAGGTAAGTTTCGGGCAAGTGGTGGAATGGCATACACGACAGACTTAAAATCTGTTGGCCGTAAGGTCGTGAGGGTTCAACTCCCTCCTTGCCCATTTGATTTTTCCGATAAGGAAAAATCAAATGGCACTTGAGCGAACGTAATTGGCTGGCAAGGCCGATAGAGAAAGGGGTTCGCTAACCTTAGATTTGAAAAGAATATCGGGCGGTTAGCTCAGGCCCGCAAAAAGCAAGCGGGCACTCCTCGGAATACAAAAGTATTCCTCGTCGTTGGTTAAAAGGAGTTCGCTAACCTTAGATTTGAAAAGAATATCGGGCGGTTAGCTCAGTTGGTTAGAGTATCACATTGACATTGTGAGGGTCACAGGTTCGAGTCCTGTACCGCCCATTTTTTAAATATTTTTCTAAAATGAGGAGCTAAAAATGACCAAAGAAGCAATAAGCTTAGGTCCTATTCAGAAGCTCATCGATGATCCGGAAGTTTCCGAAATAATGATTAACGGTTCTCAGAAGGTTTTTGCCGAAAAAAAAGGCAAAAAAATACTTACTGATGTCAAGTTTAAGAACGAGGAAGATCTTTTTAAGTTTGTAGAAAATATTTATGCTGCAAACGGGAAGCGTGTAGCCAAAGATGTGCCCTTTGCCGATGTATGCTTGGAAGATGGTACTCGCGTTAACGTAATCATCCCGCCGCTTGCCCGTTTCGGCGTATCTGTAACGTTTCGTAAATTTGCTAAGAATATAAAGTATCTCGATGATTTAATAAAAAACGGCACACTGACACAGAAAGCAGCAGATCTTATTATTGCCTGCATCAAGGGTAAGATTAATATTATTTTTTCTGGCGGTACGGCTGTAGGAAAAACTACGCTTTTGCAGCTATTGTCATATTTCTTTGCCGAAGACGAGCGTATTATTACTATTGAAGATGCCGCAGAATTAAAGATAGAGAGAGTAAACACCATTTCTTTAGAGACCCGGACTCCGGATGCCGACGGTAAAGGGGGCGTATCCTTGCGTGATTTGATACGTAATGCCCTGCGTATGGCTCCGGATCGCCTGATAGTCGGGGAGGTCAGGGGAGAAGAGGCAATTGATATGCTTCAGGCTATGGCTACAGGACACACCGGGACAATAGGTATTGTCCACGGCAATTCTCCGAAAGACGTACTTGCGCGCCTGGAGACAATGGTAATGATGTCCGGAATTAATTTACCGCTGGGAGAGGTGAGAAAAGTTATTGCCTCTACCATAAACGTGATAGTGCATATAGAGCGTTTGCGTGACGGGACGCGTAAGGTAACCCATATTACCGAAGTACGCGGATTGGATAGGGAAGAGATAGTGTTGAATGATTTATTTACATTCCGTTTTGAGAAAATTGCAGAAGACGGAACGGTTGTGGGAAAATTAAAGCCATCAATCAAATTTTATCCTTTATTTTTCCAGAAATTCCAACAGATGGGGCTTTTGGCAGACAACGTATTCGTAAATGAGCAATAACGATTTAGACATTTTAAGGCATAGCTGTTCTCATGTCATGGCGCAGGCAGTTAAAGAGCTATGGCCGGATGTTAAGCTTGGGATAGGCCCTTCAATAGAGGACGGGTTCTATTATGACTTTGACAAAAAAGAGCCTTTTAGCGAAGATGATCTGGAAAAAATTCAGGAACGGATGAACCAGATAATCAAAAAAGACATCCCTTTTGTAAAAGAAGAGCTTACTAAGCATCAGGCAAGGGCTTTATTCGGCGGTTTAAAAGAAGATTATAAAATAGACCTGATAAATCAGATATCCGATGAGAAGGTCACTATCTATAAAACCGGAGATAGCTTCCTAGATTTATGCCGCGGTCCGCATATCAAATCGACCTCGCAGATTAAAGCATTTAAACTGCTTTCTGTGGCCGGGGCCTACTGGCATGGCATTGAAACAAATCCCATGCTACAGAGAATATATGGTACCTGTTTTCGGAGCCGGGAAGAATTAGAAGAATATCTTAAGAATATAGAGGAAGCAAAAAAGCGTGACCACAGAAAATTAGGCCCGGCTTTAGAGCTCTTTGATATTTATCAACAGGGTGCAGGCGCAGGGCTGGTTTTTTATCATCCTAAAGGCGCCGTTTTGAGAATGCTGATTGAGAATTACGAAAAGCAGGAACATTTAAAACGCGGATACCAGATGGTAATTACTCCGCATATTATGGAGGCATCTCTTTGGAAGACGTCCGGGCATTATGATTATTACAAAGAGAATATGTATACTATTCAAGTAGAAGATAAGGAGTTTGTTTTAAAGCCGATGAATTGCCCCGGGCATATATTGATTTATAAATCTAAAATTCACAGCTACCGGGACATGCCTCTTAGATTATTTGAGTTGGGGACGGTATACCGCCAGGAGAAGGCAGGAGTTTTGCATGGGCTATTGAGGGTACGTGGCTTTACTCAGGATGACGCGCATATATTTTGTCTGCCTTCGCAGTTAAAAGACGAAATAAAAGGAGTTATAGATTTTGTTTTTGACACCATGAAAATATTCGGCTTTCAGGATGTGGATATTGAATTAAGCACGCGGCCGGAGAAATCCATAGGCAGTGATGAAGATTGGCAGATGGCAACCCAAGCCCTGGAAACTTCTTTAAAAGAAAAAGGCTTAGCGTATAATATTAGTGTGGGCGAAGGTGCTTTTTACGGCCCGAAAATAGATATTAAATTAAAGGATGCTTTAAAAAGGCTGTGGCAGTGCGCTACTATCCAATGCGACTTTGCTTTGCCTAAGAGATTCGGCCTCTCTTACGTTGATTCCGATGGAAAAGAGAAGCAGCCGATTATGCTGCATAGAGTTCTTCTTGGGAGCCTGGAGAGATTTATCGGGGCGCTGGTCGAGCATTATAAAGGCGATTTTCCTCTCTGGTTGGCCCCAGTTCAAGTGGCAATTATTCCGATAAAAGAATCACTCAGAGATAGCAGCTTAGATTTAAAGAATAAATTGGAAAACAATGCGATTAGGGTGCAGATTGATGATCGTAACGAAACGCTTGATAAAAAAATCAGGCAAGCAGAGCTTAACAAAATACCATATTGTCTGGTTGTAGGCGAAAGGGAATTAAAAACCGGCAGTGTCTCTGTAAGGAAAAGAGGCAGCAATAAGGTAGTAAGTAACAGTCTGGACGAATTTATTACACAGGTAAAAGAACAGGTAGCTCTTTATAAATAAAACCATGTTTGCATACAGATTATCGTATTGCGCGGTATTCGGTATGCAACAATTTAACAGGAGGTGGTTACGATAAACAAGTTTATACGAATTAACGAGAGAATACGCGTGCCTGAGGTTAGGCTTGTGGGTCCGGATGGCGCGCAATTAGGCGTGATGCCGACGCAGAAGGCGCTGGAGATTGCTGATCAGCATGAATTGGATTTAGTCGAGGTCGCTCCTCAGGCCAGCCCACCTGTTTGTCGTATAATAGACTTTAGCAAGTTTAAATATGATCAAGAGAAAAAGGAAAGGGAATCAAAGAAGCATCACAAACACGGACGTTTAAAAGAAATACGCCTTAAGCCGAACATAGATACGCATGACTATGAAATAAAAGTCAAGCAAGCTGCATCTTTTTTGGAGAGAAAGGATAAAGTTAAAATCAATCTTTTCTTTAGGGGCAGGCAGATGGAGCATATGGATTTAGGTAGAAAAATACTGGATAAATTCATTATCGATCTGCAAAATCACGGACAGATAGAGAAAGAGCCGACATTAGAAGGCAGGGTTATCTCTTTTGTTGTGATCCCTAAATAAGCGAAGCCGTATTTTTGTGCCGTTGCCTGCAACACAATATTATTAACCGATACTCCGTTTAAATTACGGACAAATTGCCGCGACAAAACTTTGCGGCCATATTAAAATGCCAAAATTAAAAACTAAGAAGGGCGTCACTAAAAGATTCAAATTAAGCAAAAAAGGGAAAATTAAATACGCACCTGCCGGGAAAAGCCATCTTCTTTCCAGCAAGGAGCCGGAGAGATTAAGGCGTTTACGTAAGGGTGCGGTAATTGAAGGCACACAGGAGAAGTATCTTAAGAGAATGTTGCCTTACGGATAAAAAGAAGCAATTTTAAGGAGGCGTATAACATATGGCAAAGATTAAACATAGTGTAGCTACAAGAAGAAGAAAAAAACGGTTATTAAAGAAAACCAAGGGTTATTGGGGCGATCGTAGTAAGCAATATCAGCAGGCACGCAGGGCTCTTATGCATGCTATGGAATATGCTTATCGGGATAGGCGTAATAAAAAAAGAAGTATACGTAGTCTCTGGATAGTGCGCTTAAACGCCGCATGCAGAGAGGAAGGCCTGACTTACAGCAAATTCATTAATGGCTTAAAGAAAGCCAAGGTAGTTCTGGATAGAAAAATATTGGCGGATCTGGCAGTAAATGATAATGCAGCATTTAAAAGACTGGTAGAGATAGCCAAAGGATAAAACCTAAACTCTAAACAAACTCAAAATCCAAAATTCGAAACTTCTATCTTGGGTTTTGGATTTATAGTTTTGGATTTGTTTAGGATTTAGAGTTTAGAATTTAGGGCTTAAGAGGAGCTATATATGTATGTAATTATAGTCGGTTGCGGCAGGGTGGGTTCGGAATTGGCAAAGCTTTTGTCTGCAGAAGGCCATAATGTGGTGATTATTGATAGAAATCACAGCGCTTTCGACCGGCTGGGCAATACCTTTAACGGCCTGACCTTAGTGGGCAATAGTTTTGATTTGGGATTGCTTAAACAGGCAGGAATAGAAAAAGCCGATGCTTTTTGCGCTGTCACCAACGGAGATAACACAAACCTTATTTCCGCTCAGGTGGCCAAGAAGATATTTAATGTCCCGAAAGTAATAGCGCGCATTTATGATCCTCAAAGGGCGTATATTTATACTGCTTTAGGATTAGATATTATCAGCGGGACAATTCTTTTTGCGTCAATGCTAAGAGACAAGATTATAGAAAGCCGTTTTTCCAGTTATCTGATTGAGACCCGCGAACTGGGAGTTATCGAAATAGAAGTTAAAGAACAGTTGGCAGGCAAGAGCGTACAGGAGGTTAATGTTCCGGGTGAGCTTTTGGTCGTGGCTATAAGAAGTATGGAGGGGGTTATTCTCCCGGAGGCCTCCACTATTTTAAATCCCAAAGATACTTTAATGGCCGTTGTGAAGGTGGCTAGCTTAAAACAAATTAAAGAGCGTTTTGATTTGCAATGATATTTTTGCGGTTTATTTTTGCCTTATACACATAAGGTTAACCGGAGAACTGATATGTATATTATAGTTGTAGGGGCTGGGAAAGTAGGGTTTTCTTTAGCTAAGAGGCTTTGCCAGAATAAGCATTCCGTGGCCATAATAGATAAAGATAGAGTGCTTTGCGAGGAGGTCGCTAAGGAAATAGAAGCTTTAGTGATTAACGGAGATGCCTGTGAGCCGCGCATTCTAGAAGAAGCAGGAATAGAAAAAGCCGATGTTTTAGCTTCGGTTACTGGTGAAGACGAGGATAACTTAATAATCTGTCAGTTAGCCAAAGAGAAGTTCAATGTACGCCGGACGGTCGGCAGGGTGAATAACCCGGATAACGAAAGAACATTTGCCGAATTAGGGGTTGATATCCCGGTTAACTCTACCACCATAATATCCAAGATTATAGAAGAAGAAGTTTCGTTTTCGGACTTTGTTAATCTGATGAGCTTTAAGCGGGGAAAATTAGCCATTGTGCGCGTGGATCTTCCGGAAGACTCCCCCGTAATTAATAAGCAAATATATCAAATACGCTTGCCGGAAGATTCTGTGTTGGTTTCAATAGTCCGCGGAGAAGAAGTTATCGTTCCTAAAGGTAACACTGTTTTGAAATCAGGGGATGATATAGTAGCCCTGACTGTTGTCGGCAACGAACAGCAATTGTTGAATATATTAATCGGTAAGATATGAAAACAAAAACCGTCTTTAATATAACTACAGGCATCATGGTTGAGCTTATTTATGCTTTATCGATAATGCTGGCAGCCTTTCTGATTTGCCTGGTCATCTCATTTAAGATATGATTCTTAAACCCCGCCTAGAAGATGCTAAAATAGTAGGATATTACTTAAGCAAAATCATTTTTGGTTTAGGTATTACCATGATTGTGCCTATTCTTATTGGCCTTGCTTATTGGGAAATAAATCCTGTGTTGGATTTTATCATCGCCATAGAAGTAGCCTTCATCTTTTCTCTTATCTTAAGAAAACTTTGTTATACCGACAGAGACCTTAACTGGATGCATGGCATGGTGGTTGTTTCTTTATCATGGGTAGTTGCCGCTTTGCTGGGCGCCATTCCTTTATATCTTAGCGGACATTGGGCAGGCTATCTAGATGCCTGTTTTGACGCTATGTCTGGTTTTGCCACGACAGGCCTGGCGCTGGTACAGGATTTAGACCACTTATCATTTGCCCACAATATTTGGAGACATCTAACTATGTTTATAGGTGGACAAGGCATAGTTATAGTCGCTTTGTCTTTTTTTGTTAAGGGTTTTTCGGGGGCCTTTAAGATGTATGTAGGAGAGGCGCGCGAGGAAAGAATCATGCCTAATGTAATAGACACCTCCAGATTTATATGGCTCGTTAGTGTCGTTTATCTGGTTTTGGGGACTCTGATTCTTGGGTTAATAGGCATTGTTGATGGCCAGAAATTAAGTAGTGCTTTTTTCCATGGGGCATGTATTTTTATGGCTGCCTTTGATACTGGAGGTTTTACCCCTAACTCCCAAAGCATTCTTTATTATCATAGCTTTCTATTTGAGACCGTAACCGTAATCTTGATGATTTTAGGCGCAATTAATTTTAAGCTGCACTATCATTTATGGATGGGGAATCGTAGGGAGATCTTCAGGAATTTAGAAACACGCACTTTTTTTATCGCCATTCTTATAACATTCTTTGTGGTTTGTTTGGGCCTTTTTAAATTTCAGGTTTATCCCGGAGCAGTGATTTTATTCAGAAAGGGATTTTATCAGTTCATATCAGCCCAAACAGGCACGGGTTATCAGACAATTTACTCCCTACAGTTTATGAACGAATGGAGTGTTTTATCTGTGTTCGGTATTATTTGTGCTATGGCTTTGGGGGGGAGCATTTGTTCTACTACCGGTGCTATAAAAATGTTGCGTATAAGTATTATTTTTAAGGCGCTGGTTCAGGATGTAAAGAAAATAATGTTGCCGGAGAGAGCAATAATCGTCCAGAAGTTTCATCATATAAAAGACACGATTTTGGAGGATGCGCAGGTGCGTTCAGCAGCAACCATGAGCTTGCTATATATAGGATTATATTTTTTAGGCGCCATAGTAGCTGTATGGTTAGGGTACCCATTCTTAAGCGCATTATTTGAATCTACTTCTGCAGCAGCAAATGTCGGATTGTCTTGCGGGATAACGAATACATCCATGCCGGACGTTCTAAAGATAGTTTATATAATACAAATGTGGGCAGGGCGTCTGGAATTTATGTCTATATTTACCTTGCTAGGGGTTTTCGTGGCAGTGGTGAGGGGAAAATGATTAAGTCAACGATCTCAATATTAATCATATTGTTATTCTTATGTTTATCTACATCTTTATGTTTAGCGCAACCGGTAGTCTCTAGCTCCGAGTTATTGAGTAACGCCAAGGTCTATGATGGCAAGGAAATATTTTATAAGGGCGAGGTTATTGGTGACGTTATGATTAGAGGGGCTTCCGCATGGGTTAATTTAAACGATGGTTCTAATGCAATAGGTATATGGATGAGCGCTGATGATTCCAAGATTATAGAATACAGCGGGAGCTATAAATCAAAAGGCGATATTTTGGAGGTAACCGGTATTTTTAATCGGGCCTGCTCTGCTCATGGTGGAGATTTGGATATCCACGCACAGACCGTGCGCAGAATTAATGCCGGCAGGGATATTAAAGAGCGCCTTAACACAGATAAGGTAGTTTTAACCTTAATTTTATTGGGAGTAGTAATTTTCTTATGGATATTGAGCTTATTGAAAAAGAATTAGATTCCGAAGCGCAAAATATAAATTCTTTAGCATCGCTCGAAGAATTCCGTGTTAAATATTTGGGGAGGAAGGGAGTTGTTGCGCAATTAACCGGATCTTTTCCAAGTATAGAGCCTGCCAGGCGTTCTGAATTTGGCCGCAGGGTTAATGAACTTAAGAACAAGGTTAACGCTATTATAAAACAGAAAGAAAATATATTTTCCGATTTTTCTTCTGGTGCACAACAGTTTAGCGAGACCGTTTTAGACTTACCGGGGATAGCGCAGGATATAGGCAGGGTACATCCTTTGACCCAGGTCTCAAAGGAAATTTGCAGTATTTTTAAGGCAATGGGATTCTCTATTGCCGAAGGCCCGGAAATAGAAACAGAATTTAATAATTTTACCGGCTTGAACATTCCGCTGGAACATCCATCGAGAGATGCATTCGACACTTTTTATTTAGACAATCTTAGTCTTGCAGCCCCTAATTCTAAGGAAGGGAAATTATTATTGCGTAGTCATACTTCTCCGGCGCAGATCAGGGTGATGAAATCGCGCAAGCCGCCATTAGCTGTTGTTGTCCCGGGTAAAGTTTACCGTCCCGACGCCACAGACGCAAGCCACTCTTCGATGTTCCATCAGATAGAAGGTTTTATGATTGATACTAATATAAAATTTTCAGATTTAAAGGGCATCTTGGAAGCTTTTGCCAAGGCAGTATTCGGTAAAGATATAAAGATGCGTTTTAGGCCGCACTTTTTTCCTTTTACAGAGCCTTCTGCAGAAATGGATATATCCTGTATCATGTGCAAAGGTAAAGGTTGTTCTTCGTGTGGGAAAAAGGGGTGGCTTGAAATCTTAGGTTCAGGCATGATCCACCCCAATGTTTTCAAGCACGTAGGTTACGATCCGAAAAAGTATACTGGGTTTGCTTTTGGCATGGGGGTTGACCGGATAGCCATGCTTAAATATCGGATTAATGACATACGCTTATTTTTGGAGAATGACCTTAGGTTTTTGGAGCAGTTTTAAGATGAATCCCGTTACAAAATATTTTGTGGCGGGGGCAAGATAGGAGGTTTGTAACGGTTTTGGGTGAACCCCGTTACAAACTATATTATGAGGGGAAGAGTAGGAGGTTTGTAACGGGGTGAAGGTAACTTACAATTGGTTAAGGGATTTTGTAGATATTAAGATAGCGCCTCAAGAGCTGGCGGACAGGCTTACTATGGCGGGGCTTGAGGTGGTTTCTTTGGAAAATAGAGAAGGAGATTTTGTTTTTGAGATAGAAATTACTTCTAACCGTCCGGACTGGCTTAGCGTTTCTGGGATCGCACGTGAGGTCGCGGCAATTACAAAATCAAAAATCAAACTGCAAAAGTCAAAGATACAACAGAAAATCAGCAACAAAACACGAGATTCACGTCTATTAAAAATAGAGATAGAAAATAAGAAAGACTGCCCGTTATATACGGCTAAAATTATTCAAGGAGTCAAAGTCGGGCCATCGCCGCAATGGATGAAAAATAGACTCGAGGCCGTCGGTTGCCGCAGCATAAATAATATAGTTGATATTACAAACTATGTTTTATTTGAGACGGGAGAACCGTTGCATGCGTTTGACCTGGATAAAATACCGGGTGATAAAATAATAGTGCGCCGCGGACTCGGCACAGAGAAGTTGCTGACATTAGACGGTAAAGAAAGACAGATAGACAAAGACATTTTGGTCATTGCCGATGAGAAAAAACCGCTTGCAGCAGCCGGTATTATGGGAGGCTGGGATAGCGAAGTTGACGAGCGCACTAAAAACATTCTTCTTGAAGCGGCTATTTTTGACCCTGTGCTTATCCGCCGTTGCAGACAGAAGCTGGGTTTGCAGACGGAGTCCAGCTATAGGTTTGAGAGGGGCATAGATTCCGAAACGGTGATAAATGCATCTTATAGGGCCGCGGATTTAATCAATAATTTAACTTCCGGAAAGCTTGTCTTGGGCTTGTCTTGCGGCAGCGTATCCATGAAGCCAAAAGTTATTAATTTAAAAGCAAAAACAGCAGCCGCTATATTGGGGGTGGATATTCCCGAAGCCAAGATTAAAGCCATATTAAATAACCTCGGTTTTAAAATCAAGAATAGCGGGGCTGCATTCGGTGTTGTTATCCCGCCTTTTCGCCAGGATGTTAATCATGAAATCGATTTAGTTGAAGAAATCGCCAGGGTGTTCGGTTATGATAAAATACCGGTTAGTTTACCGTCAATTAAGCCGGCCCCGGAAGATTCCAGAGAAATAAATATGCTGGCTTCGTTGAGAGGGCTTCTATCCGGACTGGGCCTCAATGAAGTCATTACTCATACCCTTGTCCCGGAAGATTACGCCAGTATTACAGACACAACGGCAGCGACAATAGAGGGCAGTATGGTCAGGGTTGCTAATCCTTTAAGCAAAGACCAGGCAGTTTTAAGACAGACAGTAATTCCTAGCATAGCCAAGTGCGTTGCATACAATTTTAATCAAAAACAGGATTTAGTTAATGTTTTTGAGATATCCAGAGTTTTTTCTCGAAGTAACTCTATTAAAGAGGATCTGGTTTTGGCAATCGCCATCTCGGGCGAAAGGAAAAGGTTGTCTGAAGGCGGGCTTGCCAAAGAAACTATGGGGCTTTTGCATGTCAAAGGAATAATAAGCAAGATATGTTCTTATTTTGGGATAGATAACTATTGCTTTGAGGAAGATAGAGCCCACGGGCAAATTATTATAAAACTTGGCAACAGCGAATGCGGGTTTATGGCAGGTTTAGGCAAGCGGTCATTAGAAAAACTGGATGTAAAAAATAGGGATGTTTTTGTAGCGCAGGTAAAATTAGACGATATTTTTTCTTGTGCCCAGGATAAAAAAGTATTTAAACCGCTGCCGGTTTATCCTGCGATAACCCGTGACATCAGTTTTGTTGTCAAAAATAGCATTAAAGTTGAAGATATATTGCGCATAGTCAAACAAAATGGAGCAGATTTGCTTGAAAGCGCTAATGTAAGCGATTATTATAAAGGCAAACAAATCCCCAATGGTTTTAAGGGGCTTACTATATCATGCGTTTACCGTTCTTTTGAGCGCACGCTGACCGAATCAGAGGTTAACCCTTTAAATACTCAGATTACCAGCATACTAATTGATAAATTAGGCGTTAAGCTGCGTTAGAGTTGATTTGTTTAATGATATGTGCTATACTTTTAATGAAAGTTGCTCTTAAATAATCCCTGCGGTGCGCGTTGGCTAAAGGATGTATGGTGAACCAACAGAATAACTAAGGGAGCCCAGAGTTTCTTAACACTGCGGTGTTAGGGATAGGGCACCCACCTGAACCCAAAAGGTTTAGCCCATCTAAGCTCAACGGCACAATGCGGGGATTTTTTTATTGAGGCCACAATTTACGGAACGGAATGATCGTAAATTGTTTGGCCGAAATAATCCCGCTCTTTTGGTTATTGTTAGCTTCGGCTAAATAAAGCCAAAAAGAGCGGGATAGCAAAATAGTCATGGACCTCTTTAACGAACCCAAAAAAGAAAACTTTAAGAATCTGCCTCTTGCCGTACGCATGCGCCCGGTTAATTTAAATGATTTTTTCGGGCAGGGGCATCTTTTGGGATCAGGTAAGCTTTTGCGCCGTTCAATCGAAGCGGATAAACTTAGTTCTCTAATTTTGTATGGACCGCCCGGATGCGGCAAGACTTCGCTTGCCTGGTGTGTCGCTGCAGTAACCCAATCAAGTTTTGTTTCGATAAACGCAACTACCTCCAACGTCGATGAATTAAGAAAGATTATTTCTTCGGCCAAGAATCGTATAAGTACTACCGGGCAAAAGACGATACTCTTTCTTGATGAGATTCATCGTTTTAATAAGGCCCAGCAGGATGTTTTGCTTCCCGACGTTGAGGATGGGAACATTATTTTAATCGGAGCCACGGTTCATAACCCGTATTTTTCTATCGCTGCCCCGCTTTTATCACGTTCATTGGTATGCGAATTAAAGGCTCTGGATCAGAAGCAGATATCGGAGAT
The DNA here is from genome assembly GCA_964467905.1 of uncultured Planctomycetales bacterium. Lineage (GTDB taxonomy): Bacteria > Omnitrophota > Gorgyraeia > Gygaellales > Profunditerraquicolaceae > CAYXSY01. Next base: position 67,790 of record CAYXSY010000001.1, on the reverse strand, counting down.
ATTAGAGGCTGCTGTCAAAAATAAAGATAAAGGCTTCGGTGGTTTAAAGATTAAAATCGATAAAAAGGCAATCGATTTTATCGCTAAAGCCTGCGAAGGAGATGCACGCAGGGCACTAAATGCCCTTGAGGTCGGCGTTTTAACTACTGCAAAATCCAAAGAAGGAGTTATAAATTTTACTTTAGAGGTAGCAGTAGAATCGATACAGAAAAAACCCGTGCTCTATGATAAAGATGAAGATGCTCACTATGATACTGCATCTGCTTTTATAAAGTCTATGCGCGGTTCAGATCCAGACGCCGCTATATACTGGATGGCTAAAATGCTTTATGCCGGAGAAGACCCGCGTTTTATCGCACGCAGAATTTGCATATGTGCTGCCGAGGATGTCGGGAATGCCGACCCCCTAGCCTTGGTTTTGGCAAACGCGGCTTTGCAGATTTCTGAATTTATAGGTATGCCTGAGGCACGTATTCCTTTGGCGCAGGCAGCTATTTATGTTGCCTGTGCGCCTAAATCTAATGCCAGCTATCTAGCAATTGATAAGGCTTATGGTGATATTGAAAATAAAAGAGTGCAGGAGGTCCCGGATCACCTGAAAGATGCATCTTACCGGGGGGCAGAGGAGCTCGGCCACGGTGCAAATTACAAATACGCCCATGATTATCAGGGACATTATGTAAAACAGAAATATACGCGTAAGAAAGTCAAATATTACGAGCCGACAGATATAGGCCATGAGGCCAAGATTAAGCAGCGGATGGAAAAGCTTCAGGCGCAAGAATAGCAGCTTCAGCACTTTTAGGCTTGTCCTTATTTTAGCCGCATGGTAATATATATTTATGATTATTACAGAACAAAAAACCTTTGCAGAGATTATAGATAGCTTAAAATGCTACACTAAGATATTCTTGGTTGGTTGTGGAGAGTGCGCAACAACCTGTAAGACAGGTGGCCAGCCGGAAGTCATAAAGATAAAAGAAGAGCTTACTAAGGCAGGTAAAGTGGTTACGGGTTTTTGCATACCAAGCGCACCATGTATTGCTGCTCAGGTGAAAACCGAATTTGCCAAGAATATAAAGGCGTTACGAGATTCTGAAGCAATCCTTGTTCTTGCCTGTGGGCTGGGTGTACAGTCGGTAAAAGACAATGACCGCACATCTTTAGTTGTTATGCCTGCTTGTAATACAGTTTTTGGTGCCGTGGTTGACGCGAAAGGTGATTTTATTGAAAAATGCTCTATGTGCGGCGATTGCGTCTTGGGCGTAACTGCGGGTATCTGTCCGGTTACGCTTTGTCCAAAAGGGCTGTTGAATGGTCCGTGCGGAGGCATGAATAAGGGTAAATGTGAGGTGGATAAGGATAAAGACTGTGTGTGGGTGCTTATCTATCAGGAATTAGAAAAGAGAGATAAGCTCTCTGGTTTAAAGGACATAATGCCGCCGAGAGACTATAAAAAAAGCCTTAAGCCGCATAAAATCACAGTTAAATAAGCTAAAAACGGGTCTCGGAAGGGATAAATTCAATAAGTTATGGGTTCTGTAGAATTGACAAAAAAACAAATACGTAGTAAAATACTTCTTAAGCTAAAAACTCAGAAGGAGGAAGAGCGTAAACGTAAAAGCAGTATAATTAAAAAGAAGCTTTTTACAAACTATATTTTCAAGAAGGCAAAGATAGTAATGTTTTATATTTCGTTTAGAGGCGAGGTAAATACAGAGGGAATGATAAAAGCAGCTAAAAAAATAGGCAAAATAATAGCAGTTCCGGCATGCAATAGCAGAGGATTGATACAGCCTTGTTTGTTATATGATGGGGCGATGCTTAAAAAGGGCCCGTATGGCGTTTCTGAGCCAGCACGTATGATAGGCCTTAGCCCCGAAAAGTTAGATCTTGTAATTGTCCCCGGGATAGCTTTTGATAAGGAAGGAAATCGTCTTGGGCGCGGCAAGGGTTGTTACGATATATTTCTTAAACAGCTGCCTGCAGACACGCCTTCCTTTGGTTTAGCCTTTGATTTCCAAATTCTACCTCTTGTCCCCACCAATAAACGCGATAAAGAAGTTTCTAAAGTACTCTTTGCCTGATTTTAATTAACACGCAATTTAAAAATCTAGCACCTTTAAGGAGGCTGATATGTTGTTTACTATCATTGTTGGTTTTGTCTCTGCATTGGTGGCGCTTTACGTCGGGTATTTACTGCGTAGGCATGTAGCCGAGAAGAAAGTACAGGACGCTGAAAGCAAAGCCAAAGCTATCATCGAAGAGGCCAAAAAAGGATCTTTGGATATAAAGAAAGAAGCTGAGCTTGAGGCTAAAGATTTGCTTTATCGTATGCGCCAGGATTTTGATCGTTCGACGCAGGATAGGCGTCAGGAAATAGCTAATTCCGAGAAGCGGCTGGCGCAAAAAGAAGAGAATATTGACAGAAGGCTTGATCTTTTGGAGAAGAAGGAAAAGGAAATAGAGCTGAAATTAGAGAATGCGCATAAGCAGGAAGAAACTATAAAAGCTAAAGATGCCCAGTTGCATTCTTTGATTGCCGAAGAGAAGGAAAGATTACAAAAGATATCTTCTCTTTCCGCGGAAGAAGCCAAGCAGATATTGCTTAGCCGCCTAAATGAAGAGCTTAATAATGAAAAAGCGATTTTAATCAAGAGAGAAGAAGAAGAGGTCCGTACTTCCTCTGATAAAAAAGCCAAAGAGATTATAAGTCTTGCGATTCAAAGATGCGCTGCCGAGCACACCGTTGAATCCACCGTGAGTGTAGTAAACTTGCCGAATGATGAAATGAAGGGGCGCGTTATTGGCAGAGAAGGAAGAAATATCCGGGCCTTGGAGATGGCAACCGGAGTAGATGTTATCATTGATGATACTCCTGAAGCAGTTACCTTATCAGCTTTTGATACGGTGCGTAGGGAAATCGCCAGGCTTAGTCTTGAAAAGCTTATCAGCGACGGAAGGATACACCCGGGCAGGATAGAGGAGATAGTAGAAAAGACTAAGAAAGAAATGGACGAAAAAATCCGTGAAGAGGGCGAGCGGGCAGCTTTTGATGCAGGCATAACAGGAATGCACCCAGAATTAATAAAGCTGCTTGGCAGGCTTAAGTATCGTACGAGCTTTGGCCAAAATGCATTGCAGCACTCCAAAGAAGTAGCTTTTCTTTTAGGTGTTATGGCTTCCGAGATGGGGCTGGATTTTAAGCTTGCAAGGCGTATTGGTCTTTTGCATGATATTGGCAAGGCTATAGACCATCAGGTAGAAGGCACCCATGCAAAACTTGGTGCTGATCTCGCCCGTAAATTCGGCGAGCCGCAGGAAGTGCAGATTGCGATAGAGGCGCATCACGAAGAAATAGAGCCGAAGAGCTTTTACTCTGTTTTGGCGATAGCGGCCGATGCAATAAGCGCTACTAGGCCGGGAGCCAGGAGAGAAACCTTAGAGACCTACGTTAAACGACTTGAGAAATTAGAGTCCATAGCCAATGTTTTTAAGGGAGTCGAAAAATCTTTTGCCATACAGGCCGGGCGCGAAATTCGGGTTATTGTCCAGCCGGAGAAAATCTCTGATCCGGAGGCAATCAACCTGTCCAGAGAAATACGCAAGAAGATAGAAGAGGGTATGGAATATCCTGGCCAGATTAAAGTCACGGTTATCAGAGAGACCAGGGCGATTGAATACGCAAAATAAATTCGTAACTAGTAAACTAGTAACTCATAACTAGTAATTTTTAAAGATAGGGCAAATTTTTAAATTACGAGTTACTAGTTACGAGCGTACGAGTTACGTAAAAGGTATTTTTATGAATATATTATTCATCGGCGACATAGTAGGTTTGCCCGGGAGGGAAGCGGTAAGGAAGCTTTTGCCTGAGCTAAAGAAAGAGTTTGGTTTAGGATTTGTTATCGCTAACGCCGAGAACGCCGCCGGAGGCTCCGGAATAACGCAGAAAATAGCTTATGAATTGTTTGATTCCGGAGTGGATGTGTTGACTTCCGGAGACCATATATGGAAAAAGAAAGAGATAGTAGAGGTTATAAAGAGCGATCCTAGAATTATGAGGCCGGCAAACTTTCCAGAAAGTTCTCCTGGTAGAGGTTACAATGTGTTTAATACTGCCACAGGCGTGAAAGTCGGGGTAATCAATATCCAGGGGCGCGTATTTATGGAAGCGCTAGATTGTCCCTTTAGGGTAGCAGACAAAGCGTACGAAGCCTTACAAAAAGATACAAAAATTATTATTGTTGATATGCATGCAGAGGCTACATCCGAAAAAGTGGCACTCGGCTGGTATCTTGATGGAAAAGTCTCGGCGGTTTTAGGTACCCACACGCATATACAAACCGCGGATGATAAAATATTGCCTGCAGGCTCTGCTTATATCACAGATGCCGGCATGACAGGGCCTTATGATTCGGTTATAGGCAGAAAAGTAGAGCATGTCCTGGAGCGATTTCTAACATCCATGCCTGTGAAATTTGAAGTTGCCGAAAGTAATATACAGCTGCATGGTGTTGTCGTCGATGTAGATGAAGTTAGCGGTAAAGCCAGGTCGATTACCAGAATACAGAGGAAGATACAGTAATGAAATTCAAAACGGTGTTTATAAATATTTTATTAGCGGTAGGTATTTTATTTTTATCCAGGATTCCTTCAGTCTATTCTGCAGAAATCCAGATGCCGACAATAGAATTTAATATAGACATAAAAGGCAATACTGTTATTTTGCCTAATATTTTTAAGCCGTCAATAGACGTAAGCGGAAGAGGTTTTTATAAAGACACCACCTACCCGCAGAATTTGTCTGCGCCCGAACCGGTAGATACATGGCAGAAAGAAATAGGATTCAGAGGGCCATATCGCATCCAGTATAATCTATGGGAGATTTCCCAGCTTAGCCATAATAAAGAGGAGCAAAAGAAACTGTTAGATAATTATGAGCGTTTGATTAAAACAATAAGTGATTCTGGGGGATTTGTTATACTGGATATATTCGGTACTCCTGCCGGTATGGGCAGGGCTTTGGATAAAATCAGCGCCCCTGTGAATTTAAAGGCATTTAAGAATTTTATCAAAGCGCATATAAGGGAGTTAAGCTGTAAGAAAAAATATAATATATGGTATGAGATTTGGAGCGCTCCGGATCTCGATGGTTTCTTTTTAGGCAGAAAACAGGATTATCTTAACCTTTACCGGACAGTAGCCCAGGTTATATTGGAGCTTCGCGATGAAACCAAGCTTTATATTCCCGTGGGCGGGCCATCGGTGAGTTGGTGGTTTCAAAACCTGGACGCCAATACAATAGTACGCCCGGAAAAAAGTCTTATCTACGAACTTATCAGGTTCTGTTCGCGCTATAAGCTTCCGCTCGATTTTATCAGTTGGCATGCATATTCTACTGACCCCAAAGCAGATAAAGAAATAACCATATACAATAAAAAGAGCGTTACTTTAATAAGAGACTGGCTTTCTTATTTTAATATGAATAAAAATATCCCTTTGATAGTTACGGAGTGGAACTATGACCGCGGATCTAATATCGCCCAGGAAAGAGGGGATAAGGCATATATCGCTTCCAGTTTTATGATCGCGCGCATGAAAAATATGTACGAAGCAGGATTGGATTACCAAGTTTTGTTTGCATTGGAAGATTTTTGCAATAGAGAACAAGACATAAGCCGTAATGTCGGTGTATTTTGGTTTGATCCTGCCTCCTCTGGTTATAAAGGAGGGGCCAAGGCGACATATAATATCTTCAGGATGCTGTCGATGCTTAATAACTATTTAATCGTTAAGCAAGATAATGTGGAAGATGATTTTGCTGGAGTTCTAGCCACTAAAGCACAGGATAATATAGCTTTGATAGCCTATAATTATATTGACCCGGATGCCGGCAGGAACTATATATCACGTAATATATCGAGCTTGAATCCTAAGGATAGGAAGTCGCTTCTTTCGTTAATAAAGTCGGATCAGATCGATAAGATATTAACTAAAGAATCAGAGCCTGATTCTATGCGAATCAGCGCAAAATTAAAGAGCTTTCTTAAAAAAGCGCAAGAATCAAATATGCGGGCAAAATCAGCCGCTGTCGATAAACGTATGGCAAAAGTTAGTATAAAGAATATAAAAGGTGAGTATAGCTACAAAAAGTATATCATCGACGACGCTCATTTTAAGATAGCCGATTTTAAGGCCAATGAGAGCAAGGATGTTTCTTTGGTCGGCTCATACGAAGAAGATTTATCGTTAGCTCCGTATTCCGTACAGATGATAGTATTGGAAAAGAAGCCCGATGACACCGCGGGAAAATAATTAATTATTTTGCACGAATGAAGTTTGGCAAGAGATAGGTTGATATGAGAAAAAAAGAAACAGATCTTTTCGCTCCGCTTTCCCCTTCTTCAAAATCTGACCGAGTCTATAAAGTTTCCGAGATTACTCAGGATATAAAAATAATACTTGAGAATACTTTCGAAGGGGTATGGATTGAGGGCGAACTTTCCAATGTCCGCGTATCATCTTCGGCACATCAGTATTTTTCTTTAAAAGATGAAAAAGCAGTTCTGCAGGCAGTTGTTTTTAGCCGCATAGCCGCATCAACCAAGTTTAAGTTAGAAGACGGGCTTAAGGTTTTATGTTTCGGTAATATAGAGGTCTATCCTCCTCATGGAAAGTATCAGCTTATAGTTGAGAGAATCGAACCTAAGGGGCTGGGGGCGCTGCAGCTTGCTTTAGAGCAGCTGAAGAATAGGCTTGATAAAGAAGGGTTATTTTCCGCTGAACACAAAAGGCCGATACCCTATCTGCCGCAGAGAGTAGGAGTAGTTACTTCTTTACAAGGGGCGGCGATAAAAGATATTTTAAAGGTTTTAGATAGAAGATTCAGAGGGGTGCATATAGCGATAAGGCCGGTGCAGGTGCAGGGTGATAATGCTAAGAATCAGATAGCAGAAGCTATTGATGATTTTAATCTGCTTAACGAAGGCCTGTCTGCTGATAGAAGAATAGAGGTCTTAATTGTAGGCAGAGGAGGCGGCAGCATAGAGGACCTCTGGGCTTTTAACGAAGAGATAGTAGCGCGTTCAATATACAAGTCAAAAATACCGGTAATTTCAGCAGTCGGTCACGAAAGGGATATTACTTTATCGGACTTAGTGGCCGATGTCAGAGCTTCTACTCCATCGGCAGCTGCTGAGATGGTTATCCCTAGGAAAGAAGACTTAGAAATAGATTTGCAGAATAGCACTTCGGACCTTAAGCGTTCTTTTGCTGAAATCTGCAACTCTTTTGCGGAAAGGATAGGTAACTTTACTCACAGGTTGATGTTAAATTCTGCTCATATTGTGGATTTGAATATAAGTAATCTGGGAGCACTTACAAAGAAGCTTGTATTGCTTAATCCTGCTAATGAAATTAATCAGCACCTTTTGAAGATAGACGACTTGGCAAAGCGCTTGCGTTTCTGCACTAGCCATTTTCTGGAAATTAGACAAGCTGGCTTTAAGAATGCAGCCAGTAGGCTCTGTGCTTTAAGCCCACTCAATATTCTTTCCCGCGGCTACAGCATTACTTTCTCGGAGTCGGGGGGCGTCATCAAAGATGCCAAGTCCGTAGACGCAGAAGATATTATCAAAACCAAGCTTCATAACGGAGAAATAATAAGCAGGGTAATCAATAAAGTTATTTGACGAAAATTTTATACGGAGGTTTGAAAATATGGCAGAAATAAAATTTGAGGGCGCTGGCGCGACGAATAAGGAGCGCCGTTTAGCGCGCCGGCCGAGCCAGTGAGGCCGGGCGGTTGACGAAAATTTTATACGGAGGTTTGAAAATATGGCAGAAATAAAATTTGAGGAAGCACTTAAAAAATTAGAGAAGATAGTTGATGAGCTTGAAAAAGGCGATTTATCTTTGGATGAGGCATTAAAAAAGTATCAGGAAGGCATCGAGCTTTCCAGGCAGTGTTCTGTCAGGCTTGACGCAGCTAAGAAGAAGATAGATGTATTGATGAAAAACAAAAAGGGCGAATTTGAGTTAAAGCCGCTCGATGAGTCACAGATAGGAGAATAGGCAAGACGTGTTTTTGGAAAAGATAAAAGAAGCCGGTGATCTTAGGGGATTGAGTTTGGAGAAACTGCCTAATTTAGCCGAAGAGATCCGTTCAAGGATTATAGAAGTGGGCTCTTGCCAGGGGGGACATATTGCTTCAAGTCTTGGTGCGGTAGAAATTGCCATTGCTTTGCATTATTGTTTGGATACCCCTAAAGATAAAATTATCTGGGATGTAGGCCATCAGGCCTATGCACATAAGATCCTCACCGGCAGAAGCAAAAACTTTCATACCCTAAGGCAGTATAACGGTATTAGTGGTTTTCCGAATCACAAGGAGTCAATATACGATACATTTACGACTGGGCACAGCTCAAGTGCGGTATCTTTGGCTTTGGGCCTTGTTTGCGCAAGGGATAGCCTATCCGCAGAAGATTATTTTAGGGTAGCTGCGGTTATCGGCGACGGTTCTTTAAGCGGTGGCTTATGTTTTGAAGGTTTAAATAACGCCGGGCATCTTAAGAAAGACATAATAGTTGTTTTGAATACTAACGAACTAAGCATTGCGCCTAACGCGGGGGCAATAAGTACTTATATTAATAAAGTAATTTCTCTGCCCATATATAATCGTTTCCGCGATTCTTTAGAAGGCCTGGTGAAATCGCGTATCCCCAAAGGCAGCAGAATTATAAAACTGGCGAATAAATTTGAAGAAGGACTTAAGGGCTTATTTATCCCGGGGTTATTCTTTGAGGAGATGGGGTTTCGTTATTTCGGCCCCCTTAACGGACATGATTTGAGTGTTTTGATTCCCACCATTAAAAATTTACTTACTATAAAAGGACCTCGCCTGTTGCACATTGTTACCAAAAAAGGTAAGGGCTGCGAGGTAACAGAGAAAGAGCCGGTTAAGTTCCATAGCACGGGACCTTTTGATATCAAAACCGGCAAGCCAGCGACGATAGTTGATAATGATGCCAGAAGCTATACCAAGGTTTTTAGCGATAAATTGCTTGAATTGGCGCAAAATAATAAAAAGATAGTAGCTGTTACTGCTGCTATGCCGGAGGGAACGGGTTTGGATAAATTCCGCGATGCTTATCCGGATAGATTTTTTGATGTTGGCATAGCCGAGGAACACGCGGTTTGTTTTTCCGGTGGGTTAGCCAAAGGAGGGCTTAAGCCGGTAGTAGCTATATATTCCACATTTATCCAGAGAGCATATGATCAGATAATTATTGATGTGGCCTTGCAGGATTTAGGTGTAGTTTTTATTTTAGACCGCTGTGGGATTGTGGGTGAGGATGGACCAACGCACCAGGGTATTTTTGATATTGCTTTTATGCATACAGTGCCTAATATGGTCTTGATGGCGCCTAAAGATGCCATAGAGTTGGAAGATATGCTTTCTTTCGCGGTAGGGCTAAATTGTCCGGTTGCTATAAGATACCCGAAAGGGAACGTGCCGCATCCGCAAATACCTTCAGACAAACAGCCTATCAAAATAAGCTCGGCCCAGCTTCTTAAGGATGGCAGGGATATTATGATTGTTGCTGTCGGAAGCATGGTTTATCCTTCTTTGGAGGCAGCAGAGATATTGCAGAGACAAGGCCTGGATGCGGCTGTTATAAATGCCAGGTTTATAAAGCCGCTCGATAAAGATTTATTAAAATCGTATTCTTCAAAAGTGAAGTGTATTTTTAGTGTTGAGGAGGGTATAATAGATGGTGGGTTTGGCAGCGCCCTTGCTGATACGCTCGGCTTATCTGTTACAAAGATAGGGTTACCTTGTGAATTTATCACTCACGGTAAGAGGGAAATATTATTGGAGAAATATGGTTTAACTCCCGCTTTAATAGCTAAAAAGATTCAAGAAGACTTTAAGGGGCACCAATAAAATGGCGAAGATAAAAATAGATAAAGAGAAATGTAAAGGCTGCTTCTTATGCATAAGCGTATGCCCAAAAGGCAAGATTAAGAAAGCGCCGCGTTTAAATAAACGCGGTTTTAACTATGTGGGATTTGAGAATAGCGAAGGTTGTATTGGTTGTTCTATGTGCGCATTAATTTGTCCGGATTGTTGTATAGAGGTATATAAATGACAGAAAAGATATTAATCAGCGGGAATGAAGCTATAGCTCAAGGCGCAATTGACGCCGGTTGCACATTCTATGCCGGTTATCCCATTACTCCGCAAAATGAATTGACTGCATATATGGCAGAGCATATGCCTGCAAGAGACAGGGTATTTATACAGGCGGAATCCGAAATCTCCGCTATTAATATGGTTTTCGGGGCTTCTGCTGCGGGTAAAAGGGCAATGACTTCGTCTTCCAGCCCGGGAATAAGTTTGAAACAAGAAGGCATATCTTATATAGCCGGAGCCCAACTTCCCGCTGTTATAGTTAATATTATGCGCGGCGGTCCCGGACTAGGTAATATAGCCCCGGCCCAGTCGGATTATTTCCAGGCGACTCGCGGCGGAGGACACGGTGATTACCGTTGCATAGTTATGGCGCCTTCTACTGTACAGGAAGCATATGATTTTATGTATAAGGCATTTCAGTTGGCTGATGCCTACCGCAATCCGGTAATAGTTTTAGGTGACGGTATCTTGGGTCAGATGATGGAGCCGATAAAAATCAAGAATCAAAAATCAAGAATTAAAAATTATAAAAAACCGTGGGCACTGACCGGGTGCAAGGGTAGGAAACCAAATGTAGTGAAATCATTCTATATTGCCGAAGGAGACCTTGAGAAATTCAACCTTATTTTACATGATAAATATAAATTAATCCGGGAGAAAGAACAGGAATACGAAAATCTCTTTGTAGATGACGCAAAAATAATATTGGTTGCTTACGGGACGATGTACAGGATAGCCAAAAGTATCGTACAGGATTTAAGGAAAAAAAGCATGCGCGTAGGCTTGGTACGCCCTGTAAAATTGTGGCCTTTTCCAGATAAGATTTTTAAAAAGCTAATGCCGAAAGCAGGCTATCTGGTGTTGGAGATGTCTTCCGGGCAGATGCTCGATGACGTGCGTCTGGCTGTTTCAGGAAAATCGAAGGTGGATTTCTTAGGCAGGACCGGTGGGGGGATCCCGACGGTAGAAGAAATAACCAAGAAAATAAAGTCATTAATACGTTAGGTCTATAGATATGGAAAAGATATATAGTCATCCTAAATCATTGCGTAATGTCTCAACCCACTATTGTCCGGGTTGCGGGCATGGTTTAATCCACAGGTTAGTTGCTGAGGCAGTTGATGATTTAGGCATAAGAGAAAAGGTAATTGCTGTAGCCCCTGTAGGATGCGCAGTTATTGCCTACGATTATTGGGATTTTGACTGTTCTGAGGCTGCTCACGGCAGGGCACTTGCTGTTGCTACCGCCATAAAAAGAGTGAGACCACAGAATATCGTTTTTACTTACCAAGGCGATGGAGATTTAGCCGCCATAGGGACTAATGAGACAATCCATGCTGCTAATAGAGGCGAGAATCTTACTGTTATATTTGTTAATAATGCCGTATATGGCATGACCGGCGGGCAGATGGCTCCTACTACTTTGGTGAATCAGAAGACTTCTACTACCCCCGGCGGCAGGAATGTTTCTTTACACGGGTATCCGCTTAAAATATCCGAGATTTTATCGAGCCTGCCTGCTGTTAAATATGTGGAAAGGACATCCGTATATAGCCCGCAGGAGATAATCAAGACAAAGAAAGCGATTAAACAGGCATTTTTAAATCAGATAAATAGTGTAGGTTTTTCGTTGGTAGAAGTTCTCTCTCCGTGCCCGACATATTGGGGAAAGACTCCTCGCGAGGCTATGATTTGGATAAAGGATGAGATGAGTAAGGAGTTTCCGTTAGGTAGAATAAAATAGTTACGTAATGTTATATGAAGTTTCATAAGGTGCTTTGATTAATGCAATTTAAAGGATGAAAGTTTTATGATTAAACGCATAATTATTGCCGGCGCAGGCGGCCAAGGAATAATGCTTTTAGGCAAGGTTTTAGCTATTGCGGCAATGCGGGAGAATAAGAATGTTACGTGGCTGCCGGCATATGGTGCTGAGGTCCGCGGCGGAACCGCACATTGTTCGGTTATAATCTCTGATGAAGACATAGGCTCGCCGTGCGTCGATAAAGCAGACTTCTTGATTGTAATGAATGAGCCATCATGGAATAAATTTAAACATAAGATAGCCGGACACGGAGTTTTGTTTATTAATGATTCTCTCGTCAGGACAGCAAATATAAGCTCTAAGAATGTAGTTAGCGCTCCATTTACGCAAGTCGCCTGCGAATTAGGTAATATAAAAATAGCCAATATGGTAGCGTTAGGGATGCTTGTGAAGTATACCGATATATGCAGTCATAAGACAGTGCTGGAGGCTATAAAGAATATCGGCCGCGGCCGCGGGCAGAGGCTTGTTGATATTAATATTAAAGCTTTTGAAATGGGAGAGCGGTTGTTAACGAAAGGTAATAAAGCATGAGTCAGGTTAGAGTTAGATTCGCACCAAGCCCCACGGGATTCTTGCATATAGGTGGCGCACGCACGTCTTTATTTAATTGGCTGTATGCCAAGGCTAAAAATGGGAAATTTGTCTTGCGCATAGAAGATACCGATGCAGCAAGATCGAAGCAGGAGTTTGTTGATGAAATATTAAATAGTCTTAAATGGCTGGGTTTTAATTGGGATGAGCTTTATTATCAGAGTCAGAGATTCGATTTGTACAGGGCGATGGCGGAGAAATTATTAAAAGAAGGCAAGGCTTATACCGAAAGATCTCCGGATAGGCAGGGAGAGGCCATAATTTTTAAGGTACCGCAGCAGAAGATAGAGATTAATGATTTAATCCGCGCAGAAATAGTCTTTGATTCTTCTGTCATTAAGGATCAGGTTTTAATTAAGTCAGACGGAACGCCTACGTATAACTTTGCCTGTGTTGTCGATGATGCTGATATGAAGATAACTCATATAATCAGAGGAGACGATCATATTTCTAATACGCCGAAGCAGATTCTTATCTACCAGGCGTTGGGCTTAAGCGTACCTGAGTTCGCGCACCTGCCGCTTATTATGGGGATGGAAGGCGGAAGGTTATCTAAAAGGACAGGCGCTACGGCAATAAGCGATTATCGGAATATGGGATATTTGCCGCAGGCGCTGGTTAATTATCTCTTGCTTTTAAGCTGGTCTCCGGGAGAGAACAGGGAATTAATAGATATAAATGAGGCAGTAGGCTTGTTTGATATAAAGAATGTAAATAAAACAGCCGCAACGTTTGATTTAAAGAAATTAGACTGGATAAATAACCAGTATATAAAAAACATGAACCCCGAGATTGCTTTAGAAGAAATTCTCCCCGAACTTATAAACAGGGGTTACGTGGATAAGGATAATTTTGATAGAAATTATATTATTTCTTTGATAAAATTATTTCAGGCACGTTTGCCTACCTTAGCAGATTTCGTTGATTGGGCTGATTTTTTCTTTTTGAAAGAGCCTAAAATCGAGAAGCAGGCACAGGACAAATATTTGTCTAAAGATCTATCAAGAGAATTCAGTCTTTTTATTGAAAGACTGGAAAAATTAGATAAATTTGATATAATCAGCATTGAGGAAGAGTTTCGCAGATTGATAAATGATTTATCTATTCAATCGCGCGAGCTTATCCATCCTATCAGGGTCGCGCTTACGGGCAAGACCGTGGGCCCGGGGTTATTTGAAGTAATGCATTATTTAGGTAAAGAGCGCACCATAGATAGGCTTAGGCATTGGGTAAAACAATAGCCGTTAAGGCAAAAGGTTTTTAGATTCTTAATGCTAAAAAAGGAGCTAAAGATGGCAAAAAAGTGGCTTGCTTTATTCATTCTGTCCGGTTTTTTAGTTACGCTTGCAGGATGTAATACCATTGGCGGCATGGGCGTGGGCATGGTAGAGGGGGCCAAGAAGGACTTAGCAGGGTTAAAGAATATCGATAGCTGGATAAAAGATAATATGTGGTAGGGTTTTTTATAAAAGGAGTTGATTATGAAGAAGATATTAACTATTGTTTTCTGCACAGTATTTATGTTTATAAATGCTTCATGCCAGAGCACCTCGGAAAATAAGACTACCGAAGGAGCAATAATCGGAGGTTTATTGGGAGCTACAGCAGGCGGAGTTATCGGGCATCAAAGCGGCCACGGCCTGGAAGGCGCCGGTATCGGCGCTGCAGCTGGGGCGCTTACAGGAGCATTGGTGGGCAGCCAGATGAAAAAGCCGCAGGATACTACATCCGGACAGGGAGTCAATCCCAATCAAATGACTATGCAGCAGGTTATTGATTTAAGCAAACAGGGAGTCAATGAGAACGTTATTATCGACAAGATAAAATTAACTAATTCCAAGTTTAATTTAAGCGCAGAGGATGTAACTTATCTGAAAGGCCAAGGGGTATCTCAAAGCGTAATAAACGCTATGCAGGGTATGTAGTTTATTATTTTAGAGTAAAGAAAAAAGGAGGGCAGTATTAATTGCCCTCCTTTTTATTTTCTTAAAAAAATATATTATTTAACTGGTGCAGGCGTTACGTTTGAAGGAGTAGGTTCTTTGTCAAATACGTAATCTGGCTTGAATATAGGTTCATAGTTTCTTGGAGCTGCTGCCGGGAATGTAATTATATCCCATACTCCTGACACTAATCTAGCGCCAGTAAAGGCAAGGCCTTTAAAGAAACCGGCGAAAATACCTATTCCAGCGTTCTTGCTTGCTTTCCACTCTTCATCGATTGTCTGAGGAATCTCTAACCAGCAGGATAATACGTTGCCAGCTCCGCGAACTAGCTTATCCGCAGGACTTTTAGCATAAGCCAAAGAGCAGAATCCCAACACCATTGTTATTACCAAAAGAAGACCGATTGTTCTCTTCATATGTCACCCCCTTTGACATTAAAGTTATCATACAATATTTTTATTGTCAAGAATTTTATTTTCATAAGTCTATATATAACAAAAGTTAATCTTAAAATGGGCCTTATCTCCTTTTTGGGGAAGTAAATAAGTAATAAATTCCCTACCATTTTAGCAAATGGATGGTATAATTGTTGCAAAATAAAATATATTGCCCTCTAGTGCAATGGCAGGCCACTAGGCTTTGGATCCCCTAAGCCTTATTCAGATCTACATATGCCATACGCTGATAGAAGAAAACAATTAGAATATAAAAGAAGATGGAATAAAAAGTTCTACTCGCAGAATAAAGAAAGAGAGATGGAGCGAATTTATAAGCGGAAGAGAAAGATTGCCAAATGGTTTGAGGAATATAAATCAAGCCTTTCCTGTGAGAAATGTGGAGAAAAAGTTCCTGCCTGTTTAGATTTTCACCATCGCATACAACACAAAAAAGATTTTAATATTGCTTTAGCAAAGAACTGGGGATGGGGGATAGAAAGGATAAAGAGGGAGATCGCTAAGTGCGCCATTTTATGCGCTAATTGTCACAGGAAAGTGCATTCAGGATTAATGTGATTTGGTAAAATACTTTTGCCCTGTCGTCTAATGGTAGGACACCAGACTCTGGATCTGGGTGTTGTGGTTCGAGTCCACACGGGGCAGCTAAGTTTAGTTAAAATAAAAAAATAAGATATATAGTTGCAATTTTGTTTCATATCGTGTATATTATTCCTTTAAGGAATAAATTCTAACAAAAGTTATATTTCCCAAGGGGGGTGGAAAAACAAGCTTGAAAGCTGAGGTGTTAAGATGAAAGATATGAAGAAGAACAAGAAAAAGGAACAAAATCCTTTGTCTGTACATCTAATAGCTGATTTTAGGGCGCCTAAGTTTATTGAGGATCCGAAATGGATAAAACGGATTCTCTGGGATGCTGCTTTGGCAGCTAATAATACGCCGCTAAGGGCATCAGTCTATAAATTCCCAGTACAGGGTGTTACAGGAGTGGTTATATTAGCGGAATCCCACATTGCTATACATACCTGGCCGGAACATAATTATATCGCGGTAGATATCTTTACCTGCGGCAAAAAAACCCAGCCTTATAACGCACTAAAATATCTTAAAAAAGCATTTTCCCCGAAAAAGGTAAAAGTGCAGTTTATTGAAAGAGGAGGCAGTTAAAAAGTGGCTAGCGATTTTATTAAAGGAAAAAAGTGGTTCTTAGAAACATCTTTCCCCGGAGTCAGAAGATGCAAAAGGGACAGTTTCTTAATAAATAAAGAGATATTTAAGGGTAGAAGTAAGTTCCAGAATATTTTTGTCTTTGAAAGCCCCGGCTTCGGAAAAATGTTGGCCTTAGACGGCATAATACAGCTTTCCCAAAGTGATGAATTTGTTTATCACGAGATGATTGTGCATCCCGCGCTTATTTCACATAGCAATCCTAAAAAGGTTTTGGTTGTAGGCGGAGGTGACGGCGGGGTTTTAAGAGAGTTACTTAAATATCCTTTAGAAGAGATTCATTTTGTCGAGATAGATAAAGAAGTTGTCCGCTTAAGCAAGAAACACCTTCCTTTTATATCTAAAGGCGCATTTGATAATCCGCGGGTTAAAATTTTCTTTGAAGACGGCAGGAAATTTATTCAGGCCAAGAAGAACTATTATGATGTGATTATCGTTGATTCAACCGATCCTGTCGGGCCAGGGAAGGTTCTTTTTAAGCTTGATTTCTATAGGCTTGTCTACCGTGCCCTTAAAAATGATGGGATAGCGGTTTTCCAAATAGGTCCGTTTCTTGATTTTGATTTGATTATCAGGGGGATAGCCGCGAACTTAGGCAAACTATTCAAACATGTTAAGCCCCTGCGGCTTGCCATGCCTTCATATAGCTGCGGATGCGAGTATTGTTTTATAATCGCTTCTAAGAAAACAGATCCTTCCAATGTGGCATTAAGCCAGATAAGCAAAAGATTAAAATCGCGGCTTAAGAATAAAGCCTCTATGCTTAAGTATTATACCCCCCAGATGCATCTGGCAAGTATGGTCATGCCCAAGATGTGGCAGCTGAAGAAATGAATAAAAAATATAAAGTGCTGATTGTCGGCTGCGGACGCATAGCCCGCGCGGTAAAGCATTATTTTAAACAGTATCGCTTTGTAAAAGAGGTTTCTTTCCTGCAAAAAGACAGCCAGGCGCGCGATTGCGATCTTATTATAGGTGCGCTTGCCGGTGAAATCGGGAAAAAATGTCTGGCCTTAGCATTAAAATACAAAAAGAACCTCATCGATATTTCCGATATTGACCCCCCAGAATATTTAAAAAAACAAAAAGAAATTAATAAAAGCGGAATCTTGGTTATCCCAGGGTGTGGTTTTAGCCCGGGGCTGGTGAACTTTATTTTGGGCAGGGCGATTAATAAATTTTCAGCTATTTGTGATATTGAAGTTAAGGCAGGTTCGTTATCTCCTAAGAAGTTTTTTTATCCGTTTCTTTGGTGTTTTGAGGATATTGTCGTTGAGCATACGATAGCTTCATGGCAGGTGGTATCGGGCAAGAAAAATAAATTCCCTGTATTTGACGGTTATCGCAGAGAGAAAGATTTTGGCATAGATGCGGAAAGCTATTATTGCGCCAGCGGCTTTGAAAACATATTGGATAAGAAGAAACTGAATAATTTGATCGTACGCGTCGTTAGGCCGTTGGGCTTTAGAGATTTCTTCGGCTTTATTCAAGAGGCGGGATTCTTGAAGAAAGAAAATCTCATGATGACAAAGACTATTTTGGAATCAAGAAAAGAGACTAACATTACTTTTGCCAGGGTAGATATTATAGGTAAAATCCAAAAAGAGCGTTGGTTAATCAAAAGTTATTCGAGGAAAGACGAAGAATTAAATTCTATGCAGAAAATAACCGCGTCTTTCCCTGCGGCAGTTGGCGGATTGGTGATGGATGGAACAATAAGGCAAAAAGGGCTTTTATTCTTGGATGAATTAGCCAAAGACGATGCTATATTTGATAGATTATTAAGAGACACTAGAAAGAAAGGGATAAAGATTAGCTGTGATTAAGCATTCGTATTTGACTAAAAAAGTTAAGGTGCGCTCTTCGGGGATTAATAGAAGAGGAGTCTTTGCTGTCGCGGCGTTAAAGAAAGATGAAATTATCGCGGTTTGGGGCGGCTTTATTATTACGGATAAAGAGTTTAATAAGCTTTCCAAGAGAGGTTTTAAGAATATAGATGATTATGCAACTAAAATCGCCGAGGGTTTTTATATGGTTTCCTGTAAAAAAGGCGGTTTAGAAGACGATGATTTCTTTAACCATAGCTGTAATCCTAACGCCGGCATAAAGGGGCAGATTTTAATGGTGGCTATGCGCGACATTAAAAAAGGCGAAGAGATTACCTATGACTATGCGATGACTGACGCAGATTTCAATTATTCTTTTAGGTGCGCTTGTAATTCCAGCGGCTGCAGAGGAAAAATAACCACCAATGACTGGAAGATCCCAAGTTTACAAAGACGCTATCAAGGATATTTTTCCTGGTATGTACAGAGCAAAATAGACGGTTTGAGGTGTAATAAAATAAAGTAAGTTCTTTTCTATTGCAGCAATAAAATTGTAGATATATAATTTGGCATTAACGCGCGGGTGGCGGAATGGCAGACGCGATAGTTTGAGGGGCTATTGACCGCAAGGTTGTGAGGGTTCAACTCCCTCCCCGCGCATAAAACTTTATGGAGGGATTCCCCGCGCACTTTTCTCGATAAAGTTTATCCTACCTAAAATAAAATCTTGACAGGCCAACCTACGTAGTATATAATTGTTAATGGAAACCATTATCATTAAGATATTAATCTGTAATCCAGGAGATAGCAATGCCGAGAGGTAATTGTCATGGACAAAGGTGGTGGCACGGCAAGTTCCAGGGGTGCGGCTATAGGCTTACATTAGGACGCGAGGCCATCCTAGATATTTTATCTAGATCAGAAGGCCATTTAAGCGCCGAAGATATATATATGAAAATTCACTCAAAGTATCCCAGCGTAGGGTTAACTACCGTCTATAGAACACTTGATGTCCTATCGGATTTAGGTATGGTCTATAAGCTTGATTTTGGAGATGGAAGAGCCCGTTATGAGCTTGCTGAAGGACCCAAGGGCGCACATCATCACCATCATTTAGTCTGTACCCAATGTAATAAAATAATTGATTATACGGACTTTATCGATGATGAGGTTGAATTGCTTAACCAGACCGAAAAGGGGTTGGAGCAGAAATATAAATTTAAGATTACCAACCATCTTTTGCAATTTTATGGTTTATGTCAAGAATGCAGTAGCAATAAATAAGCGCTATATTTTTTTGTTTAATAATGAAAATGATTTTCAATAAGGAAGGAGAGTGGTAGCTATGCCAGGTTTTGACGGTACAGGTCCAAGAGGGCAAGGATCGATGACGGGTGGCGGGAGAGGTTATTGTGCTATGCCCGTTGGAGCAGTGGGTGAGCAGTTTGGGAGAGGTGGTTATCGAGGAAGAGGTAGAGTAAGGCGGAATTGTTTTTACGCTACTGGGTTGCCTGGTTGGATGAGATCCCAGAGTAGCATACGTTCATTTGGAGCGTTTAGCCGTACTTTATCTAAAGAGGACGAATTGTCTGCGCTCAAGGTCCAGGAAGAGTGTCTTAATAATGAACTTGATGCGCTAAGGTCGAGGGTTAAAGAGTTAGAGTCTAAATAAGAAAGGGGAGTATTCCGTATGAAAGTAGGAGTAGTCTTAGAAAACGAAAGCGGTTTAAACGGTGATGTCTGTGCGCATTTTGGCCAATGTAAGTTCTTCCTATTGGCAGACATCGATAAGGATAAAAATAAAATTACGAGCATAAAAATCGTACCTAATACGGCAGTGCATGGTATGGGGGGATGCGTTGCGGTTGATGAGATATTAAAATATAACATAACCCATGTTATTGCCGGTGGTATGGGTATGGGGGCACAGCAGAAATTTGCACAGGCAGGGGTTCAGGTGTTTGGTTATTCCGGCAACGTGCAAAAGGCGCTCGATGATTTTATGAATAACACCTTAGGCGGGCTCGATGCTTGTAAAGACCACGGCTATGGTGGTTGTCATTAAAAGGAAGGGGTAGGAATGAAGATATGTATTACATCCGAAGGCAAAACTCTGGACTCTAAAGTGGACCAGCGTTTTGGCCGAGCTCGGAATTTCATTTTCTTTGATACTGATACAGGGGTATTCGAAGCAGAAGATAACCCAAATGCGCAGTTTCAGGGAGGAGCAGGTATCCAATCCGGACAATTGGTAGCTGCCAAGGGCGCCAGGGCAGTTCTTACCGGAAATGTCGGGCCAAATGCACATCAGGTTTTATCGTTAGCTGGAATAGAGGTATTTACCGGCGTCTCCGGAACAATAAAGGAAGCAATAGACGGTTATAAAAACAACCAATATAAAACGACTGATAGCCCTAGTGTGGGTTCTAAGTTCGGCATGCCCGGTAAAAACAACTAAGAGAGGAGATGTCTATGCCATTTTTTGAGTCTTTAGAGAAGATGGACCCTAAACACGTTGATTTAGAAAGAGCGCGCAAATCTATGCGTGAAGAACTTGAGGCAATCGATTTCTATCAAGAGAGAATAGACGCTACTAGCGATGAGTCATTGAAGAAGCTTCTTGCGCATAACATGAATGAAGAGAAAGAGCATGCGGCGATGCTTATGGAGTGGATTAGAAAAAATGATCCAACGCAGAATAAGATGTTTGAAGAACATGATTAGGTGCTAGCCATGGATAATAAACAGGATAAAGAAGCATTAGAAAACCACAAGCGTTATCTGGAGCGCAAAGCTTTATATAGCAGCCTTGGTTATGATGTAGACAGGGAACGGGTTTTTATTTTAGAAAAATCGCTCCCCCTTTACGGGAATATCCTCGAAGCTGGTACAGGCAAAGGGCATTTTGCTCTTGAGTTGGCCAAGGCAGGATATAAATTTACCACTTTTGATATTTCTGAAACCGAACAAAATTTCGCAAAGCTTAATTTACGTTATTTTGGATTAGACAAACAGGTTGATTTTTGTATTGAGGACGGTGAGTCTTTGAGCTTCAAAGATAAAAGTTTTGATGTTATTTTTTCTGTTAACACGCTGCATCATTTAATTCGTCCATACAGAGTAATCGATGAGCTTATCCGTGTGCTATCTTATGGAGGAAAAATTATTTTCAGCGATTTTAATCGCGAAGGGCTTGTATTAATGGATAAGATCCATGCCAGCGAAGGCGGTAAGCATGATGTTGGCAAGACGACGCTAGCGGACGCCGAGGAATATTTAAGAGATAAAGGATTTAAAACCATTAAAGTAGCCAGCAAATTCCAGGAAGTTTTAATAGCCTCTCATCAATCGATATGATAATTGCAATAGCAAGCGGTAAGGGCGGCACGGGCAAAACTACGGTTGCAGTTAATTTGGCTTTATCTCTAGAAAATATTAGCTCCGTTAGAGAATATAGTTTGCCGAGTAAAGAGAACGGTATCTCTAATGGGGTACAGTTTCTTGATTGTGATGTGGAAGAGCCAAATGCCCATATTTTTCTTAAACCCCATATAAAAGAAGAGACTAAATCTTATATTTTAGTTCCGGAAGTAGATGAGAAAAAATGCATCTATTGTGGTAGGTGCCGCGGAGTTTGTGCTTATAATGCCATTGCCGTATTGCCAGCTAATAACGATAAAAAAGGAAGCGTCTTAGTCTTCCCGCATCTTTGTCATGGTTGCGGTGCTTGTAGTATGCTTTGCCCCCAGCAAGCGATTAAAGAAGTAAAAAAAGATATCGGTGTTGTAGCAATTGGCATCAAGGGCGGCATACAGTTTGCCCAGGGGTGTCTTAATGTAGGGGAGGCAATGTCACCGCCACTAATTCGTCAGGTAAAAGAGTATATTAATCCGACAAGGACGGTGATTATTGATGCTCCGCCTGGGACATCTTGTCCGGTGATTACAGCGGTTAAAGGAAGCGATTTCTGCGTGCTGGTAACAGAGCCGACTCCTTTTGGGCTTAATGATCTCATCCTGGCTGTTGAGGTGTTAAGAAGGCTCAAGGTCCCTTTCGGCGTAGTTATCAACCGTTGCGATGTTGGAGATAAAAAAGTAGAAGATTATTGTAGCAAAGAAGAAATTCCGGTTTTGATGCGGATTCCTTTTGATAGAGAGATAGCAGTTAACTATTCCGAGGGGCTGCCCATAGTGCAAAAAGATAATTCTTACCGGGATAAATTTATTAATTTGTATTTGAACATTCGCGGTCTTAGCAATGAAACAAATAGCAATTATTAGTGGAAAAGGTGGTACGGGCAAAACCATAATTAGCGGCTCGTTTGCGGCATTAGCCAAGAATAAGGTTATGGCCGATTGCGATGTTGATGCGGCGGATTTGCATTTGTTGTTACAGCCCGAAATAAAAGAACGGCATGATTTTAGAAGCGGCTTAAGTGCTGTCATCGATAAAAAGATATGCCAGCAATGTGGTAAGTGTATATCAGCTTGTAGATTTAACGCCATTAGCGATAGTTTTGTAGTTGACCATATTTCTTGCGAGGGGTGCGCTTTTTGCAGCTATATTTGCCCTGTCGGAGCCATTACTATGAAAGAAAACATTGCGGGAGAATGGTTTATTTCGGAGACTCGTTTTGGGCCGATGGTGCATGCTAAGCTTGGAATTGCCGAAGAGAATTCGGGGAAATTAGTTTCTTTGGTGCGTAAACAGGCAAAAGAACTGGCAGAGAAACATAATTGCGATTGGGTGATTATTGATGGTGCTCCCGGGATAGGGTGCCCGGTGATAGCATCGCTTTCCGGCATAGATTTTGCTGTCGTAGTAACTGAGCCGACATTATCCGGGTTGCATGATGCGATAAGGGTTATAGATGTAGTTAAACATTTCAGCATTCCTGTAAGGCTCATAATAAACAAGTACGATTTAAATACTGTGATGTCAGAAAAAATTGCAAAATATTGTAGAGAAAACAACATTTATTTAATTGGGAAAATTAGTTTCGATAAGGCAGTTGTCGAAGCAGTGATAGAAGGCAAAACTATTATGGAATATAAATGCACCCCGGTTCAAGATGAAATTTATGAGATATGGGAACGACTAGAGGATTAAATTATGAAGCCCGCTAAATATCCTGAGAAAATTGCAGATTTTTTAGATGGGCAAAGGTTTTTCGGCAGGATGAATGATCCTACAAGCTCTTCATATTTAAGGGGTCCGTGCGGAGATGCCATGGAGTTTTACTTGGTGATAGAGAATAATAAAATCACGGATATCAGGTATTATAGCGATGGGTGCGAATCCACGAAGGCAGCAGCAGCAACCGCAGCATATTTGGCATATGGCAAGACCATTGATAAAGCGCTGGAAATTTCGGCAGGCGATATTATCCAGGAATTAAAAGGGCTGCCAAAAAGGTATCTGCATTGTTCAATATTGGCTGTAAGCGCTCTTTATCGGGCGATAGCCGACTATTTGTTGAAAAATTAAGATTATGCAAATTAAGATTATAGCCGTAGGATCAACCAAATGGCAGCGTTTTATCCGCAGATGGGGAGTTTCATTTTTGATAGGTGAGGATATACTGTTTGATACATTTGGCGATCCGGAAGTTTTTTTAAATAATATGCGTAGGTTTGGCGTAGATTTATCGAAGATTAAACATATAATTTTATCACACGACGACTGGGATCATATCTCGGGGTTGTGGTATTTAATAAGAGGGAGTAAAGATATAACCGTTTATATCTGTCCACGATTTAAACAAGAGATAAAGTCTAGAATTGCTTCATTTGGAGTTAAATTAGTTGAATCTAATCATGCATTACGGATTAAAGATAATGTTTATACTACAGGAGAGCTTTATGGGAAATCCGGTAGCCGCATAATATACGAACAATCCATTATCATTAGAACAAATAATGGCCTGGCGTTAGTTTGTGGTTGCGCGCATCCAGGAATAGTTAATATTGTCCAATATGCCAAAGAAAATTTACATACAGGCTTATATTTACTGTTAGGCGGCATGCATTTAAAAGATAATACGGATAAAGTAAATCAGAACATAATAGAGAAATTGCGGCAGCTTGGCGTAAAGAAGATTATGCCTTTGCATTGTACGGGCAAAAGCGCTACAGGAATTATACGTTCAGTATTCAAAGATGGTTTTATTGAAGCAAGGGAGGGAGATATAATAGAGTTATGAATAAGATAGTTATTATTGACGAAGGTTTATGTATCGGTTGCGGAGCATGCGTTTCGCTGTGTCCTAATAAAATACTATATATTGATGAAAAAAGCGGGAAGTGCAGGGTAACCGATGAATCAAGATGCGACCGGTTGCGTGGATGTCAGAAAGTTTGTCCGGTCGGAGCCTTGAAGATTATTTGAATTACAAAGGAGGTCGGTTGAAGATAGCCGTTCTGATTTCGAATAATGATGCAGAGACTTGTTGGAACGCACTTAGGTATGCGAACTTCGCTCTCGGGCAGAAGGATGAGGTCAAAATATTCTTTATGGGTAAAGGAGTTGAGTACCAGAATATAAGCACCGATAAATTCAATACCATTGAGCAAGCAATAGACTTTATTCGTTCAGGTGGCAAAATTTACGCCTGTGGTTCATGCATTAGATTGCGTAATCAGGCAGCCACAGAAGTGTGCCCCATAAATACTATGAAAGATATGTATGATATTATTAAGGAGAGCGATAAGGCCGTTACTTTTTAAGCCAAGCAGTGCTTAAAATTCCTTGACAAATAACTTATTGGTGTTACAATTCTTACATTCGTAATACATAAGGAGAGTTTTATGGCTTCATTAGTGCGTTTTGGGGTTTCTTTGGAGAAGAGGCTTCTGGAGAATTTTGACAGGAGTATATCAGGGAAGAACTATACTAACCGTTCTGAAGCAATCCGCGATTTAATCCGCAGCACCCTTGTCGAGAGAGAGTGGCAGGAAGGCCGAGAGGTTACCGGAGCAATCACCCTTATCTACGACCATCATAAAAGAGAACTTACCAATAAACTTATGGATATCCAGCATGATTTCGGAAAGAGCATCATTTCCTGTCAGCATATACACCTGGATCACAACAATTGTCTTGAAATTATTGCAGTCAAGGGTTCGCCTAAAGAGGTGCAGAGATTATCCGACAGCCTACGCTCGGTAAAAGGCGTAAAACACGGCTCATTAAGCATGTCAACTACAGGCAGAGAGATCTAAGCGGTATTATTTTTTTATTCATTAGTAACACGAACATTATTTTAGTAACACCGAGATAAAAGGGGGAGAGATGAAAAAAAGGATTTCGGTAATGATTTTAGTTTTTACTTTTCTTACGTTTCATACAGGTATAGCTTTTGCTGATGAAAAAGCGCTCCAGGATAAAATTGCCGCCCTTGAGAGGCGTATCGCTGCTCTAGAGCAAAAGATATCCGAGCAGGATAAACAAATAATCAGGCAAGAGCAGTGTAATATTACGCAAGACAAGAAAATAGCTGAATACGAAGATAGATTCTCTAATTTTAACCAAGAGCTGCATCGACAGGTGGGTATGCCACAGGTTATTGCTGAAGGACTTGAAATCGGAGCAGGAGGTACGTTAATAGTCCAGGGAACAAATAACACCAACGCAGGGGCGACTTTGAAAGAAGGGCGGACTGACGGATCGTATTCGGCCGATATTACTATAGGTAAAGAATTTAAGGAAGTGGCGGGGAGAGCATTTTTACATCTTGAGGGCGGACAGGGTGATGGCCTAGAGGACAATCTCATACTTTATAGCAATGTCAACCGTGATATAGATAATGAGGACCGCGTGCATATTACAGAGTTATGGTATGAGCAGCTTATGTTTAAGGATAAGATTGCTTTGACTTTCGGTAAGCTTGATCCCACAGCATATTTCGATAATAGCGAAGTTGCTAATGACGAAACTACACAATTTTTGGGCCGGATATTCCGCAATAATCCGGTAATTGAATTTCCGGATAATACCGTGGGCATCAGGGCGGCATTTGTGCCTTATGAATGGCTGGAATTTAATTTCGGAACTTTTGATTCCAACAATGACTGGGAGAAAATTGCCGATAACCTGTTCAATATCGGCCAGGTCAATTTTAAGACTAAATTCTTCGGCCTTGAAGGTAATTACCGTTTCTTAGGCTGGAGCAGTAATGCTTATCATACTAAATGGCTGGCTCCTACTCAAGAAAAGGAAAGTTCATACGGTTTTGCTTTGAGCTGGGATCAGAAAGCCAACGATTTTATTACGGTTTTTGCGCGCTACGGATGGCAAAACCCGGAAGTTTACAACCCGGATATTACCGCCAGCGACGGTTCCGTGTATTCGCTGGAGCATTCCTGGAGCGCAGGTTTACAGGTTACCGGAAAGCCGTGGGGCAGGGAAGATGATGTTTTGGCTTTCGCCATAGGTCAGGCTGTTCCTTCGGACGATTATAAGAAAAGTATTCCCGGACTGCATGCCAAAAATGAAGGGCACCTGGAGGCTTATTATAGAATACAGGTCAATAAACATTTGGCTATAAGCCCTGACTTCCAGTATATCTGGAATCCTTTTGGTAAGGATGTGACAGGGGATACTGCAGGGGTATTTGTGGGTGGTATGAGGACGCAGATTGATTTTTAGAAAACGGCTCTGCGGTTGCAAGCTTTTATTATATAATGATAACATCTGGCCTAATCTGATCGGCCGATGTTCGCTAACTGCGAAGGAGGGAAACTATGCACATGGCTGATGCTTTGATATCACCTGCTGTAGGGGGAGTAATGTGGGCTGCTTCTGCCGGCTTACTTGGTTATAGCTGCAAAAAGGTACAAAAGGAGATCTCCGACCGTAAAATTCCATTAATGGGGGTGTTAGGTGCTTTTATATTTGCCGCGCAGATGATTAATTTCAGCATTCCTGCTACCGGCTCAAGCGGACATTTAGGCGGCGGGATGATTTTGTCAATTTTATTAGGCCCCTACGCGGCATTTATAGTTATGGCATCAGTTTTGGTTGTTCAGGCCCTCTTTTTTGCTGATGGCGGGATTCTGGCTTTGGGTTGTAATATTTTTAATTTAGGTTTTTTTACGTGTTTTATAGCTTATCCATTGGTTTACCGTAAAATTGTCGGCAGCAGTCTTACACAGGGTAAGATTATGCTAGGTTCTATTGTTGCTGCGGTTATAGGATTACAGCTTGGGGCTTTTGGTGTGGTTGTTGAAACTCTACTTTCGGGGAGGACAGAGCTGCCATTTAATACGTTCGTGCTTTTAATGCAGCCGATACATTTAGCTATAGGCATTGTAGAAGGCCTGGTTACGGCAGCCGTGGTAACTTTTGTCTGGAAGGCGCGCCCGGAGATTCTATCTTTAGCACAGCAATCTTCGCCAATAGGTAACCTTAATATAAAAAAAGTTATCGCGGGGTTGTTGGTTGTAACTGCCATTACCGCAGGGGCGTTGAGTTGGTTTGCATCCAGTCATCCGGACGGGCTTGAATGGGCGATGTTTAAGACTTCGGGCAAGGAAGAATTAGAGGCGCAAGGTGGAATTTATGATTCTTTGTCTGGCTTCCAAGAGAAGGCCGCTTTTTTACCGGACTATGGTTTTAAGAAATCTGTTACGGAGGCAGAAGCTACCCTAGACCAATCTTCCTGGCCTGCTGTTGACGCCGGCACATCTGTTTCGGGTTTTACAGGAGGCCTTCTGACTATTTTGATAGTTGTTTTAGTGGGCCTGCTATTAAGGCGGCGTAAGGTTACAGCTTGACCAGTTCCTGCCGAGGGTTTATAATAGAACCCTAAGTTTCTATTTTAATTTCGCCTTCATTTATGAATAATATCGGCAGGAATTCATTCGATATAGGTTATATGGATGTTTTGGCTTCGGGAAATAGCCCATTACACAGCTTGTCCCCGAGAGCTAAGATAATTACTACTTTATTTTTTATCGTCACGGTTGTTTCTTTCGGTAAATATGAAGTTCTGGGGCTATTGCCATTTTTTATCTATCCTGCCGTTTTAATTGCTTCTGCCGGACTTCCTGCAGGCTATTTATTGAGAAAAGTATTATTGGTTTCTCCGTTTGCTATCTTACTGGGGATTTTCAACCCGCTCATAGATAAACAAATATTATTTTATTTCGGAACGCTTGGTGTTTCGGGAGGATGGGTTTCTTTTGCATCGATTATGCTGCGCTTTGTATTAACGGTGACATCAGCCATGTGCCTGGTGGCTTTAACCGGTTTTAATACTATTTGCGAATCATTATTAAGCCTAGGCGTGCCTCGTGTGTTTGTATCTCAACTTCTTTTTTTCTACCGCTATATATTTGTATTAGCGGATGAGGCTGAGCGCATGGTACGCGCCAGTTCATTCAGAGGGTCTTTTAGGGCGGTCTTAGGTTTTAAGGTTTTCGTGCCCTTGGTGGGGAATCTATTGTTGCGTACCCTAGACCGCGCAGAGCGTATTTATTGCGCTATGTCATGTCGCATGTTTGACGGGCATATGCATGCGCATAAACAGGGTAGAATAACCTACAGGGAGATCCGCTATATTGTCGGCTGGGCAGGATTATTTTTATTCTTCAGGTTTTTTAATTTTCCTTTATACCTCGGCTATTTAGTCACGGGGCACTTGAAATGAGCCATCATATTGTTGAGATAACAGATTTGCATTACAGTTATCCCGACGGAACTCCTGCTTTGGGCGGGATATCTTTTCGCGTATCACACGGAGAGTCGGTGGCGATAATAGGAGAGAATGGTTCGGGAAAATCAACACTTCTGCTTCATTTAAACGGCTATTTGTTAGCTTCTAAAGGCGGTGTGAGGATCGGAGATTGCCAGCTGACAAGTAAAAATATCAATGTTGTGCGTCGCAGCGTAGGTATGGTTTTTCAGAACCCGGATGATCAGTTATTTATGCCGACAGTGTTTGATGATGTAGCATTCGGGCCTTTGAATATGGGTTTTAGCAAGGAAGAAGCGGGGGCGGTTGTTAAGAAGGCGCTTGATACTGTTGGAGTCGGGCATTTAGCCAAGCGTCCGCCATATAGGCTCTCTCAAGGAGAGAAGAGAGCAGTTTCTATCGCTACTGTTTTATCCATGTCCCCGGATATATTAGTAATGGATGAACCAAGCTCTAGCTTAGACCCCAGGTCGCGCAGGCGCCTGATTGAGATGTTAAAGACTTTTCATCATACAAAAATTATTGCTACTCACGACTTGGATATGGCGCTGGATCTTTGTGAAAGAGTAATTATTATTCATCGCGGAAAGATTAGCGCAGACGGTAAGGCTAAAGATATACTTGGAGATGAAGAATTACTTTTAGCAAACGGCTTAGAGAGGCCTCTGGGTATTTCAAGATTAGGTTAACTTTTAAAAGTAGGTGATAAGGTGCATGATATAATGTTCGCCAAAAAGATAATTGAGTTGCTCAAGGATAGGGTAGCGGATTTTAGTTATCAGAGAGTGACTGTTAATGTTATCTTGGGTCCGTTTACCCATGTTACCGAGCAGAGTTTGCGTTCGGCGTTTGCGTTGCTTAATGAAGAGAGCGGCATTAAGAACGTATCATTAAATATACGCAAGAATAAAGCAGCGATAAGATGCAATAAATGTAAAGTTTCCAGCGATATCAACGCCCCTGTTAATGCATGTCCACTATGCGGCGCGGAAGATTTCGAGCTTATCAATAACCAGGAATTTATTATTGATTCCTTAGAGATAGAGTAGATGCCCGATACCTTGCTTAAAACCCCGCTTTATGAATCTCACGTTGCTTTAGGCGCAAAAATGGCGCCTTTTGGCGGATGGTTAATGCCAATTCAGTATGAGGGTATTATAGCTGAGCATTTTCATACCAGAAGTAGCGTTTCTGTTTTTGATATATGCCACATGGGAGAGTTTTTTATTAAAGGAGACGCTGTCTCAAGCGGGCTAGACCGCATTGTCACCCAGGATATTGCATCTATGCCTATAGGTGCATGCCGCTATGGGTTTATGCTTAATGAGTCCGCAGGCATACTTGATGATTTAATAATATACCGGCTTGGGCAGGATTCATGGATGATTGTAGTTAATGCCGCTACCATTTCCAGTGATGCAGGGCATTTTAAGAAACAGTTATCTACAGGTGTACATTTTGAGAATGCCTCGGATAGATTGGGCAAGCTTGATGTGCAAGGACCAGATTCGTTGGGGGTAATAAAAGACATTTTCGGCGCTAAGGTAGAGGAGCTTCGTTATTATAGTTGCGGAGATTTTACTTTTGAGGGAGAAAGTTGTATAATAAGTAGAACCGGCTACACAGGTGAGCTGGGTTATGAATTGTATGTTTCTATTGATAAGATTATAAATCTCTGGAACAGGGTTTTAAAAGATAAACGCGTTAAGCCCGCCGGATTAGGCGCTAGGGATACCTTGCGTCTTGAGATGGGATATCCGCTTTACGGGCATGAGCTTGATATCGCACATACTCCTATTGCCGCCTGTCTTGATAAATTCGTAGATTTTTCAAAAGATTTTATCGGTAAGGGTGCGCTTTTAGATGAGCGTAAAGCCGGTCCTAAGGAATATTTGATAAGTTTTAAATCCGCATCGCGCCGCTCGCCACGCAGCGGTTTTTCATTATTTAATGGCAATGAGTGTGTCGGTAAAGTAACCAGCGGTTCGTTTTCTCCCAGCCTCTCGGTCGGTATAGGCATGGGATATATCCGCGGTGAGCATAGCATTGGTACGGCGTTAGCGGTTAAAGATAATAATATTGAAATTCCTGTAGCAATAAGTAATAAACCTTTTTATAAGGCAACGCATTAGACGGAGGTTTTTTAAAAATGAGTATACCAAAGGATCTTTTTTATACTAAGGACCACGAGTGGGCGCGCATAGAAGGCAAAACCGCATATGTCGGGATCACCGATTACGCGCAGGGCTCTTTAGGCGATATTACTTTTGCCGGCCTGCCTAAGATATCCGAGGTTTTAAAGCAAGGCGAATATTGCGCAACCGTTGAGTCAGTAAAGGCGGCTTCTGATGTATATGCTCCTTTATCAGGAAAGGTCATTGCCGTCAATGAGGCATTAGCAGCTCATCCGGAGCTGATAAACAAATCCGCATATCAGGAAGGCTATTTTTTTGTAATGGAATTTTCAGACGAGACAGAAAAAAATAATCTTATGGATTCCGCTTCCTACGAGCGTTATCTCCAAGGGCTTTCCAAATGAGTTATGTCCCCCACACAGATGAAGAAATAAAGCAGATGCTTGAGGTAATCGGCGTATCAAGTATTGATGAGCTTTTTGGAGATATCCCGCAGTCATTGCGGGCAAAATCATTTAATATCCCGTCAGGAAAATCGGAATTTGAAGTAACTCAAAAATTGCGCCATCTTTCTACCAAAAATGCTACCGGGCTGGTTAATTTTGTGGGCGCCGGTTTTTATGACCATATTATTCCGGCAGCGGTCGATGCCATAGCATCGCGCTCCGAATTCTATACAGCCTATACGCCTTATCAACCGGAATGTTCGCAGGGCTGGCTTCAGGCTATATATGAGTATCAGTCTATGGTTTGTGAGTTGACCGGGCTTGATGTTTCCAATGCTTCTTTATATGACGGCGGAACCGCGCTTTATGAGGCTGCGATGATGGCTATACGCCTGACCGGCAGAAACAAAATAATTATGGATAGTGGGGTAAACCTGATTTACCGCACTATGCTTTATACCTATACTTCAAATCTTTCCATTGAGTTTGTGGAGATTCCTGTTGTGCATGGAAAAAGTTCGCGTGATGAGTTGTTTAAACATTTAGACGATAAGACTGCAGCGGTAATTATTCAAAATCCTAATTTTTTCGGTGTAGTTGATGATTATAGCGATGTGGTTGAGAGGGTGCATAAATTCGGTTCGCTTGCCATTGCTTCGGTTTATCCGGTATCACTGGGCATGTTAAAATCTCCGGGTGAAATGGGCTTTGATATCGCAACCGGAGAGGGCCAGAGTCTAGGCATACCGTTATCATTCGGAGGCCCGTATTTGGGTTTTATGTCGGCAAGAAAAGAACTCGTCCGCCAGATGCCCGGGAGAATTGTAGGGGCTACTGTTGATTCCGAAGGAAAGAGGGGTTTTGTGCTTACGCTTCAGACCCGTGAACAGCATATCCGCCGGGAGAGAGCTACTTCAAATATCTGTTCTAATGAAGCCCTTTGCGCCTTGCGCGCCGCAATATTCGTTGCCCTTTTAGGCAAGGATGGGCTTGGGGAGTTGGCGCAGAATAATTATCAGAGGGCAGAATTCGCCAAAGAGAAGCTTTCTGGTATCAGTGGGGTTGAGGTAAAGCGCAGCTCATCAACATTTAATGAGTTTACAGTCATGTTACCCAGGCCTGCCGATGAGATTGTGCATCGCATGATAGATAAAGGATTCGCCTGCGGGTTCCCGCTGGGAAGGTTTTATAAAGGTATGGATAATTATCTTTTAATTGCCGTTACCGAGAAAAGGACTAAAGAAGAAATTCAATCGCTGGCTGCCAGCTTAGGAGCAGTGCTATGAAATTAGTTTTTGAAAAACATAAGGCAGGGAGAAGAGGTTTTTCTTATGCTACCCCTGATATGCCGGGCGTAAAACCTCTGGAAGAAAAATATCTTCGTAACTCAGGTATGCGCCTTGCATCTTTGAGTGAGCTTGATGTTGTACGTCATTATACAAATCTTTCCCGGCTTAATTTTTCAGTGGATACAAATTTTTATCCGCTTGGTTCATGTACCATGAAATATAACCCGAAATTTACCGAGAAAATTGCCTCACTCGAAGGATTCTCGCAAATACACCCTTTATTACCGCAGCTTTTAGGCGGCGGGATGCTTGCGCAGGGAGCATTGGCAGTGCTGTATGAAACAAAGAAATTACTTACCGAGATTACAGGAATGAGCGCTTTTACTATGCAACCTTTGGCAGGTGCGCATGGAGAGCTCACCGGCGTAATGCTTATTGCTGCTTATCATAAGGATAAGGGTTCCAGGAGAAAATATGTAATTATTCCTGATTCATCGCACGGAACTAATCCGGCAAGCGCGGCTATTGCAGGTTATAAGGTTATAGTAATTCCAACCGATAAAAACGGTTATATGGATTTGGATGAATACAAGAAGAAGCTTAACAGCGAGGTTGCGGCGGTAATGTTGACCTGCCCGGATACCTTGGGTATCTTTAACCCTGATATTAAGAAAATTGCAGATATGGCGCATGAGGTGGGGGCATTGATGTATTATGACGGAGCCAATCTTAATGCGCTTTTAGGTAAAGCCCGTCCGGGAGATTTAGGTTTTGATGTTGTGCACATAAATTTACATAAGACTTTCGGTACTCCGCATGGTGGCGGCGGTCCGGGTGCAGGCCCGGTTGGGGTTGCAGAGCATCTGGTTGATTTTTTGCCTATACCCAGGGTTGTGCGCCGCAGCGACGGTACATTTGCGCTCGATTATCATCGCAATAAAACTATAGGTTATATCGCTCCTTTCTACGGCAACTTTGGTGTTATATTAAAGGCTTATGCTTATATGCTGCGTCTTGGCAAGGAAGGCATGATTAAAGCGGCAGAGATTGCGGTATTAAATGCCAATTATTGTCTGGCAAGACTTAGAGAATACTATGATGCTGCTTTTGATAAAAGGTGTATGCATGAATGTGTTTTCTCGGCTTCCCGGCAGGCGCAGAAGGGAGTGCATGCTTTGGATATTGCCAAGTATCTTATTGATAAAGGATATCATCCGCCTACTATATATTTCCCTTTGATAGTCAAGGAAGCTCTGATGATTGAGCCGACGGAGACAGAGTCAAAAGAAACCTTAGATGAATTTATTGAGATTATGATTGAAATTGCCCGCCTAGCAGAAGAAAACCCCGCTGTTATAAAAGAAGCACCGGTTCATATGCCGGTTAAGCGTCTTGATGAAACCATGGCTGCGCGTAATCCTAATCTGCGGTGGCAACCGTAATCAAAAACAGGATGAATAAATTTAAACTTATCAGGTCGGCTTCTTCAGAAGCTATATATAATATGTCTTTGGATAGGAAGATATTCCAGAGGTATCTTGAGGATAGGGTCCCGGTTCTACGTATATATAGCTGGAATAGTCCGTCATTTACCTATGGTGTTTCTCAGGATGCCCGAGAATATATCAATTTGCCTGCCTGCGCAACTGACGGTATCGGAGTTTCACAAAGGATTACCGGTGGAGGAGTCCTGTTCCATGATAATGAAATAACCTATAGTTTTGTTTGTTCTAAAGAAGACATAGGAGAACCAGAAGGAGTACTTGTTTCTTATCGGCTTATATGTGCTTTCCTCATACGTTTTTATGAGTCCTTAGGGATAAAAGCGCAGTTTGCGCTTGAAACAAAAGATTTCTCCAAGAAAAAATCGCCTAGCGAGTTTTGCAGCGCGTCTTTTGAGAAATACGATATTATAATTAACCGCAGAAAAATAGGCGGTAATGCCCAGAAGCGCGCCCGTCAGGCGATATTTCAGCATGGCTCTGTCCCGATTAGTATTAATTGGGATATGGCCCGTAAATATTTAAAGTCTTTCCCGGAGGGAGCACCTGATTCGGCTACTTTTCTTTCGCGGGAATTAAACTTTTCACTTGAGCGCAGCACCTTAGAAGAAAAACTGATTAAGGCCTTTGCCGATGAGTTTGCGGTAGTATTTAGCGAGGAGGAAGCATATTTATATGAAGCCGTCATGGCTGAGTAAAAAGATAGATTTAAAATCATGCTCACAAATGAAGGAGTTGTTGCGTGAGTTTAGCTTAGAGACCGTATGCGAACAGGCAATGTGCCCGAATATCGGAGAATGTTTTAAGCAGAAACAGGCGACATTTCTTATTCTGGGAAAATATTGTACCCGTATGTGTAGTTTTTGCAATATTCAAAAAGGCAGGCCTTCTGTTGTCGATCCTGATGAGCCGCGCCGCGTTGCTATGGCAGTCGAGAAGTTAGGATTAAAGCATGTAGTGGTAACTAGTGTCACCAGAGACGACTTATCCGATGGAGGCTCGGATAGTTTCTTTAATACGGTTTTAGAAATACGTAAAAGAAATCCCGGCATTACTATTGAAATTTTGATACCGGATTTTAAACTTTCCATAGATGCCTTGGCCAAAGTAGCCTGTGCTTTCCCCGATATAATCGCTCATAATATTGAAACGGTTCCATCGCTTTATAGCTTTGTGCGCCGCAGAGCAGATTACAGGCGTTCGCTGGAGGTGTTGAGGCAGATAAAGAATATTTCTCCTGCGATAAAAACCAAATCAGGTATTATGTTGGGCTTAGGTGAAATTCAGGAAGAAGTTTTGATGTCTATGGCTGACCTGCGTAGTTGTGGATGCGATTTCTTAAGCCTTGGCCAGTATCTTGCGCCCAGTAAGAGGCATTATCCGGTTAAGGAATATATAGAGCCGGAAAGGTTCGAGTTTTATTCGCGACAAGGCAGAAAAATGGGTTTTTTGCATGTCGAAAGCGCTGCGTATGTACGCAGTTCATATATGGCAGACAATTACTTACATTCCAGAATATAATCTTTTATCCCCCCGCGGAAATTGATTAACTCGTTCTTATCTGATATAATATGATAAGTTAAAATGCCTATCCTAAGAATAATTATTATATTGTTCTTTGTTATAGTTCCGCTTTTAGCGGATGCCTGCTATGCTTTTCTTGCCTTGGATAATCAGAATCTCGCATTTTCAATAACGCCGTATCTTAGGACGGATGTAGTTACATGGCGTAATGTCGTTACGCTTGATTCCGCTAATAGCGATGATAAAACTACTTATCTGGGCATAGATTACAGTCTTGGTTTTGATCTGGAGTTTAAAAATGATGGCCCGCAGTTTTATGTAAAGCTTGAACGCAATGGTCCTTATGATTACGACGCACCGCTGTTTATTGAGAATACATTGATGACTTACGGCGGGGCAATTCAGAGGTACCGTAACAAAGAATTGCTGCCGCAGGTCGAAGAGTTTTGGCTGGATATTCCGTTTTTAGGCAGCGCTAGATTTAGATCCGGGCTTTATCTTTATGAAGTAGGCAATGGTTTTAGTTTAAACGGCAGCTATGAGAATTACGGAGCAACTTTATACCAGGATAGCGGAGATTTCTCCTGGCGTCTTTACTATTGCCGTCCGGATATAGTCTATAAAATACACCGCGGACCGGTTATCTCGCAGGAAGAAGAACAAGGCATGTATTATGAACCTAATGCCGCAAACTTCTTTTCTCTGGATGCTAAATTTAAGTTCGATAAACATAGTCTCTGGCCTTATATCGGAGTGATTACTGATTATACTTCCCCGGGCAAAAGATTTAATATCTTTAGTGCACCTGTAAAGAAAGAAATATTGGGAACTTTTGGAGTCGCCTGGGATTATAGCAATGAGATTCTATCTTTAAAGGCAGAGGCAGCAAGAAATTTTGGGAAAGCAGTAAGCATTAACTCCGACTTTAAAGACGTAGAGCATACCGGTTATCTGCTTTATGGAGAGGCGGATCTTCTTTTAGGTAAATTTACTCCGTATCTGAAGTTTCTTGCGGCTTCAGGTAATAAAGTTACTCCTGAAATGGCCCAGTCAGGGGCGACTACTTTGACTAGCGGAAAAAACAGGGCTTTTAGTTATTTTTCTCCCCTTAACGAGAACCTGGGGGATTCGGTTACTTCTAGCAACGTTGACATGCTCCCTATTATTGCGATGGGGGCAGGATACGGCTTGAGTTATGGCGTCCCGCGCCCAACAACATTTTCCCCGGGAGATTTTGAAAACCTGCTTATGCCATGTTTTGGTTTCGGTTTAGAAGTTAACCCCAAGATAAGCGTGCAATTTGATTTTTATTATTTATCATCTTTCAATAAGGCAGTCGGCATGTATCTGGGTAGGTCGAAATATTTATCCAGAGAATTAGGGTATGAAACGGATTTAATCGTTGATTATCAGCTAAATAAGAATATATTGATAAGTTTTTTGGGGGGTTATTTTATCCCCGGGGGATATTATAAAGAAAGGCGTGATGATACGGGTGGAAGTTTATTAAGTCCCTATTTGCGCGGAGACGGGGACGCTGATTGCGCCTATCAATTAGAACTTGCTTTCGAGATAACATTCTAAAAATAAAAGAGCACCGTCTGCAAACTCAATCTCGCACCGTCTGCGAATTTGTGCTTGTACCTGCCACCCGGTAGGTTTTTAGGGCACTTCTTGCCGTTATTATATAGAGGTGGGGGACAGGTACAATCTTGAATCTGCAGACGGTGCGAGATTACAAGTGCAGACGGTGCAAAAAAATAAGGAGAGGGTATGGCGACAATAGATGATTTTAAAAAGCTGGATTTTAAGATTGCCCAGATTAAAGAAGTAGCGGATCATCCTGATGCCGACAGACTTTACGTAATAACTCTTGATGTCGGAGATAAAACAAAACAGGTTGTTGCCGGGATAAAGAAGTCTTATTCTAAAGAGGATTTGATAGGTAAGCAGGTTGTTTTGGTTGATAATCTTGAGCCGGCAGTACTACGCGGAGTAGAAAGTCAGGGGATGATTCTGGCTGCTTCGGATGAAGAGGGGATTTGCATTATTTCTCCCTCAAGGAATGTTAAATTAGGGAGTATTGTTAAATGATTCTTTTTGTATTTTCCGGAGGATGTGCGGTATCACTTAAGTTTATAGCCAGCGGGGTTAAACTATGAAGAACTTTAAGCAGTTTGTGCCTGAAGATGTATGTTTAAAGTGCCAGGGATGTTGTCGTTTTAGAGAAGCAGAATCTATCTGGAGCCCGTGCCTGTTGGATGAAGAGATACAGGATCTTCTGGATAAACAGATACCATCTGCTTGCATATCTGCCGGTAGAAAACTTATGCTTAAGCAGGACGTATCAGGCCAGGGCTATATCTGCCCGTTTCTTGATATAAAAAGTAACAAATGCCAGATTTATTCAATGCGTCCTTTTGAATGTCAGCTTTATCCGTTTTTACTTAATTTGCGTTCCGGTAAAGTTTTATTAACAGTTGATCTAAACTGTCCGTATGCAAAAGAAAAAATAAACTCATCCGAATTTAAGGAATATACCGCTTATTTAACCGAGCTGTTAAACACTCCGGATTATAAGCGCATACTAAAAGATAATCCCCATATTCTCCAGGCTTATGAAGAAGTAACCGAGCTTATAGAGCTAGACCCCGGGAATGCAGCTAAATAAACTATCAATTAAAGATAAAAATATCTTTGTTAAATATTTATCAGTTAATAAACATAATCTCTCGGTTTATGCTTTCGAGAATATTTTTATATGGAGCGGACTTTTTGATATGCGCTGGGATATAATTGACGATGCCCTCTGCATATTCTTTAAAGATAAGATAGGGGCGTTTTTATATTTACCTCCGCTTACAAAAAAGACAGTTAGCCCTGTACTGCTGGGGGAAATCTTTAAGATTCTTGATGGGTTTAACGTAAACACAGAAGTATCGCGTATTGAGAATATAGAAGAAGATAGCATAAGCACATACCTTGAGGCAGGTTTAAGGGTTGATTTTAAGTCGTGCGATTATTTGTGCCGCAGCAAATCAATCGCCGTTTTAAGCGGCAATGCTTATAAGCACAAGCGTTCTTCTTACAATAGTTTTATAAAATCGTATGATTATGAGTGGCTTGAGTATTCGGATGGTTTCTTAGAAGAATGCCTTAGTTTATATAAGCTATGGTCTTCACAGAGAAAAGCAAAATACGCGGATAAGGTGTATAGCGGTATGATGGACGATAGCTTTAATGCGCTCAGCGTGTTGTTAAAGCATTACCGTAAATTAGCCTGTCAGGGAAGAGTTGTAAGAATAAAGGATAGAGTAAAGGCTTTTACTTTTGGTTTCAAGCTCAATAATGACACTTTTTGCGTACTTTATGAAATAACCGATTTAACAATCAAGGGTCTGGCGCAGTTTATATTCAGCCGTTTTGTTTCTGAAGTCAAAGATTGCACATACGTAAATATTATGGATGATTCCGGGCTGGACAATTTAAAGTCAGTTAAGCTTTCTTATCGTCCGGTTAAGCTTGTTAAGAGTTTTATAGCCAGAAAATAGCTTGAGATTACAGCATGGACAGATATATTGACGATATAGAGTTTACCATATTTGATACAGAGACCACCGGGCTTAATCCTGATTCTGGGGATCGCATAGTCGAAATTGCTGGACTAAGGGTTAAGGGGCAGAAGGTTCTTGGCAAATTCCACAGTTTTATTAATTCTCCCAAAGAGATTTCTCCGGCTGCTTTTGCGGTAAACCATATAACCAGAGAAATGTTAGAAAATTCGCCTGCGCCGGAGGCGGTATTAGATAACTTCCTGAATTTTATTAAGGGGAGCTGTCTTTGTTCTTATAATGCCGCGTTTGATATGGGTTTTATTGAGAATGAGCTTGTTTTGTCGGGTAGAGGCAAATTAAATGATATTATTGTTATAGACATACTGAAGATGGCCAAAAGGCTTCTCCCCGGGATGGAAAGATATGCTTTATGGTTTGTATCGCAGAAAATGCAGGTGAACATGCAGCAGGAGCACCGGGCTTTTTCAGACGCCCAGATTGCCCTGGAGGTTTTTAATAAATTGAAGGATATGCTTTATCATAAAGGCATATTTAGTTTCTCCAATTTTGTCAATCTTTTCGGGATTAACCTGGCTCTCCTGGAAGATATGAATAACAGTAAAATAGCCAAGATTCAAGAGGCAATAGGCCTGGGGGCTTCGATTAAAATAAACTATTTATCAAGCGTGAGTGCTGAGCTTACTGAAAGAGAGATCACGCCCAAGGAGATCCGCAGGGAGCGCGGCCATTCTTATATGGTAGGCTATTGCTCTTTACGCAAGGATGAGCGTACTTTTAGGGTAGATTCTATATTACATTTGGAAATA
Organism: uncultured Planctomycetales bacterium; assembly: GCA_964467905.1. Classification (GTDB taxonomy): domain Bacteria; phylum Omnitrophota; class Gorgyraeia; order Gygaellales; family Profunditerraquicolaceae; genus CAYXSY01. The sequence goes on along the minus strand of CAYXSY010000001.1, from coordinate 27,746 downwards.
TTATGAAGAATTTTTGCCGCATTGACCTGGCATTTAAGGCCAGAGAGCCGATCTTAGCTTTTGGCTCACAAACCAAGAACACCGTCTGTTTTATCGAGAAAGATAAGGCTTTTGTAAGTTCTGTTAAGGCTGATCTGGATAATCCACAAGACCGCTTAAGCTTTGAAGAAGAAGCCAAAAAACTTATTAAAAAACATCCCAAAATACTTGCTTATGATTTGCATCCGGGATATTATTCCAGCGAGTATGCCGTTGCTTTTTCCGCTCGTAAATATGTTCTTTCTCCCATACAGCATCACCATGCGCATATTGCTTCTTGCATGGCCGAGAATTTTTTTACAAATCAACGGGTAATAGGTGTAGCTTTTGACGGCACTGGATTAGGTGTTGATGGTAAAATATGGGGAGGGGAATTTTTGGTTGGCGATTACTCCGGGTTCTCAAGGAGAGCGCACGTAAGGGAAGTGCTGCTTTTGGGGGGAGAGAGTGCCGTCCTCGAGCCGGCAAGGCTTGTATTCTATTGGTTACGCATCATGAAGCAAGGGGGCATCAGTTATATAATGAGAAAAATAGGTTATCGTAAAGTCAAATATCTGGAAGAGCTTTATCAAAAACATATTTATTCCTATCCGGCAAGCAGTATGGGCAGGTTATTCGATGCGGTTGCTGCTTTGATTATGCGATGTTCTTTTTCTAGGTTTGAGGGTGAGTTACCAATGCGGCTTGAGAGATTAGCCTTGGCTTATCAGGCCGGGCTTAAAGAGGATAAACGACCGCGCTATAAATTAAATATAATAAGGGGCAGATGTTATATAATAGACCCAGTGAGTTTATTTAAGGCGCTGCTTATTGATATAAAAAAAGGAGTGCCTCATGAAGAGATGGCGTATTATTTTCATCAGGCCGTAGCCTTATTAATAAAAAATATGAGTATTATTTTGCGCGAAGAAACCGGGATAAGAAAGGTGGTTTTGTCCGGAGGTGTATTCCAAAACAGGCTTTTATTTTCGATGGCGGAAGCCCTTTTACGGGGGAACGGATTTTCTGTGTATTCGCACAATAAGCTTTCTGCTTCGGATAGCTCGCTTTCGCTTGGCCAGGCAGCAGTAGCTAATTTCAGGGGAAAAATATGTGTTTAGCTGTGCCGATGAAGATAAGAAAGATAGACGGTGAGTTTGCTAGCGTACAAAGCAGCGGCCTTACACGTACGATTAATATCCGTATGGTAAAGGGTTTAAAAATAGGCGATTATGTTATTGTTCATGCCGGGTTTGCCATAGAGAAACTCGATCCGCGCAAAGCCAAAGAAACCTTAAGGATGATTAATGAATCCCGTTAGAAATTTTTCAATACGGGCAAATGGAGATTTCTGACGGGATGAAATACGTTGATGATTTCAGAAATAAGAAATTGGCTGATAAGTTAGTCAGGGTCATAAAGTCTATTATTCCCGGGCGCAGGATAAATATTATGGAAGTCTGCGGTACACATACCCATAACTTTTTTCGTTTTGGGCTGGATAAGGTTTTGCCGGATAATATAAGATTTATTTCCGGTCCGGGGTGCCCGGTATGTGTTTCACCACGGGATTATATTGATAAGGCCATTGCTTACGCCAAAGAGAAAGAAAATATTGTCGTTACATTCGGAGATATGCTGCGTGTAAGGGGCTCGGTTTCTACTCTGGAGGAGGCGCGTGTAAGATTCTCTAACGTGAAGATAGCGTATTCTGCGCTCGATAGTTTAAAAATTGCTAATGACAACCCTTCGAAGAATATAATATTTCTGGCGGTGGGATTCGAGACAACCATACCGACGATAGCGATAAGCATAGTTTTGGCAAAGAAACAAAAGATAAATAACCTGTTTTTCTTTTCTTCGTTGAAATTAATTCCTCCCGTTATGGAGCATCTCCTCAGGGATGAGCGGGTAAAAGTTGACGGTTTCCTTTGCCCCGGGCACGTTTCAGTCGTTACCGGAGAGCAGGCGTACAAGTTTATACCGCGCAGGTATAAAATTCCCTGTTGTATAGCCGGATTTGAACCCTTGGATATATTAGAGGGGATATATTTTATTGTTGAGCAGATAGCTAAAGATTCTGCTGTAGTCCAGAATCAATACACAAGGGTAGTCAGCGCTTCAGGAAATGCGCAGGCAAGAAAACTTATTTCTCAGGTCTTTATGCCTGCCGATGCCGATTGGCGCGGATTAGGTAGAGTGCCTTTGAGCGGCTTGAAAGCCAGGAAACAGTACTGTGATTTTGACGCCGAGGAACAATTGCCATTAAAAGAGGGATATTTGAATCAACGATTAGGCAGAGTTTATGATAAATGCAGATGTGGCGATGTTTTAAAGGGGTTAATCAATCCCAGCGATTGTTCATTGTTCGCTAAAGTGTGCACCACAATTAATCCAATCGGCCCGTGTATGATTTCAAATGAAGGAGCATGCAATGCGTATTATAGATATAAGAAATAAGTTACAAAGTTATCGGCTTATGCGTAAGGCAATCATGTTTATAAAGGCGCACTTTATTATTGCATTTCTGGCGGTTATTTTTATATGTTCTATTTATGGTTGTATAAAACCGGACGATTCCGCAAATGCTAAGAAAGATGCCGAGCGTTCCGATTATTATTACCAGCAGGCAGTTGCGCAATATAAGACGCTTCTTACTAAGGCAGATAATTCCGCGAAAACATATTTTGATTTAGGGATGCTTTATTATTCTCGCGGTGATTTTGAAAATGCGCTCTCAGTCTTAAAGAAAGCAAAAGAACCGAAAGCCGAGAAGTTCATCGCTATCTCTTATTATCGGCTCGGGCAGTTTACCGATGCCCTGGAGGTTTTCGATAAGATGAAAACAGAGGATGCAGAATCTCTCTATTATAAAGGCCTGACTGAAGAAAAACTTAATCTCTTTGACCGCGCCCTGGCTACATATAAAAATATAAAAGTCCCGCAATTTAAATTTTTGGCTGAACAGAGATTAGATATTATTGAGAAGGATACCTTAGCCTCCTATATAAAGGACGTGGATAGCGATATATATAATATTATTTCTGCTGCTCCTAAAGCAGAAAACTATCCTCAGGCGGGGGGGCTTATTTTGTATTGCGATGAACAGATAGAGGTTAATTCTGAATATAACCAAATAAGCCAGATGCATTATTTGGTAAAGATATTAAACCAGAGGGGCAGGGAGGATTTCTCCGAAATACAGATAGAATATGATTCTACTTATGAAAAGGTAGAGTTGGAATATGCGCGCACCATTAAACCTGACGGAGAAGTAATAAATGTCGGGTCGCGGCATATCAGGAATGTTTCCAAGTATCTTAATTTTCCGCTTTACAGCAATGTCAGGGTTTTTATTATTTCTTTTCCTGAGATTACTGATGGTTCTTGCATTGAGTATAAGCTTAAAATAAAAAGGAACCAGTTGATTAATAAAAAAGATTTTGTACTTAGCTACCCCGTCCAGGCGCAAGAGCCGGTTATCAGGGCAAGATTTACAGTTAAGATTCCTGATAAAACAAAGATTAATATGCGTTTCCTGAACCAAGAGTATAACAGTTTTAAGGTTTCCTTGGAGCCGAAGGTTGAGAAAATTAACGGTTATAAATTATATAAATGGGATTTTAGCGATATCCCGCAGATAATCCCTGAGCCAAGTATGCCGCCTGACACCGAGATTAATACCACTATGCTTATTTCTACTTTTGATTCATGGCAGGAAATTTATAACTGGTGGTGGACTCTCGCTAGAGATAAGATCGCTCCTAGTGACGCGATAAAGGATAAAGTGAAAGATTTGATTAAAGGGTTAAAGCCACCAGAAGACCAGATAAGGGCAATTTATAATTTCTGCGCCAAAGATATACGTTACGTAGCTGTTGAATATGGCCAGGCAGGTTATGAGCCGCACAGGGCAGAGGATATCTTCAGGAATAAATACGGCGATTGTAAAGATCAGGCCGTTCTTTTGGTAACTATGTTAAGAGAGGCCGGATTCTCGGCGTACCTGGTGCTTATTCCTACAGATGATTACTATAATTTAAACGAGAGCTTCCCTGCAGTGCTTTTTAACCATTGCATAGCCTGCGTAGATTTTAACGGTGACTTGATTTTTCTTGATCCTACGGCGCAGACTTGTTCTTTCGGTGATCTGCCGCAGATGGACCAGGACAGATCAGTATTAATCTTTAAAGAAAGCGGCTATTTGATATCCCGTACTCCGTTTTATCCCGCGGAGCATAACTCGGTAGAGCAGATTATTAATATCAATGTGAATAAGGATGAAAGCATCAATGCTTCAAAGACCGCCTCAACCCACGGCAGGTATGACCAATCTCAGCGCTTCTGGCTTTTATATACTCCTCCGGAATTAGTGGAGCAGGCTTTAAAAGAGGCCATACAAAAGATATCCATAGGGGCTAAACTTGAAGGATATAGCACTGAAAATGTAAATGATCTGAATAAGCCTGTTATTTTGAAATATTCATTCTACGGTTCGGAGTATTTTACGCAGGCAGGAAATTTGAGGATACTGCCGCAATTAGGCGGGCTTGATACTTCTTCTGTAGCAAAAGACAGCCGTAAATATCCGCTTGATGCAGGGGTCTTATATGACAAGGAAGACATTGTTGAAATTAAGTTGCCGCAGGGTTTTACCGTCAAGCATATGCCCGGCAGCGTTGAAGAAGATAACCCGTGGATGAATTTTATATTCAGGTATGATTTTAAAAATAATAAACTGCGCTTTACCCAAAGAATAGTATTAAAGAAAAGGATAATAACGCAAAATGATTATCCCGCTTTCAAGCATTTGTTCGAAGGGTTGGCTAAGAAGGTGAAACAAAGAGTTGTATTAGAAAGGATTAAATGAAGCAGAGCGATAATTTAGCCAAAAACAGGCGTAAATATATCCGTCTTAATTCCGTGTTCCCGGTGCAATTCAGGATGTTGAAAGTTCCCAACGGTGAATTTGTTTGCGATTGGATGCAGGGGTTTACCGCTAATGTAGCTAAGGGGGGGATTTGTCTGGTAGGCAACAATATCCCTGAGCCGTTATTGCTTATGTTGAAGAACAAAGAGGTAAAACTCTCTCTTCTTATTGATATGCCGGTAAGTTCTCAACCTATATCTGCGTTAGGTATACCGTCATGGGTAACACAAGACAATAAAACGCCTGACAAGCATATCATCGGAGTAGAGTATGAAAAAATAGATGCTAAGAGTAATAGCAGGATTATTCTGTATGCGCATATAAAGAGGCTGCTGCCCTTGGTTGCCTTGACTGCTTTTCTATTTTTAGGTTTAGTTTTGTGGGGTAATCACAGAGAAAACATTACTCTAAGTTCAGAGAATGTTATTTTAACATCGCAGAAGAATGTTTTGATAGAGCAGCTTAATCAAATCAGGCGAGATTATTTATCGGCAAGAAAAGATCTAAAAGAGATAGAATCGGGAAGAGAAAAGCTCCAAGACCAAATAAAAGGTTTGCAGCTTCGTTTTCAGGTGCTTCAAAATGAGAAGGCAAAGAATAGACAGAAAGCAAAGAAGATTGCAGAGCTTAATACCCAGATTGATCTTCTGATTAAAGATAAAGACAGGCTTAGGGCACAGCTAGATAGCCTGGGTCAGGCGCAGCAGAGCCTGAATGAAGAATTGTCTCGTTTGGGAAATGAAAAGGCAGAACTTCAAAAGAGTAATTTTGCGGGAGTTTACCGCTGGATAACAGCACATCAAAATCCTCGTACAGGGCTGGTATTAAGTTTTGAAGGGGATAATGATATTCGGGATTGGGCTTTTATTTATGATCAGTCTTTGGCAGGGCAGGTTTATATGCTTGGTAATGATTTTGGGCGCGTGCGCAAGATGCTTGATTTCTTCAAGAATAAGGCCCAGCGCTCACAGGGGTGGTTTTTTAACGCATATTATTTTGATGATGGTTCTCCTGCCGAATGCATTGTGCATACCGGCCCGAACATATGGATAGGCATATTAGCCATGCAATATACCAAGAAAAGCGGCGATAATTCTTACTTGGTTTTAGCGCAGGATATAGCAGATAAAATAATTGCTTTTCAAAAACAGGATAGCGATGGTGGGCTACGCGGCGGACCGCAGGTTAGCTGGTATTCTACGGAGCATAATCTCGATGCCTATGCTTTTCTAAATATGCTTTACTCTTTGACAAATAATAAAGATTATTCCCAGTCTCGGGATAAGATCATGTCTTGGATAGAAAAACATACATATGATAAAGCCGATGTCCCCGTAAAGCGCGGTAAGGGAGATTCTACAATTGCTACCGACACCTATGCCTGGTCAATTGCGGCAATAGGCCCGGAAAAGCTTTTGGAATTATCAATGTCACCGGATAAGATTATAAATTTTGCCCAGGATAATATGGCGGTGGAGGTTTTGTATAAAAGGCCGGACGGAATACAGGTTAAGATAAAAGGTTTTGATTTCGCTCCCCAAAGGCACCTTGCAAGAGGACAAGTGGTTTCTGCGGAGTGGACAGCACAGATGGTTATTTCTTATCAGATTATGGCGGATTTTTGGGAACATAAACAAAATCAATCCAAAGCAAAATCCTACCAGACTTTAGCGGATGACTATCTGGATAGCCTGGGCAGCATGATAATTACAAGCCCTTCTGCTTCGGGGCAGGGGGATTTCTGCCTGCCTTATGCAACAGAGGAATTCGTTGATACCGGGCACGGTTGGTCTACCCCTAAGGGCAGCTCGACTGGTTCTCTGTCAGCCAGTGCCTATGCATTTTTTGCTTATCGCCGTTATAACCCGTTAGCATTTAAAGAAGAATGAGCCAGTCACATAAACTCTACGCTATATACAGCAAGCTTTTCACTTTCTTCGGGGCTCAAAAATGGTGGCCGGCAGATAGCGCTTTTGAGGTTATGCTCGGGGCGATACTGACTCAAAATACAAGCTGGCTGAATGTAGAAAAGGCTATAGCCAATCTTAAGAAGCAGAGATTGTTAGATCCACGCAGGATGGATAAAATTCCTTTAGTTAAATTGGCAAAACTAATAAGGCCGGCAGGTTATTATAACGTTAAGGCAAAGCGCATTAAGTATTTTCTTAAATTTCTCTCCGATTACTGCCGCATGAATATTGCCGAGATGCCCCAAAAGGATATTTTAGTACTGCGGCAGGATTTGCTTAAAGTAAACGGGATAGGGCAGGAAACAGCTGATTCCATTCTTTTATATGCGCTAAATAAGCCGGTATTTGTGGTCGATGCCTATACAAAGAGGATTCTTGCGCGCCATAAATTAGCAAAAGACGGTTCTACCTATACAGATATTCAAGAAATATTTATGCGCAACTTAAAGAGAGATGTAAAATTATTTAACGAATACCACGCGCTTCTGGTGCGGCTTGGCAAGGATTATTGCCTGAAAAACAAGCCAAGGTGTTCTTTGTGCCCACTGAGCGAGTTTCTTAGGAGAAAAAATGATTAATAAAAAACGCCTTATAAAACTTTTGCGTGATTTAATCCGTATCAACTCGCAGAATCCAGGCAGCAACGAGAGAGAAATAGCTTCTTTTGTAGGCAGCTATTTAAAAAGAATAGGTATCCGTTCTAAAATATATGAATTCAGCAACAGGCGTTCTAACATAATTGCTGTATTAAAATCATCAAACAACGGGAATTCTTTGTTGATAAGCCCGCACCTGGACACGGTACCCGCGGGCAGTTTCTGGAGCGTGCCGGTTTTCTCAGGTATTATCAGAGACGGAAAAATATACGGCTTAGGCGCTACGGATTGTAAGGTCAATTTGGCCTGCGCCATAGAAGCGATAAACAGTATAACCGAAGATAAAAAAACCTTAGGCTATAATCTTGTTTTTGCAGCCAGTGCCGATGAAGAGACCGGTTCAGGGCTTGGGCTGATACCCTTGTTAAGAAAAGGGCTGCTTAAGGTTGATGAGGCCTTGATTCTTGACGCTGATGATTTCGCAATTGTGGTGGCTCAAAAAGGCCTTATGCATATAAGAGTAAAGGTTTTTGGAAAAAGAGCACATGGAGCTTACCCGCATTTGGGGGATAACGCGATTAATAAAGCCGTAGACATTATCCGCGAGCTTCAGGGCCATAGGTTTAGGTATAAGAAAAATCATTATCTTCGGGCTCCTACAGTGAATATAGGGACAATTCATGGTGGGGATAAGGTAAATATTGTAGCTGATTGGTGCTCTTTTGAAGTGGATATCAGATCGCTCCCCGGTATGCATCAGCAGGACATATTAAAAACCCTAAGAAAGATTGTTGCCAAACATGCAAGAAGGTTTATAATAGAGATAGATGGCATACAGAAACCGTATTCTATCTGCAATAATCATAATATGGTGCGGTCGCTTTCTAAGTCCATGCGTAAGTTTAAGGCAAGACATAAGATTACCGGTTCCGAGGGGGCTACAGTAATTACTTTTTTTCAGGATAAAAAAATTCCTGCTATTGCAACCGGCTTCGGAGTAGGCGCCTGCGCCCATTCAAAAGACGAGTACGTAACTGTAGATAATCTTTATAAAGGAGCAAGGATCTTAGAAGATTTTCTTATTAATTATAGAAAAATCTAAACAACACAGGAGTATATTTTATGGAAGGGATAAATGTCAATAAAGTTCCGAGGCTGAAAAACCCTTATTTGATAGTAGCTTGGCCCGGGATGGGCGAAGTAGCTTTTAAGGCCGCTAAGTATTTGGTAGAACATCTTAAATGTGTTGAGTTTGCGCAGATTCCTTCGGAGGAGTTCTTTTATCTTACCGGCAGTAACGTGGATTCCGGTATATTGTCAGTCCCGAATCTGCCCACGGGTAAATTTTACTATTGGAAGAATAACCAAGGTAAGGCCGAAAATAAGACGCGAGGCAATGACTTGATTATTTTTATAAGCGAAGCGCAGCCTGATTTGGCCAAAGCCGAAGATTATTGTTCAAGAATTATTAAGCTGGCTGTGCGTTGTAAGGTAAAGATGGTTATAGCTTTTGCCGCTATGCCGCAGCCGGTAGACCATACCCAGGAATGCTCGGTTTATTTTGCCGCAACTTCACCGCAGCTATTGGCCAATCTTAAGAAATATAACATTAATCTTTTTAATGAGGGCCAGATAAGCGGGATGAACGGTTTGTTTATAGGTTTAGCTAAGTCACAGGGGATTAATGGCTTTTGTCTGTTGGGGCAGATTCCTCTGTATACAATACAGATAGAGAATCCCAAAGCCTCTTTAGCAGTTCTTGATACGCTTTGTAAGATATTACAGATAAGTATAGACTTATCTACTCTTGCCGCGCAGGCACAGGCGATAGAGGAGGATATCAACAGGTTCCTTGATTACTTAAAGATCGGTTCCCAGACAAGCGGCCCCATAGGAGAAGAGGATGTTGAAAAGATTAAGAAGGCCTTGGGCCAGCTGACGCATCTGCCGATATCGGTTAAGGAAAGGATAGAGAAATTATTTTCTTTAGCCAGGAAAGATATAGCCAAAGCAGCTGAACTTAAAGATGAACTTGATAAGTGGAATGTTTATAAGGAATATGAAGACAGATTTCTTGATTTGTTCAAGAAAGATAAGGGTAAGGGAAATTAAGCGGTGGCAGCAAATAATATAAAAACTATACTTTTTGATTTAGGCAAGGTGCTTATCAGCTTTGATCATTCGATAGCATCGAAGCGCATAGCGGAATCTAGCGATTGCGATGAGGCCGATATATATAATCTTTTTTTCGATTCCGACCTGACGGCTGAATTTGAAGAAGGCAAGGTTTCCCCGCAGGAATTCTTCCTTAAGGTCAAGGAGAGGCTCGGGATCAGGCTAGAATATAATGAGTTTCTTGCTGTCTGGAACGAAATATTCTTTGTAACTGATGATAACAGTCGGGTGCATTCCCTGGCTATAAGCCTAAAAAGCAAATATAGCTTAGCCATGTTGACCAATATTAATTGTTTGCACTTTAATTATATAAAAGAGCATTACAGCATCTTGCCGGATTTTAGCCGCGTATTTACATCATTCGAACTGAAACTCAAGAAACCAGACCCCGCTATCTATAAAAAAGTCATTGATTTATTAGGCAATAAACCGCAGGAGATATTCTATACGGATGACCGTCCGGAACTGATAGATGTCGCTAAGTCCTTAGGTATGAGAGCCTTTATTTTTAAAGACTTTCTGCAGCTTAAGAGAGACCTTCTCCAGGCAGGCATAGAGCCCCAGCCCGAATCTTCTTTGTTAGTAAGCCAGTAATTTAATTTGAAAAAAGGAAACCAAATGCACACGGATAAAATAACCCTTGCTTACGGCAGTGGAACTTCTTTAATGCATAATTTAATTAAGGATACGATTCTGCCTAAACTTAATAACCCTATACTTTCCGCGCTTTCCGACGCCGCTTATATAGATTATAAGCAGAAAATAGCTTTTACCACTGATTCTTTCGTCGTCAGCCCTTTATTTTTTGAAGGCTCGGATATAGGAAAACTGGCTGTATGCGGCACGGTTAATGACTTATTGATGATGGGTGCCCGTCCGGAATATCTGTCTTTAGCATTAATAATAGAAGAGGGTTTGCCTAAGAAAACACTGGATAAGATAATTAATTCAGTTAGCTCCAGCGCAAAAGAATCCGGAGTCTATATCGCTACAGGCGATTTTAAGGTAGTAGAAAAAGGCGCCTGCGATAAGATATTTATTAATACTTCCGGCATAGGCAGGTTAATATTAAGGGATAAGCTTGATAAGAATAATATTAAGGTAGGAGATAAGATTATAATCACCGGCAATATTGCCGAACACGGCTTGGCGGTCTTAGCCGGAAGGAGTAATTTATCTTCTGGCTTTAGCGTCAAAAGCGACTGTCAGCCGCTGTCCAGGTTATTACTTCCTTTATTCAGAACAAAATATCGGATAAGGTTTATGCGCGACCCTACCAGGGGCGGGCTTGCTACTACTCTTAATGAAATAACATCCGGTTCCGATCTTGGCGTTATTATTAACGAAAGAGATATACCCTTATCGGCAAAATGCAAGGCGGCTTGTGAATTATTGGGAGTAGACCCGCTCTATTTAGCCAATGAAGGCAAGGCGCTTATTGTTGTGCCTGCAGATGAAGCATCCAGAGTGGTTTCTTTGTTAAGAAAAAACCGGCTTGGCTCAAAGGCCGCAGTAATAGGAGAGATTAGCGCTAAATACCGGGGTAAGGTAGTATTAAAAACTATCCTAGGGACTGAGCGCATAATAACAATGTCCGGGGCCGAACAATTGCCACGTATATGTTAGAGCAATGAAAACATCAAGATATCAGTTTAGATTTTACAGGGATTGGAATAAGATGAAGGATCTGCATTTTGCGCGCATCTTCGCAAAGGAGACAGATCTTAGCATACTTACAAATAAGAAGTTGGACGAAGATTTTGTCAAAGAGAAAATACGTTCATATCGCTGGGATATAGAAAGCTATATCGATAAAGACAGAAGATTCTTGGTGTCATTAAAACCTATAGCCGTAGAATTAAATGCCCCTCCTGTTATAAAGGCAATGGAGAAGGCATCCAGGCTGGCGAATGTCGGGCCGATGAGCGCTGTAGCTGGGGCAATCGCGCAATTTCTGGGCCACGATTTGTTAAAAAAAGGCTATAAGGATGTGATTATAGAAAACGGCGGAGATATTTTTATCAAAAGCCGTAAAAGCCGGATAATCGGCATATATGCCGGGTTATCGAAGTTCTCAAAGAGCATCAGCCTTAAGATAAAGCCTAAGGATATGCCTTTAGGGGTATGCGCTTCTTCGGGGACAGTGGGGCATTCTCTGAGTTTCGGACGCGCTGATTGCGTAATTATACTTTCAAAAAGCGCCGTAGTCGCTGATGCAGCAGCTACCGCAACAGCTAATCTTATAAAATCAAAAGAAGATTTGAAGCGCGCCCTTGATTTTGCAATTTCTGTTAAGGGAGTGACCGGAGCGCTGGCTATTATTGGCAATAATCTTGCGGTTTTGGGAAACATCGAGCTTATAAAATGATGGAGTATATATTTACATTAGTTTTTATATGCATAAGCAGTTCCTTTAATAAAAAATCTTGACAAATATAACACAATGTGTTAAAAATATTAACGAAAATAATAATATCTCTAGGAGGGATATAAACTAAATTGGAAAAACAAATGATTCTGCGCGAGGGCTCTTATCCTAGGAGTCCTTTTTTTGTTAAATGAAGACAGTCGGGCTTACTTACGATCTAAAATCAGATTATAAATTCAAAGAAGGCGACCCGCCGGATGCCAATGCGGAGTTTGATCATCCTTCCACAATCAAAGTCATTGCGTCTGCAATAGAAGTCAACGGTTTCAAGGTAAAGAAAATCGGCAATGTCAACAATCTCCTCGAAAAAATAGATAATCTCGGCGTTGATATAGTTTTTAACATTTCCGAAGGGATATCAGGCAGGAACAGAGAGTCACAAGTCCCCGTGATTTTGGAAATGATAGGCATACCTTTTGTCGGCGCTGATGCACTTACCTTAGGGCTTACCCTTGATAAGGTAATAGCCAAGAAGATATTTATTGCCGAGAATATACCTACCCCGAAATTCTTTGAAGTCAAATCCGTCGAGGAGTTAGCACAAACCAATCATCGTAAATTTCCTTTAATAGTTAAGCCGCGTTTTGAGGGCTCATCTAAAGGCCTGTCCGATAGCTCGCGTGTCGAAAATGAAGAAGACCTAAAAAAACAGGTAGAATTTGTTGCTTCTAATTACAGGCAGCCGGCTTTAATCGAAGAGTTCATCTCAGGGCAGGAATTTACGGTTGCCGTAATCGGCAACGAACCTGCGCAAGCTATGCCGGTTGTGCAGATTAAAATTGACGGCAAGCTTAAATTAAATGATAAATTTTATACTTTCGCCAGGATTACTTCCGATAAATTAGAATATATATGCCCGGCGCGCATAAGCGAAGATTTAAAAAATAAATTAAGCGATTTAGCGGTGAAGACATACAATGCCGTTGAATGCCGCGATTTCGGCAGGGTTGATTTCAGGGTTGATAACGATGGCAATGCTTACGTATTAGAAATTAACCCTTTGCCGTCATTATCCACCGAAGATGTGTTTATGAATGTGGCCAATGCCCTCGGCATGACCTATGAGGCTATAATCGGCAAGATTTTAGAGAGTGCGATTAAAAGATATAATTTAAATTAAAAAGATTATATGAATATAGTATTAGCTGGAAACTTGAAGAAGAAAGATTCCACCAAGCCGGAAGATTACTTTTCGGAATTTGATTCTTCAGAAACAATCGATGCGATTATGAGCGCTATCCGTAATAAAGGCCATAATGTAGAGTTCATTGATGTTGAATATCCGCATTTGTTTTCTTATTTTAAGAAAAACCGGGTGGATATGGTTTTTAATATAGCCGAAGGCCGTTACGGAAAATTTCGCGAGTCTGAAGTCCCGGCAGTATTAGATTATTTAAAGATCCCTTATACTGGTTCCAATACTTTTTCATTGGCCCTGGCTTTAAATAAATACCTGACCAAGAAAGTATTAAGAGCCGAACAAATTCCTACTCCAAATTTCCAATTGTTTGTCAAAGGCAGCGAGGAGTTAGACCCCAAGCTTACTTTCCCGATGATTGTTAAGCCAAACCGTGAAGGCTCAGCTAAAGGGATTAACAGAACAAATGTTGTTTTTAGTAAGGAAGAGCTTTATAATAAGGTTAAAGATATAATCAGCAACTATAGACAGGAAGCCCTTGTGGAAGAGTTTATAGAAGGCAAGGAGCTTACCATAGGCATCTTAGAGAACGGCAAGACTACAATATTACCTATCCTGGAGATAGATTTTACAGACTGTAAAAATAGCGGCGAGTTTTTTTATTCCTGGAGAATGAAGGAATTCCAGGGGAATAAAGAATTGGGCCTGGTGCCTAAGTTTTATTGTCCGGCGCGTCTGGATAAGGAAACCGAGAGGATGGTTAAGGAAACTGCACTCAAGACGCACCATGCTGTAGGATGTCTTGATATATCGCGTACAGATATACGCCTTAGCTCCGATAATGTGCCGTATGTTTTGGAGATTAACCCTTTGCCGGGCCTGAATCCTAAGGAGTCCAATTTCCCGATTATGGCTTATGCGGCAGGGATGAGTTATGATGATATTATTGATTCGGTATTGATGAGCGCGCACAAAAGGATGAAAGGATAAAGAAAGTTGGCAAATACTCAGATAGCCGATAATCAAAAAATAGCAGCTGAACAGCAGGTAAGTGCGCGTTCTACAAGACGCACGCAGGATTATCAACAGCTCCCTCTTTATAAAGATGTTAATCCTCTTGATTGGGAAGATTGGCATTGGCAGCTTAAAAACAGAGTCCGCAACAAAGAGACACTTTCTCAGATAATTAAATTAAGCCCGCAAGAAGAAGAGGGGATAAAGAAGGCCTCCGGCAGGCTTTCTATGGCCATAACCCCGTATTGGGCTATGCTTATGGATGATGAAGATGCAAATTGCCCTTTAAGGCGCCAGGCTGTTCCGGTAGTGGCTGAATCAGTTGTCGGCCCGCATGAGATGGTTGATCCTTGCGCAGAGGACAGAGATTCATCAGCCGCGCACCTTGTTCATCGTTACCCTGATAGAGTATTGCTGCTTGCGACCGAACATTGCGCTATGTATTGCCGCCATTGTACCCGTCGCCGATTAGTAGGCGAGCATCAGGAAAACACCGCGCCTTCCAGGTTTGATGCAGCAATAGATTATATAAAATCCAATAAGAAGATAAGAGATGTTCTTATTTCCGGTGGCGATCCTTTTATTTTGGAAGATGAAGAACTCGAAAGCCTAATTCAGAAAGTGCGTAGCATCTCTCATGTTGAATTCTTGAGGATAGGCACAAGGGCCCCTGTAACTTTACCTCAGCGTATAACCGAGAAAATGGTTAATATGCTTAAGAAATATTCTCCGATATGGGTCAGCATACATTTTAACCATCCTAAGGAGATTACAAAGCGCTGTAAGATTGCCTGTGATATGTTGGCTGACGCTGGCATTCCACTTGGTAGCCAGACGGTTCTGTTAAAGGGGATTAATGACAGACCGTATGTAATGAGAAAGTTGGTTCATGAATTACTGCAAATCAGAGTCAGGCCTTACTATATATATCAGTGTGATCCGGTAAGGGGGACCCAGCATTTTCGCACCCCTGTTGCCGCAGGTATAAATATTATGGAGAAACTGCGCGGCCACACTTCAGGATACGCTGTGCCTACTTATGTTATTGATGGCCCCGGAGGAGGCGGCAAGATTCCTGTCGGCCCCAATTATATTCTTTCCCAGGCAAAAGGCAAATACGTCCTGCGTAACTACAAGGGCAAGATTTATACCTATCTGGAATAAGATTACTTTTCCTTCCTTAAATCAAGAGAGAATTTACCCTTGACCCCTGTTTGAAGCTATTATATAATTAATTCCTACATAACATATCGCTTACCCCTTAAAAAAGGAGCGCTAAAGTATGGATGTGAGGAACAAAAGAAGTATCATCCTTTTAGGGCATGCCCAGTCAGGTAAAACTACACTTGCTGAGAGCATGCTGTTTTTTTGTAAGGCGACAACCCGTAAAGGCAGCATTGCCGAAGGCAATACGGTAAGCGATTACAGCTCTGATGAAATTGAAAGAAAGAGCTCCATTAGTTCAAGTTTTTTGTTCTGTGATTATAAAGGAAACCGTATTCAAATAGTCGATGCCCCCGGATACGCCGATTTCTACGGTGAAGTATTGGCGGGCGTAAGGGCTGTTGACGGGTGCGTGCTGGTTGTAGATGCTTCGGGCGGGGTTGAGGTAGGCACGGAGAGGGCCTGGAGAGCTCTAGAAGAATTCAACATTCCCTGTGTTATATTTATTAATAAATCCGATAAGGAAGGGGTTAATATAGATAATGTTTTGCTTTCCATAGAGGAGTCTCTTTCTGATAAGGCGGTTATTATCGATGGGCTTAACGACCCTTCGATTATTGAGGCAATAGCCGAGAGTGATGATAAGCTGCTTGAGAAATATCTTGAAGGTACGAAATTAACTGACGAAGAGCTATCATCCGGCTTGACGCAGGCAGTTGCCAAAAGAAAAGTTTTCCCGGTATTCTCCGGATCGGGTCTGAACGATAAGGGCATAGATCAGTTGTTGGACGGCGTGTTGAAGTATCTTCCTGACCCGTCTCAGAGAATCCCGGTAGAGGCAGTCTCTGCTAGTGATCCGCAGAAAACAAAAGAAATATCTCTTAGGGCGGATGCCCCTTTTGCAGCTTTTGTCTTTAAAAGTATATCTGATCCTTATGTAGGCCAGCTTACTTTATTGCGCATTTTCTCTGGTACTCTTGCGGCTAATACAAGCTTTTATAATGCGACGAAAAAGTCCAGGGAAAGGATAGGGCCGATTTATGTACTTCAGGGCAAGGAACAAAGACCCTTGGATGCGGCTTCATGCGGGGATATTGTGGCAATTGCCAAATTGAAAGAAACAGTCACTAATGATAGTCTAAGTGACGAAAAGGACCCCGTATTGTTCCAGCAGATAGTTTTCCCGCAGGCAGCGATTTCTGCGTCCGTTAGACCTAAATCCCGGCAGGACGAAGAAAAAATATCCATCGCTCTGCATAAGTTAGCTGCTGAAGACCCGACTTTTAGTGTTTCCCATGATGCACAGACAAAAGAGTTGATTATTTCGGGCTTAGGCGACCTGCATCTTGATGTGATGGTCGGCAGGATGAAGAAAAGGTTTAATGTGGATGTGGAGTTAGGTACTCCGAAGGTATCATATAAAGAAACTATCACTAAAAGCACTAAGATTCAGGGCAAATTCAAACGCCAATCTGGTGGCAGAGGCCAATACGGAGATGTATGGATTGAATTGCAGCCCCTTGAAAGAGGGAAAGGTTTTGAGTTTGTAGATAAGATATTCGGAGGAGCCATCCCGCGTAATTATATACCTTCTGCGGAAAAAGGTATTGTCCAGGCGATGACAGAGGGGGCAGTCGCCGGATATCCGATTGTAGATTTAAGAGTTATCTTATATGACGGTTCATATCATGAGGTTGATTCTTCTGATATGGCATTTCAGATTGCCGGAGCAATGGCCTTGCGCAAGGGAGTTATGGCATCAGGCCCGGTTTTGCTTGAGCCGATAATGGATGTCGAGGTTAATATTCCAGAAGAATTCTTAGGCGCTATATCCGGAGATATTAATTCCAAGCGCGGAAGGATTATGGGTATGGAAGTCAAAGGCAGGCAACAGATTGTTAAAGCCGCTGTGCCGCTGTCTGAGATGTTTAAATATGCCAATGATTTGCGTTCTATAACCGGAGGCAGGGGAGCCTATACCATGCGTTTTTCGCATTATGAAGAAGTGCCTCATAAAATTGCCTCGAACATCATTGCTCAATATCAGGCCACCAAGAAGCACGACGAGGAGCTGTAATCATCTCTCCGCAATTTTATTAACAAACTTATATTTAATAAAGGATCTTACAAATGAACCCCGCCTTCCCTAATGGGCTGGGTTAGCATGAGAAAGGAAGGGTGGGGTGAAGATAGGCGTATTTTCTGTTCCCGAGGTAGCTTTAGGCAAGCGTAATGTTAAAGACAGGCGTCTTGATGAGGTTGATAAAATAACCAAAGCCAAGAAAAAGACTTATATTCAGATAGAATTAACAGGTGAGGACTCCCTCTTAGATACCGATGCCATTATTGCAAAAAAGGATAATGTCGTTGATCTAGTTTTGAAGGATATGGAATTTGTGGAGACGCGCCTTAGCCGTTGCACAGAAGAAAAGGAAAAAAACGTTCTTGTTAAAATAAGGGCAGCCTTAGAAAAAGAGGAATTTGTTTTTAAACTACCCCTTACTCCCGAAGAAAAAGAGTTAATAACTAATTACGGGCTCTTTACAGCAAGGCCGGTTATCATTGCCAGCGAACAGGATTTGGAGAATCAGGATGATTTGTTGTCCCGCGCAGTTAAAGAATCCGGATATATTAGTTTTTTTACTACTGGAGAGAAGGAAACGCGCGCCTGGCTTATAAGGCAGGGTATTAATGCCTGGGAGGCATCCGGGACGATACATTCTGATATCCAGCGCGGGTTTATCCGTGCAGAGATTATAAGTTTCGATGATTTTATCAAGTTAGGCGGCGAGACTGCAGCGAAACAGGCAGGCAAAATGCGCCTTGAGAATAAAGAATATATTATGCAGGATACGGATTTGGTTAATTTTAGGTTCAATAAGTGAGGACACAATTTACGGAATGAAATGAACGTAAATTGTATGTCCGAACTTATCCCCGCTGCTTCGCTTTGCGAAGCGGCGGGGATAAGTTCTCACGATAGTTTACTCACACCTTTGGTGTCCGTAAGGGATGTGTTTATCTAAGGAGGAATAGTTTCGATGCTTAAAATTAAACGTGCCTTGATTAGCGTTTCCGATAAGAGCGGGATAATTGATTTCGCCAAGGAATTAGAAAAATTTGGCGTTGAAATACTTTCGACCGGAGGAACCGCAAAGTCGCTGCGTGAAGCAGGGCTTAATGTCATTGATGTTTCTGAATATACGGGTTTTCCGGAGATGCTCGACGGAAGAGTAAAGACGCTGCATCCTAAAATACACGCCGGGCTTTTAAGCCTAAGAGATAATCCTGAACATATGGAGACGATTAAAAAACACGGCATAGGCTTGATTGATATGGTAGTGGTGAACTTGTACCCTTTTGAAAAAACCATAGCCAAGCCCGGAGTTACAAAAGATGAAGCTATCGAAAATATTGATATCGGCGGTCCGTCTATGCTGCGTTCTGCGGCTAAGAATTGCCGTTCGGTTGCGGTTTTAAGCGATCCTGCCCAATATGGCAGAGTTATCGCTGAACTAAAGAAAAACAACGGTTCACTTCCGTCTGATTTGCTTGAAGAGTTAGGTTTTGAGGTATTCAGGCGTACAAGTCTTTACGACGCAGCTATACACAATTATTTTAGTAAAAGTTCTACACCAGAGAATTGTACGCCTTCGGTTTTTCCTCAGGAGCTGGATCTGGAATTTGCTAAAATACAAGATTTACGCTATGGCGAAAATCCCCATCAGAAGGCAGCCTTTTATAGAGAGAAGGGCAAACAGTCCGGGATTGTTAATCTCAAACAGCTTCAAGGCAAGGAGCTTTCGTTTAATAATATCCTGGATTTAAACAGCGCCGTGGAATTGGTTAAGGAATTTTCTCATCCGGCAGCAGTAGTCGTTAAGCATAATAATCCGTGCGGAGTGGCAGAGGATAAAATGTTGGACAGAGCTTATCTGGCTGCATGGAAGTGTGATTCCCTCTCGGCTTTTGGTGGGATAGTAGCCTTAAACAGGAAGCTCGATTTAAAAACCGCTAGACTTATCGCAAAAAGCGGGTTTTTAGAATGCATAATCGCTCCCGGATTCGATGCGGGGGCAAAAGATTTATTCAAGAGTAAGAAAAATCTGCGCTTACTTGAGCTCGCAGATTTAGAAGAAGTAAAAGAATTTGATTTAAAACGGGTCACTTCGGGGTTGTTGCTTCAAGATAAAGATTTAGATACGCTTAATATGGACAGTTTGCAGTTCCCGACCAAGAAAAGGCCTACCAAGACGCAGCTGAATACTTTGATTTTTGCCTGGAAAGTGGCCAAGCATGTAAAGTCTAATGCTATTATCCTGGCTAAGGGCACTAAGACTGTGGGCATAGGAGCAGGTCAGATGTCCAGGGTAGATTCTGTGGTTATATCCAAAAAGAAGGCAGGAAAAGCTGCTGTCGGCTCTTGTCTTGCTTCGGATGCGTTCTTTCCTAAGGCGGATGCGCTTATTGAGGCGGTAAAGGCGGGGGTAAAAGCAGTAATTCAGCCTGGCGGCTCCATTTCCGATAGCGAGATTATTAAAGCGTGCGATAAGTATAAAATACCGATGGTATTTACCGGTATGAGGCATTTCAGGCATTAAGTTTTAAGGGGGGGACGGTTCTGTTTTCTTTTGTTACAAAGCTATGGGAAAATAGAACCGTCCCTATTTTATATGACTTACCGACAAACGATTAAATATTTAGAGATTTTTGTTAATTACGAAAGAATCTCCCAGTATCCTTATAAGAAATCGCTGAAGCTGGAGCGGGTTAAGGATTTTCTGGCCACGATAGGAAACCCGCAGCATAGCTTGCGCTGTATTCATGTCGCCGGAACAAAAGGTAAGGGTTCTACCTGTGCTTTTATTGCCTATATTCTGCGTGAAGCAGGATATAGAGTGGGGTTATATACGTCTCCGCACCTGTCTGATTTTAGAGAAAGGATAAGAATATTAAACCAAAAACCAAAAAATCCCTGCCTGCCGGCAGGCAGGAAAAACCAAGAATCAATAATTTTCGAGGGGATGATCCCTAAAGAAGAATTGGCGGCATTGGTTACAAGATTAAAGCCCGCGATAGAGAAATATAATAGATACTCTAAATACGGCGAGCTTTCTTTTTTTGAAGTTTATACAGCTTTGGCTTTTGTTTATTTTAAAGAAAGGAAAGTTGATTTTGCGGTGCTAGAGACCGGTTTGGGTGGGAGGCTTGATGCCACAAATACGGTTTGTTCTTTGGTGTCTGTGATTACTCCGATAAGTTATGAGCATACAGATAAATTAGGCAGTACCTTGAAGGAAATAGCTAAGGAGAAGGCAGGAATTATAAAAAACCAAAAAATCCCTGCCTGCCGGCAGACAGGAGAAATCAGGAATCAAAAGTTAATTGTAATTTCTGCCCCGCAGGAGAAAGAAGCAGAGGAGGTAATCCGCAAGAAATGCAGGCAGGCCGGAGCACAGTTAGTTATTAAGAACAAACTGGGCAGATGCCGCATTAAAGATAT
Source organism: uncultured Planctomycetales bacterium (assembly GCA_964467905.1). GTDB lineage: Bacteria > Omnitrophota > Gorgyraeia > Gygaellales > Profunditerraquicolaceae > CAYXSY01. The sequence goes on along the minus strand of CAYXSY010000001.1, from coordinate 6,810 downwards.
CCCTCTTTTAGGTGAGCATCAGCGTATTAACGCAGCTGTGGCAGCAGGGGCAATTGATGCTTTGTCTAGATACGGATTTAAGATTAGTCACGAAGTTATCAAGAGAGGTATCCGTCATGCTGTCTGGCCGGGTAGATGCGAGATTATCTTAAAAAAACCTCTGGTTATTCTTGACGGAGCTCAAAATATAGCCTCAGCCAAGGCCATTGTCGCGACTATAAGAAAAAACTTTAGATATAAGAAATTATTTCTAGTCTTAGGTATTTCGAAGGATAAAGATATACAAGGAATCTGTAAGGAATTATCATATATCGCTGATGAAGTTATCTTGACTAAGTCCGATAACCCCAGAGCTTCGGATCCTGAAAATCTGAAGAATTTATTTGTTAATAAGAGTCCATGCCTAACTTATAGCGTCAAGGAAGCATTGTTATCGGCTAAGCTGAAAGCAGGAAAGCAGGACCTGATTTTGATAACCGGCTCTTTATTTGTAGTTGGCGAGGCGCGCAATTATTTAGTGTCAGGCACCAGGTTAAGATAGTGTCAGACATTTTCTCGATGGTGTCTGACACTTCTCTTTTGTTATGGGAGAGAATAGGTAGTTATAGTATAATGGTTTAGAATATGAATATTAATTTTACTGATACGATAGCAGCTATTTCGACATCCGGAGCACAGGCGGGTATCGGTATTGTGCGTATCAGCGGACCGGGCTCGTTATCTATAGCCGATAAAATATTTGTTTCGCCTTCAGGCAGTAAGCCGTCAACCTATAAGACGTACACAGTGCATTATGGTTGGGTTATAAATCCTAAAAATAAAGAAATAATAGATGAGGTTATACTTACTCTAATGCGTTCTCCGCGCAGCTTTACCCGCGAAGACGTGGTGGAAATAAATTGTCATGGCGGTATCGTTGCAACCCGCGCAGTATTGGAATTAGTTTTAGCTAACGGTTCAAGGCTTGCCGAGCCTGGCGAATTTACCAAAAGGGCTTTTTTGAACGGTCGTATTGATTTGACGCAGGCCGAAGCAGTCCTGGATGTCATCAGCGCAAAGACAGATGCCGCCCTAAAATTAGGTACGCTGCAGCTAAAAGGATATTTATCAAACCAGATTAATAAAATCAGGGATGAGATCATAGATTTGTTGTCTCTGGTTGAAGCAAATATTGATTTCCCCGAGGATGATATTACAGATAGCACCCAAGATAGCATAAAGGATAGGTTGAGTAAAATAATCAGGGAGTTTGATGATTTTTTGTTGAGGTCTCAGAAGGGGAAGGTTCTAAGAGACGGCTTGCATTGTGTTATCTGTGGTAGGCCGAATGTCGGTAAGTCCTCACTATTAAATGCCCTGCTTAAAGAGGAGCGTTCTATTGTAACGCATATTGCCGGCACAACCAGAGATACAATAGAGGAGATAATAGATATTAAGGGTATTCCGGTTAGGATAGTTGATACTGCCGGAATTTTAGAGCCGCGGGATTTAATTGAGAAGAAAGCAGTATCGCGCTCCAAAGAGCAGATAAAAAACGCTGATTTAGTATTTTTAGTCTTTGATGCAAGCCGCCCCATGAATAAGGATGATTATTCGATCATAAGAAAGGTAAAGAAGAATAAAACAATCGCCATTATTAATAAGATAGATAAGCCGCGTAGGATAGCCATAGAGAAGATAAGAAAGTGCTTTCCGCATATTGTAGAACTTTCGGCCCGGAATATGAAAAACATAAACCTTCTTGAGGATAAGATATCGGATTTAGTTTTAGCAGGGAGTGTCTCTATTAATCAAGAAGCTGCTATGAGTAACTTACGACATATAGAACTAATTAAAAAATCTAAGAATGCTGTTATCCGGGCGTTAAATTCGGAAGATAAGGGGTTATCTTGGGAGTTTGTATCCGAAGATATAAAGCAATCAGTATTTTTTATAGACGAGATATTAGGAAAGAATTTCTCTGAAGATTTGTTGGATAATATTTTTTCTAATTTTTGTATTGGCAAATAAATAAAGCCGGGGAGGGCTATATGGATAAGAAAAAAATAGAGAAGGCAGTCAGGTATATTTTAGAGGCAATAGGGGAAAATCCCAAGAGGAAGGATCTCCAGGAGACACCTTCGCGGGTTGCCGAGATGTATGAGGAAATATTTTCAGGGGTGAATAAAGACCCGGCAAAGGAGCTCGAGGTTATCCTAGACCAGAAGCATCATGAGATAATCCTCTTAAAAGGCGTACCATTATACAGCACATGCGAACATCATCTTCTGCCGTTTTTGGGCAGAGCGCATATTGCTTATATACCGAAAAACGGGCGCGTTACGGGTTTAAGCAAGCTTGCACGCGTAGTGGATATATTAGCAAGAAGGCCGCAGGTGCAGGAACGCCTTACCACTCAAATTGCCGAGATTATAATGTCTAAGCTAAAACCTTTGGGGGTTATGGTTGTTTTAGAGGCAGAGCATATGTGTATGTCTATGCGCGGGGTAAAGAAACCCGGGACATTAACAGTTACTTCTGCGGTACGAGGCATATTTAAAGATAATGAAAAGACGCGCAGCGAAGCACTTGCTTTGATAAAAGGTTAATTTTTTTGTTGTTGGTTAGGCGGGATTGTTTTTAAATCATCTTTCATGGAACAGACCCGATTTCTACCGAGAGTTTTAGCTTTATACAGTCCGTCATCAGCCCGCTTAATTATGCTGTCTACGGTATCGGACGGCTTGATAAATGATACGCCTAAGCTGGCGGTAACTTTATAAGAATTATTCTGGTCTTTTACGACCGCATTCTCTATATTTCTTCTTATTTTTTCTGCGACATTCGCCGCATCCTCCAGCGAAGATGAGCCCCTTAAAAGCACAATCATTTCTTCGCCGCCGTATCTGGCTACAATATCTGAAGATCTCACTGAATTTTTTATTGCCGCAGCTACTTCTTTCAAGACGATATCTCCCACCTGATGTCCGTAAGTATCATTAAAATGTTTAAAATGGTCTACATCACTCATAATGATGGAAAATTTCTTCTCGCGGTCTACTTTTGCCATCATGATTTCTGTTTCAAGGAGTATCTTAAAATACCTGATATTATAGAGTCCGGTCAGCCCGTCGGTAACCGACATCTTGAAGAAATTCTGTCTTTCTACTGAGACCCTGACAAAATTGTATGTTCCTATTGAGAACGAACTTAATACAAGCGCAAAAAGCGGAGAGTACAATTCTAAATTGATATGGTTTTCAAAAAGCAGAAAATTAACCAGGAAATACAATAAGCCGATTAATAACACGAATGTGGCGTCTTTGAGCGGCCGTTCTCCGCGGATAAAGAAAGCAGGGATAAGCGAAAGGATAATCATCAGTAATACGCCTATCCATTGCGGCACGTCAAAGAGGTATTTCTTATCGATAATATTGTTAACTGCGTTTGCAACTATTCCTATCCCGGGGTATTCCGGTTGTAAGGGGATAGGTTTTATATCATATAGCCCTATAGCTGTTAATCCAACCAGGCAAATGCTATTTTTAAAGTTTTCAGTGTTTATATTTACTTTTTTATTTTCCAGCATATCCTGATAGGCTGCCAGGACGCCAAGATAGTCATAATGGTTAAATGAATACTCCCATTTTCCTGCCCAGTTAATCAACATCGTGTTTTTATCTGCTATCGGTATGCGGAATTCTTCATTTGCTCCCGATACGAGCAGCCAGCGCGGGTTAAGTTCTTTTACCTTTAGCCCCCTGTAGTCAAGGGCTAAGGATAACGCGGCATGCGGGTAAATTTGCCCCTCTTTATCGCGGAAGGCAATAGGTATCCTTCTTAATATTCCGTCGCTGTCCGGATATATATTTACCGCACCCGTACCTTTAATATAGGGATAGAATTTCTTAATAGGGAGTAGAAGATTGCTTTTATCTATGATGTTGTTATGAAAGACAAAGGGGAGGTATACATTCTTTGATTTCTTTATCGCCTCTTCAAATATAGCATCGTCTTTTTCGTCGGAGTTTTCAGCAAAGATAATATCAAAATATATCGCTTTTGCACCGAATGCAGTTAGCGCTTCGGTTATGGCAGCATGCCATTGTCTCGGCCATGGCCAGCGGCCTATCTTTGTTATATCCGAATCGGTAATTTCAATTATATTTATGCGTGTGTTAGCCGGTGCGGGCCCTCTTAACCTGAAGCAGAAATCAAGGCTGGCTAACTCAGCCCTTTTAAGCAATCCTTGGGAGGAGAGTATGAGGGATATTGAGGCGCATAATGCCGCCAGGGCTAGATTTAGGAAAAACGTCTTTTTAAACAGCAATTTTATACTTCGGCTATTGTGCTTTTATCTACAGTTAAATATGGTGTTGGTTTTGTAGTGTGTGCTAAGCCCGCTTTTTAAGCGGGCTTAGCAAAAGAGCTTATTCTACTGCTTCAACCGATACGGCAAAAGTTGTGCCTCTTACTGCTACTACGGACGTGGGTGTTTTTACTTCGAAGCTTGATTTTTCCGAGTGTAATTTTTTAGCTTTGATTAAAATATTACCTAATGATAAGTCAAGAAGGGTTTTTTGTTTGCCCATTTCTTTGTTGGCAATCATTTCAGCCAGCATTAACTCGGTATTCTCTTTCACTTCCACGGTAGCAGTTTGGGCATTACCGTCTAAGTTGAGAATTGCAGTGGAACCTTTTTTGGTGCGGATAGTATCATTTTGGTTAAGAATCATTCCTTCTTTAGCCGGTGACCATACTTTACTGGCTGTTTTGACTTCGGCGCTGCCCTGTAGTTTAGAGATTACCGCCACTCTTTTGGCGTCGGCAGCAAAAGCCAAAGATATCGCTACTAAGCTTAATACTATGATTCCTAAGAAAACTGTTCTTTTCATAGCCATCCCCTCCTCCCTAATAAAAGTATACCCTAATTTACGGTCCAAAACTAATCTTTTTATATGATAATCACGGCGTTTTGTCAAGGGAATAATAGCTGAAAGCGCTTAGTGCCCTTCTATTTAAATAAAAAATTTATACTAATTAATATATATTGACAATCTTGTAATTAATTCCTATATTATAATAGTTTAGGAGGTCTATAAACCTAATAAATGACTAAAAAAGGCCCTATCCGTATAAGGGTATTTTTAATACTTGCACTTGTACTTTACCTGCCGCAGTTCTGTTTTTCCCAATCAGCTGTAGAAAAAGCTACTTCTGAAGTCGACCGCTTAGGAAACCGCGATATAGAAAAACTTATGCGCAGGAAAGCTCTGCCTCCGCAAGAGCAAGTATCAGAACCTGTGAAGCCTGAAGTTTCAACGGAAGAAGAACATTTTCTGGCAACAAAGATAGAGCTTGTAGGCTGCGAAACATTCCCGCCGGAAGATTTTGCCGATATCGTAGGGCAATATAACAACAGGGAGATAACACTTTCTGATTTGAATATTCTTGCTTCCGAGATAGAAAGAGAATATTTGAAGAAGGGGGTTGTGGCTGCGGTGTTTGTCCCCCCGCAGGATGTAAAATCAGGCGTTGTTACCTTGCAGGTAGTTGAAGCTAAGATGGGCAAGCTTGAGATATTGCCGCACAAATATTTTGTAAATAACCGCCTGCGTTATTACTGGGATATAGAGCCGGGTGAGATTCTGCGTTACGATAAAATGTCAAAGGCCCTGCAGATAATGAGCCGTAATCCGGACAGGGAAGTAAAGTCAATATTAAGGGCAGGGAAAAAGCCCGGCACAACCGATGTGATTTTATCGAGCGAAGTAAATTTTCCTGTACACGTCTTTGCGACTTTTGACAATGATGGGACAACTTCAACCGGTAAGAGCCGCACAGGCCTGGGCGTAAGGCACAATAATTTCTTAGGGCTCGACGATACGCTTTTAGCCGGCACAACAAGCGGGATACACTTTAACGGCAGGTATATTTATCACAGCGTGCCTATCAGCCCCAAGAATACATTTTTAACTTACGGATATTCAACAAGTCATTCTGTCCCGAAACAGGAGTTTGCGCAATACGGTATCAGTTCCGATGCGGATGCCACGACGTTTTCTTTGCATCAGGAGTTTTATAGCCCGGAGGCTTATCTGGGAGATATATTTTTAGGCTTTGATGCTAAGGATAAAGTTATTCGGACTTCAAATACAGTATATAACAAAGATAGGTTTCGCATGGCAAGCGTAGGAGGTTCTTATATCTACCGCGGCCAGATGAGCAATACTAATTTCTCGACGCAGTTTTACCGCGGTTTGCATGGTTTTGGTGCAAGCCCCAAAGGTAATCCTCTAGCTTCAAGAGGCGGGCAGGCAAGACCTGAATTTTCTAAACTAAATTTCGATATTACTCATGTCAGGGCTCTTCCTTTAGACCTGCAGGCAAACGTAAGGTACCGGCAGCAGATTGCCTTCGATGTTTTAGCCCCGCAGGAGGAATTTAATTTAGGCGGGCTTGACTCGGTAAGGGGTTACCCGGCAGCTGATTTCTTGGCAGATAATGCCCGTATTGCGAATCTTGAAATAACAAGTCCGGCTTTTTTTATACCTGAAAACTGGCAAATACCCTACGCGGAAGATACTTTAAAGAATCAAACCTCTTTGGTTGGTTTTTTTGATTACGGACACGGAGACCGCAAAGGTACGATGTTCGGGGGAGAAAAAAGAAAAGTTGATTATATGGGCGTGGGCGCAGGAGTGCGTTTTAAGCTTTTTAACCAGGCGTCTTTGCGCCTTGAATGGGCGTATCAACTGGGGGAGAAGTCTATTACCGAAAGCGGCAAGACCCATTTTCATTTTGCGGTGAATTTTCAGGATATGCTGCCGG